>SHOL01000178.1 GCA_004294945.1 Treponema sp.
CGGTTCAGCAGCCGGTTACCGGCTTGTACCAAAGCCCGGTGTTCACCGTCGATCGTCGCATTGCCGCAGTCCCATTCTTTTTTCCATCCAAGTATAATTTCGGGCGCAAGGCAGTGTCCTGAAGCACCAGCCGGCGCAGCCGCCTCCACACGGTTTCTTCCGTTTTGTTTTGCCAGATACAGCGCCCGATCGAGCCGCCTGAACCAGCTTTCTTCAGTTTCTCCGTCATCTCGCGAAGCTGCCCCGAAGCTGACGGTCACAGTGCCGACCGGTACAATCGGAGTCGCAGACACCGCAAGGCGCACTTTTTCTGCCGTTTCGACAGCACCCGCAAGGCCGGTTTCCGGCAGCACGATCAGGAATTCTTCGCCGCCCCAGCGGAACAGGTGATCAGCTTCGCGGATCGAAGCCGCCAACCGTTTTGCTGTCTCTTTGAGTACGACGTCGCCCGTGTCATGGCCCCAGGTATCATTTACATTCTTGAAAAAATCGATGTCTGCCAAAATTGCTGAAAGGTTTTTGCGATACCGCTCCTGGGCGTACATTTCTGACTGAAGGATCTGGTCAAGCGCATTGCGGTTTCGTATGCCCGTAAGCTTGTCGGTCAGCGCAAGGCGTTCGAGCATTGCACGCTGGCTGTCGCGTTCTTCCATCAGGATTGAAGTCTTGAGGATGCTGAACAGGCCCCAGGAAAGCACGGAAAACAAAATGGTGAGTATGAACACTCCGGTTGTAACGGCGTTCGCGCCCATAAACTCCTGGTAGGTGTTCGCGGTCACAAGCACGAGCACAATCCGGACGGCGTGGGCAAGCAAAAAAAGCAGATAGGCGACTATAACCGGTATGAGCAGCGTACCCCGGAAATTCGTTCGTTCGGTATACAGGGCGTTCAGGGATTCGGCTGCTGCAAGGCTGATCATTGCGGAAGCGCTGAGCGACCGCCAATAATGGGGTAAATTGAACACCCAGAAAAAAAACACGGCAATGATGCAGAGTGCTGCATACACCGTGAACCTGGCAGGCCAGCAATCCGTTCGCCCGAGCATCAGACGGAGCGCGACTGTTTGCAGAAAATAGGCGGCGGAGAGCATGCAGACGATCAGCCAGGGAACCGGCGAAGGCAGGAGGCCGGAAGGGATATTATAGAAAAGAAACGCACATTCAAGCAGTACCAGAGAAAGCGCATACACCGTATTTGCCCGGGAGCGATAGCCGAATGCCTGTATCAGGGACAGGATCATCAACATTGTTGTAATCGCGGCGAGTACATTGGTCAGTACGGTATTAATCATTTGTCAATTTTCGGTGTTTGTCCGTGTAAAGTCAAGAAGATTAAGCCGATGAGCCGATGAGCAGATGAGCCGATTTGAAAAGTCGGTTGCTTTTAAAAGAGCTTCTGGTTTCTGTACAAAGAAACCCGGGGTATAGTAGACTGGAATGTATGCGGAGAAAATCCCCGCACGCCTTTCCGAATGGAGGAATGATGAGATCCCACACTCTTGAGTATCAGATTTTCGGCGACGACATGCAGATTATAGAAATCGAACTTGACCCGGCAGAAACGGTTATTGCCGAAGCAGGCGCGATGAACTATATGGAAGACGGTATTTCGTTCGAAACCCGGCTTGGCGACGGAACCGAAGCGGATCAGTCCATGCTTGGCAAGATGTTTACGCTCGGCAAGCGGGCGTTGACCGGCGAATCGCTCTTTTTGACTCATTTTACCAACCGGGGTCAGGGCAAGAAGCGGGTCGCCTTTGCGGCACCCTATCCGGGAAAAATTATTCCCATAGACCTCGCCCAGCACGGAGGGGTCTTTACGTGCCAGAAGGACGCGTTTCTGTGCGCCGCCTACGGAACCAGCCTTGATATTACGTTCAACCGGAAGATCGGCACCGGGTTGTTCGGCGGCGAAGGCTTTATTCTGGAAACGCTCTCCGGCGACGGGCTCGCCTTTATCCATGCGGGAGGCACAGTGGTGCAAAAACGGCTCAACGGAGAAATGCTCCGGGTCGATACCGGCTGTATCGTTGGCTTTACCCGGGGAATAGAGTATTCGATCGAAACTACCGGGAGCCTCAAGTCGATGGTGTTCGGAGGCGAGGGTATCTTCCTTGCGACGCTCAAGGGAACCGGAACGGTCTACCTGCAGAGTCTTCCCTTCTCGCGCCTTGCCGACCGCATTCTCCGGCACATGCCGAAAATGGGCGGAAGCTCCCGCGATGAGGGCTCGGTGATCGGCGGTCTTGGTCGACTGTTCGAATAAACCGGAATCTGCCGCCCCGGAGCAGCGGAGTGTGATTCACGGTGCTTCGGCAGGAAGCTCGCTTGACCTTTTTTTTGAAAGCTGATATGGTATCCGAGCATTCGGTAACGGATGCAATCGGGCAATTAGCTCAGCTGGTTAGAGTATTACCTTGACATGGTAGGGGTCACTGGTTCGATCCCAGTATTGCCCACAAGAACGGTTCATTGCGAACCGTTCTTTTTTTTTTGCCCCCGGGGAAACGCATCGGGGAAAAGCGTATCGGGAAAAGCAACAGACTTTTTTTAAAAAACGGCTCAGGGTCCTTTTTTGTTTTGGGTACATTTTGTTTGCACTGTGTAACTTTTGACAGTATATTGACTGCAAGGAGAAGAAAACATGGATACTATCCGCATTGCTTTTTTTGACACAAAACCCTACGACCGTGAATATTTCGAGCGTTCGTCGAAAGAACCGGTCTTTTCCGATACACAGTTTGTTTTCAGTTTTTTTGAATCAAAGCTGGGACCCGCTACTGCAGCACTTGCCGCAGGGCACGATGCGGTATGTGTCTTTGTAAACGACCACATCGATGCGGAGACTATTACTGCACTGGAAACTGCCGGCATCCGTACAATAGCGCTCCGGTGCGCCGGCTACAACAATGTCGATCTGGAGGCGGTCTGGGGCAAGATCCGCGTCTGCCGGGTTCCGGCCTACTCGCCCCATGCGGTTGCCGAACACGCAGCGGCTCTGCTTCAAACGCTCAATCGGCGAATACATACCGCCTACAACCGGACCAGAGACGGTAACTTCGCGCTGAACGGTCTTGTCGGCCGTGATCTGTACGGGCAGACAGGCGGCGTCATTGGAACTGGAAAAATAGGAAAGGCGTTCGCGCAGATATTGTCGGGTTTTGGCATGAAGGTGTTGCTGGACGATCTGTATCCGGACACTGCTTTTGCGGAGAAAATCGGCGCACAATATGTTTCCCGCGAAGAACTGTTCAGCAGATCCGACGTAATCAGCCTGCACTGCCCGCTTACACCGGAAAACCGGTATTTGATCAATGCCGGCACACTGTCCAAAATGAAGCCGAACGCAATACTGATCAACACGGGACGCGGCGGACTGATCGATACAAAAGCGCTCGTGGAAGCGCTCAAGGACGGAAAAATACGCGGAGCGGGCCTTGATGTGTACGAAGAAGAAGACCAGTACTTTTTTGAAGACTGGTCGCTGTCACCGATTCGCGACGATGTTCTCGCGCGGCTGATACAGTTTCCGAACGTGCTGCTGACCTCGCACCAGGCATTCCTGACAGAAGAAGCGCTCGGAGAGATTGCACGAACCACGCTGTCGAACCTTGTCCAGCTTTTCTCCGGACAAGCGTGCGCAAACGAAATCTGCTACCAGTGCACTAAAACGGGCAAAGCCGAGTCCTGCGCGCGGGATGCAACAGGATCGTGCTGGAAAGTGTCCTGAAAGGACGCACGTTATGCGCGGCGGGTAAGCAGCGCGATAAGGGCAACCCTGGAAGGGGTTGCCGTTTTTTTCAGCAAAGCCGAAATCCGGTTCGATATAGTTCTTGGAGAACAGGCAAGTTCGTAGGCTATTTCCTTGTCGCTCATTCCGCGGATCACCAGATCCAGCACTTCAAGATCGCGTTGTGTCATGCCCATTTCCCGGGCACGCACGCGCCAGTCGACAGCTGCCGGAGACGGCGGCGCATCCTGAGCGCGCAGGGCTTCAATCACCTTGCGCTCCAGCCGCTCCCGTTCTGCCTGGGACAGGGACGCAAGAGAGGCTATTTTGGCAACAAGCTCCTCCACGCTGAAGGGCTTCAAAATATAGTCGACGGCGCCTGCCGACAAGCCGCTCTTGCGCACTTCCGGATCGGCTCTTGCCGAAAGAAACAGAAACGGCACTCCCGCGCACGCATCCATTCCGGAAATTCGCTCGCGAAGCGCAAAACCGTCCATCGGTTCCATCATCACATCCGACACGATAACCCGGGGTCTGAGGCCGTCCTCTATCAGGGTAACTGCTTCCGCGCCCGACGCCGCGGTAATGACGGTAAAAGTCCTGGAAAGCATCTCGGCCAGAAACGAGAGCATGTCGACATCATCGTCCACTAACAGCACCGGAACCCGCGAAGACCGGAGCCCTGCAGGCATCGTTCCATCCATCCACCCGGGAGCACGCGCAGAAGGACCCACATCGGGGGCAGTATCGGAAGGCAAGTCGACCGGACCCTGCCATGCGGAAAAGGTAACGGTAAAACGGCAGCCGCCTTGCGGCATGTTTTCGACCGAAATCCTGCCGCCGAGGGTTTTTACGATTTCGGCAGACAGCGGAAGGCCGATTCCAAAACCGGAATACCCCGTGCCGCCAGCTGACGAGGCAGCCGAAAACCGCTGGAAAAGATGCGGAAGCTGTTCGGATGGAATTCCCGGCCCGGTGTCCGAAACTGAAAAGGAAACGGAGCCCCCGTCGCCCGTCG
>SHOL01000179.1 GCA_004294945.1 Treponema sp.
GAATCTGGTCGCCGTTGCCGGCAAGGTTTTTAGCCCAGAGTGCTGCCTTGTGGACAGGTCTGCTGGAAAACAGGATTGCCGCAATAACGAGCTCCTTGACGGCATTCGCATTGGCGCCGGGAGTGTTGAACACGACAATGCCTTTTTCGGTGTATTTGGCGACCGGGATATTATTGACTCCGGCTCCGGCACGGGCGACGGCTTTTACAGTTTCGGGAAGCGCCATTTCTCCCATTTCCGCAGAGCGGACCAGAATCGCGTCCGGATTGAGGATTTCGCTTGCGATTTCATAGTTGTCGCGGGGAAACAGGGCAAGGCCTTCCGCGGATATCTTGTTTAGAGTCTGGATCTTGTACATCGGTTTCTCCTATTTATTTTCTTCTTCGAACTTCTTCATGAAGGCGACGAGCGCCTTGACGCCTTCGACCGGCATTGCGTTGTAGATGGATGCGCGCATGCCGCCGACGAGTCGGTGTCCGGCGAGGTTCACGAGACCTGCCTTGGCTGCTTTGGAAACAAATTTCTTGTTGACTGCTTCGGCTTGTTCCTTGTTGTCGATGGTGGTGACAAACGGGATATTCATAAGAGAGCGGTCTTCTTTTGCTGTGGTCGCCTTGAAGAACGAACTGGAATCGAGAAAGTCGTACAGAATTTTTGCTTTTTGGTTGTTGAGCGTCGCCATTGCAGGGACGCCTCCCATCTTTTTGACGTATTCGAGTACCAGACCCATGACGTAGATGGAGTAGCACGGCGGGGTGTTGAACATCGAACCTTCGTCGGCATGGGTGTCGTAGCGGAGCATGGTCGGTACGTCTGCGGGAAGGTCTCCGGCTGCCGCGTTGTTGGGGCCGCGAATGAGGTCTTCGCGGATGATTACGACGGTCACTCCTGCAGGGGCGAGGTTTTTCTGGGCTCCCGCATAGATGATGCCGAATTTCGAGACGTCCATCGCTTCGGAGAGGATGTTCGAGGAGGCGTCGCACACAAGCGGAATGGTGCCGGTGTCCGGGAAGGCGTTCATTTTGGTGCCGAAGATGGTGTTGTTCGAGGTGACGTGAACGTAGTCGTAATCGCCTTCGACCTTCGCTACTTTCGGGATGTAGGTGTAGTTTTTGTCTTTTGATGAGGCGACGATGTCGACCGTCATCCACTTTTTTGCTTCCTTGATCGCTTTGCCAGCCCAGACGCCGGTGTCGAAAAAGGCGGCTTTGCCTGTTTTCTTGAGGTTAAGCGGTACCATGGAAAACTGGAGACTTGCGCCGCCTTGCAGGAAGAGCACCTTGTAGTGTGCGGGGATGCCCATGAGCTCGCGGAGAAGGGCTTCGGTGTTGGCAATGATCGGCTCGAAGGCTTTCGAGCGGTGGCTCATTTCCATAACGGACTGGCCGGTTCCGTTGCAGTCCAGCATTTCGGCGGCTGCGCGCTGGAGGACTTCGAGGGGCAGCATGGAAGGTCCTGCCGAGAAATTGTACACTCTGTTCATTTTTCGCTCCTTGTGGGGTTTGATTTTACGGTATGTATGGCGAGCCTGGCCGCAAGAAGGCCGAGGGCGTCGACGAGAGACACGTTTTCCACTTCGACTCCGGCCGGAAGGGTCAGTATGGAGGTGGTGAAATTCACGATGCCGCGGATGCCGCATTCGACCAGTTTGTCGGCGGTGCTCTGGGCTTGTTCGCCCGGTACGCACAGGATTGCGAACGTGATGCCGAGGCGGGGTATCTGTTCCTTCATGCGGTATGCGGGGAACAGCGGGAAAGGCGCCTTGAGGATTTCGATGCGGTTTACGTTCGAGTCGAAGCCTGCGCACAGCGTGTACGGGCTGCCGCGGAAGGCCGGGTAGTCCAGAAATGCAGTGCCGAGCTGGCCGAGGCCGACGATGCAGCACTTGCTCTCTTCGTCGGTATAGCCAAGTTTTTCCCGGATAGCGGCAGCCAGGGCGGCCGGTGTGTAGCCTGCAGTAGTGGAAAAGTCGGCATTGCTTTCAAGTGCGGAAATGTCTTTGCGTATGGTGTGGCTGGACCAGCCGGTAAGCTGTTCCAGTTCGGTGGAGGATACCGGCTTGTCGGGGCGGGTGCTTTGTTCGAGCAATCGTGCAAGCTGGGAAAGACGTTCTGCTGCAGGTTTTGGAATGGCCATCCGGTACCTCCTTGTATGTATTCAGACTGTGAATAATTTCACGGGCAGTATATCCTGTGTGGAAAAAAATGTCAATGAAAAAATGTGTTTCACTGTGAAATGTTTCACAGATTTAGTTTTGTTGACAGGCTGTTTTTTTTCCTACATAGTTATACGTATGCCAGAAGAAGAGGAAAATTTTTTTCAGCGACTGCTCAGTATTTTTATTTCTGCGACCGACCCGGCTGCAATCAAAAGAAAGCAGCTGAAAGCAATAGGCAAGGAATTGTCGAAAAGTCGCTATAAATGGTACAAGCCTGGCACGGAGGAAGCGCTTCCCGGAATGGGAAAATTTTTCTACGATGTATATAAGGTTGTCGGAAATGCCCAACTGATTATGGCAAATGCCAACGCGTCGACTGTTCTGAAGAATATTACTGTGGAAGCGGGATTTTCAGAGAATCAGAATGTGCTTCGCGGAAAGCTGACAGAGGAAGCGATCAAGGAACGATCGAAAACAGTATCGCCGAAGGATCTTTCTACACAGGTAAAAAACGAACTGGCTGCGTTTATGAGCGGTTTTGACAACGACAAGATCAGGAAAATCGATACCTTGTATTCCCAGATCGAGCTGTTTGCCAATTTTGTTTCGTTTGACTACTACTTTTTATTGAAAAAATTCGATTCCGGATGTCCTGAAAGGACGTTTTCCTATACTCCAAAATATGAAACTATCCGCGGCGAATATGTGCTGGAAGATCTGAAGGATTTTGCCCTTGTTGCTTATGCACTTCCGCTTGATGCTGACTGGCCCGGTATTTTTGCTATCCTGAAGAGTTACCGGGAAGTTGAACCGGTAGCGATAGGATCCTGGAACAAACTGTTGAATGCGATCGGAGAACTGAAAAAATCCGGGTACCTTGATCAGGTTGTCAGGCACCTGTCGGGAGATCCATCCTGGCAGACCAGGTTTGAACCGGTAACAGACAAGATTGTAGACAGTTATCTGGCCAAGCTTAAGACTTCTACGGAAATTGTCATTCAGCAAATGCAGCAGGAGAATAGGAACAGCAAGGCATCGGAACTGCTCAAGCAGATTTTTGGTACCGATTCGATTGTACGGCTCAAGAACTATGCAGAGCGCGCGAATGCCCAATATGAGAAGAAAATGCTGAGCGGATTTCTGTATGTGGAAGAGCTGAATTATCTGAAAGCGTTTTTGATCGATTATTTCAAGCGGGATATTCGCGCCCTGACCGATCTTTTTCTGGTGCGCGGAAAATGGTCGCTGGCGTCTCTCTCTGCAAATTATTCCAGCAGTTTTCATGCGCTGCTTGAACTTTCTGACCAGATTACCGCTTTTGATGATTCGCTTGCCGAAGACGACGAACTTGGGATTAAGTTGCGGAACATGCTTGCTCGTGCAGAACGCGACAAAGAAGTGGTCAAGCAGCTGAGGACACAGCTTAAAGATATAAACGATAAAGTGCTAACGTATTTGACTCAAGGATCGCAGCACTTTGTAATAATCGCCCGAAATTTGAAGGCGATTCTGGAAGATTACGATAAATCGTCGCATGAGCTTATTACGAACTGGAAAGAACTCGATATGTACGCGGACCGCCCGATAAAACAATGGGTTGTAGAAGTGTACAAACAGATATACGCATTTGTCATGCTGATGCAGCTGTACCTTAAGGAAGAATAGAAAGCCCCCGTGTTCCCCTCAGCTCAACTCCGCAAGCACTTTGCGCGCCGGGTCGGGAGCCGCCCCGAGCGGCCAGCCGGGATGCCGGGCGCGGGCTGAAATTCAAGCCGCGGGCTGAAATCCAGGCCGCGGGCTTGTAATGCGCACTGCGCGACAGAATCCTGTCGAGCAGTGCGCGCCGGGCTGACAAGCTGCTGCCCGAGACGGGCTGTGAATCGGTGCGGGCCGACACACTGTACGCCCGCACCGATTCGCGCACTGCCTGGCAGAATGCAGCCGTACAGTGCGCAGGCCGGAGCGCGCGGGATAGTATCCCGCCGCGCTTTAGGTCTGCTTTTTCTTAGAACGTCGCGACGACGTCTCCGTTCGGATACTTCACCTTGATCCATTCGCGGACCTTGTCGGAGGTGAGGGCCTTCATCAGCGCCTGGATGCGCGGATCGGCTTCGTTTCCGGCTTTGACGGTTACGATGTTCACGTACGGCGAATCGGCGCCTTCAATGAGGATTCCGTCCTTGTTCGCGGCGAGCCCGGCGGGAAGCGCGTAGTTGCCGTTGATGACCGCACCGTCGACGTCTTCAAGAACGCGGGGCAGCGATGCCGCTTCGATTTCCTTGAACTGGAACTTCTTCGCGTTTGCGGTCACATTGATCGGAGTCGCGGTGAGCCCGGCGGCGGCATCGAGGGTGATGAGCCCGACCGACTGGAGGAGGAGCAGCGCGCGTCCTTCATTGGTCGGATCGTTCGGAATCGCGATGGTCGCGCCTTCGGGGAACGCGTCGACAGACGCATGCTTCCTCGAATAAAGTGCGAGGGGCTCGACGTGGGTGCCGCCGACGCTGACCAGATGGAAGCCCTTGTCAGTGTTGAACGACTCCATGTACGGCACGTGCTGGAAGAAGTTTGCGTCGATCTGTCCCGACT
>SHOL01000180.1 GCA_004294945.1 Treponema sp.
CAACAAGGCCTCGCAGACAAGCTTGGGGTTTCAAAGCAGGTGATGAGCAAAATCATATCAGGCTCCAAGGCCATTAATGTGGCAGAAATTTCACGTATTGCGAATGCTTTTGCTATCTCTGTCGATGAGCTTCTACAAGTGAAAACGAGGACAGAAGATGTTGAAGCATTCAGTTTTATGGGAGAAATTCACAGCGAAAACACTCGGGATAAAATTTCAGGCTTGCAGAAAGTAATCAACGAGCTTCTCTTTCTGGATGAGATCCTGGAGGGGTATTGATTTGACAGAAAATCTTCTTTCCCATAAAGAATGCCTTCTGGTACGAGAACAGGCTAACGGGAAGCTTGCCTTCTTCAACAAACAAAATGACATTCTGGGCGAACAGGTTTTCGAAATACTTAACCAAAACTGCAGGATTCTCTTTTACCCTCTGGAGGATGAGGATGTCTGGGGGTTTTTCGAGAGAATTCACGGCAAGTCTTTCGTCTGCATCAATACGTCCATCGACTTTGACAAACAAGTATTTACAGCCGCACATGAGTTGTATCATTTGTGGTTCAATCATGAACAGGAGCTCATTCTGGCTTCGGAGTTGGAAGAACGAACTACCAATATCCCCAAGCCTGAGTTGATGGCAAATCGTTTTGCAGCAGAGTTTCTGGTTCCCGAGCTGTTATTGCGTCAGGAAATCCGTCAACGAAAGATTGATGAGGAAAAAATTGACGAATATACTGTAGTCAGGCTCGCTCGTGTTTTTCTCGTACCCTATCGAACAATGGTGAAACGACTGGCAGAAATACAAATGATCTCGGCAGCACAATGCCGAGAGTTTCTTCTGCTTCCCGAGAAAAAGGTTTTCCGAATACGCAAACGACTCGGGATTGATCTCATAGAGCGGAGTAACAAGATTTCATTGGATAATCTGATAGACAACGCTCTTTCAGTCTATGAACAGGGCCAGATAAGTCGTGCAAAGCTCGAGTACCTTCTTGCGTTTGCCAATACCTCTCCGGCAGAAATGGGCATTCCGGATGAGGAAAGGCTGGACAGGCCTTCAGATGATGAGCTGGATGCATTGATGGAGGAATAGGGGCAGTGCATTACAGGGAAATCATTGTGGATTCGGGCTTATCAACAAGCTTGGAGATAGTACTAAGTATCCATATCTTTGCATATTATTTCCCTTGCTTGCCGATATGGTCTACATCCATCGCATTGTATACGACGAGATCCTGCTGTCTGCGGAAGTCAAGAGATAGATAGTCTGATTTCTGAAGGGTGCATGCAGATTGTTGACAAGAGTGATCTTGACGTTGCGGAATCTATAGTATACAAAGCCACCTGGACATTGTTGGCAAATCGTATGATGAATCCGGACAAGCCCGGAAAAAACAGAGGAGAAGTAGCTTCTCTCTCTTTCGCAAAAACACGGTTCATCCCCATTTTCGCAACAGACGAAATGGATCTTCAGCCGATTATAGATTCAGTTTTAAATACTGGAGTAGATGATATTACTTGTTTGCGGATTATTGATCTGGTAAAACAGATCAAAGCTGGGGATTTTCCCTCCCTGGGACGAAGTGATGCCAAATTGATATGGATGATAGCTGGAAAGAAAAAGGAATACTTTGACAAGGATGTTTGGCCGTTAGAAAATACGTCGATAAAATACCCGCCGAAGTAAGCTGTCTCCCTTATTCCAGAGAAATTAAGCCCGGCGGGTCTGCTGGATATAAGATCCTCTAATTATATAAATTGGTCAAGGTCTCCCAGTTTTCACGATCAGCAACAATCCATATCCGCTTTATCATGAGTTCTGCCCGAATTTCGCCTTCGGCGAACCGGGCATACGTCCCTGCGGTCCGTTTGCCTATTGGAAATGTATCAACGTGTTCGCCTTCGGCGAACCGGGCATGCTTGGCCGCTCATCCTCGCAGCGCTCGGCGCTCCCTTCGTTTCGATTCTCTTTCTTGTCCTATAAAAAAAACAACCGGCCCTGTTGGACCGGTTGTTTTTTCTAGCCAAGAAAGAGAATCGAACTCTTGACCTGCACGTTACGAGGGTGCTGCTCTACCGACTGAGCTATCTTGGCATGGCGTAAATAACGGGAGCAGTATACAAAAGGTCTGCCCGGTGCGTCAAGGCGCCCGAAAAACCGCCTTGAAAACCACCCCGGCGCGCCCGAACGTCTGCCCGGTGCGTCAAGGCGCCCGGAAAACCGCCCTGAAAACTGGCTGGCGCCTCGTCCGCGGACTTCCGCACTTTCAGGATTGCAGTGTGTCGCAACGTTTGCCTGACAACCAGAAAAATCCATCCGGCGCCTCTGCAACGCTGCAGACGCCCGGCGACCCTGCAGACGACCCCGCAAAACAAAGCTGCCCTGAAAACCACCCGAAAAACCGTCCAGATGCCCGGCGCGCCCCAACGTCTGCCCGGCGCCCTGAAAACTGCCCCGAATTAAAGATCCTTGTTGCGGCGGGCGCTGACATAGCGGTTCAGCTCGCTCAAATGCTTGACCACGATGTGGTCATCGTAGATTTCTATCTTTCCCTGGTCGGCAAAGCGGTTCAGCTCGTCCTGCACCTCGTTCACCGGCAGGCCAGCCCAGCGCGCTACGTCCTCGACCGTGGTCTGGAACGAGCGGAAATCGGCCGAGCGGTCCGGAGTCGGCTGGGTTTCCTCCAGCATCAGGAATACGTCGGCTACGCGGGCCATCTTGTCCGGAATGGTAAGGATCATAAACCGCCGCTTTTGGGCGAATATGCGCTTTACGAACGTCTTTAAAAGCTTCATAGCAATAGCCGGATTGCCCATCATCAGCACCTCGAAGTTCGCCTTGTTGAACTCGAGCGCCTTCACATTGTCGTAGGCAATGGCCGTAGCCGATCGCGGGGAATTCTCCAGAATCGCCATCTCGCCAAAAATTTCAGAAGGCTGCAAAATATCCAGATTCTTCTGAAAACCGTTCACAATCTTGATCAGCTGCACGCGTCCGGTCTGAATCAGGTAAAAACAGTCACCGGGTTCGAACTCGGAAAAAATGACCGTCCCTTTCGGGAATATTTTGGCAAAGCGGGAAAACGCCGCAAAAACGTCGCTCATGAATCAACCTCCAACCGTTGCGAGCAGTTCGCGGATTTTGGGCGCAACCAGCGGTCCTGCCATGGTAAGAGCTTTGGTATAAAAAGCCTTGGCCTTGTCGTTCTGTTCCATCTTCTGGTATGCCATACCGAGGTACATCAGCACCTCGCCCATCTGAAGCGACTTCGGGTCGACACTGATAAACCCGCTCAACAGCTGCGCGCAGCGGACGTATTCTTCCTGCTCGTACAGGCATCGTCCTGCCCCGACATAGGCCTTGCCGAGCACCGGCGACGGACCGGACTCTATAACGGAATGATACTGCTTGTAGGCTTCATCCCACTTTCCCTGGCCCGCAAGCCCGTCCGCGAGCGTCATGGCAAGATTCGGATCGTTGCCGACCAGTCCGGTCGATCTTCGTCCCTCAGCACCCGGGCTTCCGGAAGCAGCACCCGAAGCGCCGCCGTCCGGGCACTGGTATTCGCCAAAGCCGTGCGGAGACGTTAGTGTGTTCTGCGCAATCTGCTTCATCTCGGCAGTGTATTTCCCGGCCGGGTACAGCTTCAGATACCGCGCCGCCACTTCCGCCGCGGCCTGATACTGCTGCGAACCGAAAAAGCATTTGGCCACCGAGTACATGCCGTCCTCGGGATTCGTCTGCTCTTCGCTGTGCAGGCGCGACTCGATCTGCCGGTGGATATGGCGCAGCTGATTCGAGAACACTTTAAGCATTTTCATGATAATGCGGGTATTTGATTGGGCGAACGACTCGAATTCCACCGTAGTAAACGAAAGGACAATCGAATCGGAAATAACCATAACACTTTCTTCGCGCGGGAAGTGCCCGAGCGCCGATTTAACTCCGAAAAACTCGCCTTCCCGTATATATTCAGTAACCTGCTTGCCGGTTTCAATGTCTGTAGAAGTCAGCGCCAGACGGCCTTTTTGCAGCAGAAACACTCGTTCGTCTACGTCCCCCGCAAAATATATGACCGAATTGGGCTTGTATTGAACGGCTTTTGGCATAACTACCCCTCGAGATCAATATAACCCGAGTATAGCACACTAATTGGCTGTTAGTCCATTTTTCTGGTAGTATTCGGGCAATGATCGACCTGCATACCCACACCCGCGCCTCCGACGGCTCCTATACTCCCTCCGATCTGGTGCGCCACGCGGCGGCCTCCGGAATCACCGTCCTTGCCATCACCGACCACGACACCGTGGCAGGAATAGCCGAAGCAATTGAGGCAGCCGCTGCCCTCGAAAAGCCCGCCATCGAAGCGGCTTCGCCGATGCCTGGCGCGCCATCAGATCAGGATATCGCACGAACAAAAGACGCCCCTCGGGGTCCGGCCTCCGATTTCACCGCGCCGGCCTCCGATTTCACCGCGCCGGCGTCGCCGCAGGCACCTCATATCCGGATAATCCCGGCGGTTAATTGCTCAACACCAGGAATAAGGATTATTCCTGGTGTTGAACTTGACATCGACTGGAAGCCGGGGGAGTGCCATCTGCTCGGGCTCGGTCTGAAAACCTTCCATCCTGACCTCCTCGCGCTCCTTGATGCGCTGATTGCCGACCGCAACCGGCGGAATGCCGAGATTGCCGATAAATTGCGCGCCTCGGGCATCGACATTGACCTTGCGCGTGTAG
>SHOL01000181.1 GCA_004294945.1 Treponema sp.
ATTCTATACTATAAAAACCCTGAACAAAAAACAAGGAGCGAGACTATGAAGGAAATACGCACAGTGCTGATAGCCGGAGCGGGTGCCATCGGCTCGATGGTCGCCTGGCAAATCGAACAGACTATGAGCGGAGCGGTCTCGGTGCTCGCATCCGGAGAACGGCTCGCACGATACCGGAAAGACGGGTTTGTCATCAACGGTACGCCCTGCACGTTTGCGCTCACCGATGCAGCTTCCAGTTCGGAGCCCGATCTGGTCATTGTTGCCTGCAAGTTTCACCACCTGGAAGCGGTCATAGCCGACCTGAAAAACCATATCGGTCCGAACACCCGTATGTTGTCGCTGCTGAACGGTATTTCGAGCGAGCGAATTCTCGGCGAAGCTTTTGGCGCCGAACGCATTCCCTATGCCATGATCATCGGAACGGACGCGGGCCACGAAGAGAACCGCACCACATTCTCGAAAACAGGGGTTATTTTCTTCGGCGACGCGAAAAACGGACCGGCGGACACGCCGGGAACCGATCCGGGAATGCAGGCGTCGCGTCCGTATTCAGAAAGGGTTGGCGCCATAGCAGATTTTTTCGACAAGGCGGGCATCGGGTATCACGTTCCGGTCGATATGCTGAACCGGCTCTGGTACAAATTCATGATGAACGTCGGCATCAATCAGGTCACCGCAGTGCTTCGCAAACCGTATCGTCTCCTGAAAACCGGCACACCCGTTCCCGAGGCAAAAGAGCTGTTCGAGGATGCAATGCGGGAAGTCATCGCAATCGGAAAGGCCGAGGGGATAACACTCTCGGAAGCAGAATTCGCCGGAATCTACGCAGTTATCGATTCGCTTTCGGACGACGGAAAAACATCCATGTGCCAGGACATCGAAGCAGGCAGAAAAACGGAAGTGGAGCTTTTCGCCGGAACCGTGCTGGAACTGAGCCGAAAGCACGGCATAAGCGCACCGGTCAATGAAACGCTCTACCGCCTGCTGCGGGCTGCGGAGCAATAAAAAGCCGATCCAGCAGCGCCCCCCGGGGTAACCGGGCGCGGACTGCGGAACTGTCAACCGATCTTCTTCAATTCGATCGATGCAAGCTGGAAGGGCGTCTTCCCGCCGCCCGAAATTTCGGCAACCGCGTAGGAGCCGAGCGCAAGAGAACCGGGATTCACCAGCGTCGTCGGGCCGAGCTTTTCGATGCCGGCAGACTCGTGTATATGACCCGACACTGCAAGCAGCGGCTTGTACGTCTCGATGAATTCGCGGATCAACGGCGAACCGACGTGAAAGCCTGCGTTCACCCGGTCGCAGACGGTGTCCTTCGGCGGGTTGTGCGTAATGATCACCAGGTTGTTCCAGAACGAGCCCTCCGCAGAGGCATCTGCCGCTGCGGATTTTGCGGCAAGCGCAAGATCTCCGGCAAGCTCTTCGTCGTCCCGTTCGTACGGCGTATCACCCGTAAATTTCGAGCCGCCCCCCGAACCGGACAGCATCAAACCATTGAAGTACGAAAGCGTTTTCTCGATGCCGATATCGTACTCTTCCAGCTTGTCGGCAAAACCGGGTTCGTCGCAGTTGCCGGTCACGCCAAAAATCTGGTCATGCCGGGCGGCCAGGCTCTCAAGATACGGCAGACCGGTTTCCGGAGCTCCGAACCGGGCAAAGTCTCCTCCGAAGAGAACCACATCGGCATCCTTAAACTCGTGGGCTATCGCGTCGAGTTTGGCGATATCTCCGTGTCCGTCGGAAATAATCAGCACTTTCATAGCATTCTCCTTCTCCGGGCGCCTCTGATCCGGCGCATGTTATATCTGCCTCATGACAGCAAACAGTGTTTCCATGTTCTCGTCTGTTCCGATCGAAATGCGCACAAAATCCGCAATTCCCGGAATGTCGAAGTGCCGCACCAGAATACCTTCCTTTTTGATCGCTTCGTACACTTCGCGGCCGGTCCGCCCCGCCTTCCTTGCAAACACGAAATTGGTTCGGGAAGGCAGTACCTCCCAGCCGGCGCCCGAAAGACCGGAGGCGAACGAATCGCGCGTACGCATAATCTTGCTGTTTATCAAACGGTAATATTCGGCATCGGAGCACGCGGCAATGCCGATCGCCTGGGTAAGCGCGTCCACCGGAAAGTGGTTGAACGAGTTCTTCACGGTCAACACCGCGCGGATCACCGCCGGATTCGCAATCACATACCCGAGCCGCGCGCCGGCAAAACACCAGCTTTTTGAAAAGGTGCGGATAACAACAAGATTGGGGAATTCTTTGATCAGCGGGACAACCGTTTCGCCGCCGAAATCGATGTACGCTTCGTCAACGACTACCGCCCGGTCGGACGGATATCGGACCAAAATAGAACGTACAGTATCAATATCCATGAAAATTCCCGTTGGTGCGTTCGGATTGGCAAAGATAATGCCCGAACTCTCCCCTGCGACCAAAGCGTCGGTGTCGATCGAAAAATCACCCAGAAGCGGTGTTTTTACAAACGGGATGCCGTAATAGCCGGCATACACGGGGTAGAAACTGTAGGTGTGCGCGGGAAAATGAAGGGGCTTGTCGGAATCGAAGAGCGCGTAGAACACGAAGGACAGCACTTCGTCGGAACCGTTGCCGGCAAAAATCATGTCGGGCGTTACGCCGCATCCGACAACAGCCGCAATAGAAGACCGAAGTTCCTGCGCATCGGGATCGGGATACAGGGCGAGGCGGGCGGGATCGAACGCTTCAAGCGCGCGCTTGACTGCGGGGGAAGGCGGATACGGATTTTCGTTGGCGTTCAGCTTGATATACGGGCGGTCTTTGGGCTGTTCGCCGGGAACATAGGGATGCAATCCGGAAAAACGTTTCGAGAACATCGCGCAACTCCATTCAGATGCTGTTTGTCCTGATTGTAGCCGACACCCGCCCGGTTGGAAAAGAGGCGCACTCGATTCAGCGGATTTCAAGCACAGCGGGAAAACTCAGATCCTCCAGACGCCTCAGCGACCCAATGAAAAACTCGGTTTTTGGCACAAAAACTGCCACAAAAGACTGCATAAAGGAATCGGCGACCGCTCCGTCGCTCTGCACCAAAAAAAACCACCGGGATTCGCCTTTCAGCTCGTCGCGCATCACTACACTGCGCTCGATACACCACACCTGCCCGTCGCGCTCATTCCCCGTCCGATACGCCCGGTACGCACCCGACTGCTCGCGCTTCCAGATAGCCGGGTTGAACAGCAGCTGCTCCCGGCTTGCAAACACCGCAATCTCGGTGCCGGAAGGACTCCGGTACACACCCCGCCAGGAAGCGAGCATATTAGGCCCAAAACCGGGCAAACCCTCGGCACGCACAGTGCCTTCCTGCAAAATTACCCGGACTTCAGCTCCGAGCGGAGCAAGAAACATTGAGAAAATGAGTATAATATAGTAGACTGCTTTCATGGCAACCCCAACCGAACTGTCCGTTCTTCTCAGACTATACACCGGCAAGCAGAATTCTCCCAGCATCTCACTGATCGATTTCACCGACTATCTGCAAAAATATGCCCGTCACTATCTGCAGGAAGCCCCGGATTTGGCACAGTGGCTCGAAGATACCCAGACAACAGTTCTCAAGGAACTGGACCGGCTATCGAACGAAGGGCGCGCCGTCCTGACCACCGACCAAAAAGGCCACCGCTACATTTTCGTGCCCCAATTTTACATCGACCGCTTCACCTCCCGCTACCGCGAAATCGAGGAGCGCACCGAAGTCCCCTTCCCGCTTCCCTCCGAACTTCCCTCTCTTTTTCCCTCGGCACTCCTGCGCCAAGTCTATATCACCACAGATTTTACGGACGTTATGGAAGATGCCGAACGCGCCACGGGGGTACTCTATCAACTCATGTTTCCGGATGAAACAAGTCCGCTTCTCTATCCGGGAACCCTGCCGCCTGCACGGCTTCTGGAGCTGGCGCTCGCAAAAATACGGCTGTTCCTGCGCAAGGACGAATCGCGCGATTATATCCAGAAACGCATCATGATGGCGAATCCCGGCAAGGAAATTACCATAAAGAATTATCTCACCCAATTTCAGACCAGACCGAGCGATTCTCTGGACGCCTTCCGGCATTCTGGCGAAGCGTTTATATTCTGGAGTTATCTGTGTTCGTTTATCAGGCAGGACTACGCAAAGAAAAACGAAAAAACGCCGGAAGAAACCGCCCTCATGCAGTCCGTTTTTATCGTCGAGTATCTGAACAATTACTACAAGAACAAGGTCCAGCAGGAGCTGCAGTGCGAGACGGCACTCAAAAATCTTGAACTTGCATTCCAGAAACCGCCATACTTTTTCGATATGGACGCAATCCTCCGCTTTACCGATTCTCGGGGCATCCCGCTGCTCGGTCAGTACAAGAATACGGATCTGGAAAACTTCATTAAATCAAAAACCGGCAATCCCGAATCCCATTCACTGCCTGAACTGCTCGCATTCCGGTCCCGGACGAACGTCAGATATTTCCTGCTCAAGGAAAAAGTCTATCCGATGATTGTCAGGCTGTGCAATGAATCCCGGAAGTCTGTCAAGGAAGCGATTACAAAAGAATGGCATTCGCTGCTTCTTAAATTCAGGCAGGATGAAGCCATGAACAATCAGGCGGCTTTCGAAAAAAAGCTGGAAGCGCTCTGCAGCGAACAATCGCCCATACTGCACGCCGTTCTGAATGCTTCCTTTATCCCGCTGCTGGCCATGGAAACTCCCTCCCAA
>SHOL01000182.1 GCA_004294945.1 Treponema sp.
GGCCTGAGCGTCTTGACCATGCCGACGAGGGTGTAGAGCTTGTCCTTCTGTCCCCGCTCCGGGAAGCGGATATCGAAGGTGCTCGCACGATCGAAGGCCTTGCGGTACGAGTCCAGCGGGTGCCCCGAGATGTAGAAGCCGATGAGCTCTTTTTCGATCCTCAGTTTTTCGAGCTGCGGCCAGTCTTCGATTTCGTCGAACTTGAATTCGGTAAATTCTTGCACGCCGGTGTCCTCAAAGAGGCTAACCTGCCCGAACTGGGTCGCTTCCTTTTTGTGCGACGCGTATTCGACTGCGCGCTCAAGGTTGGTCAGGAGGGTCGAGCGGTAGGTTCCCAGACAGTCGAAGCAGCCGGTCTGGATCAGCACTTCAAGCGACTTTTTATTTACGGTGCGCAGGTCGACCCGATCGAGGAAGTCCATGAACGACGCATACGGTCCGTTTTTTGTCCGTTCGGCAACTATCATTTCGGCAGCCTGTTCGCCGAGTCCCTTTATGCCGAGCAGTCCGTAGACGATGTGGCCTTCTACAACGGTGAAAAATGCCTCCGACCGATTAATCTCCGGGGGATCGATGGGGATTCCCATCTTGCGTCCTTCGGCAATGTATTCGGGCAGCTTGTCTGTAGAACTGATCTCGTTCGTCAAGTTGGCGGCGATGAATTCTGCCGGGAAGTTCGCCTTCAGGTATGCGGTATGGTAGGCGACCACCGAATAGGCGGCGGCATGGCTCTTGTTGAATCCGTAACCGGCAAACGGTACCAGGATTTCGAAAATTTCCGCGGCGTGGTCGGCGTCGAATCCGTTTTTGACCGCGCCTTCGATGAACGGGATTTTCTCCTTTGCCAGAACCTCGGGTTTCTTCTTTCCCATGGCGCGCCGGAGCAAGTCTGCTTGGCCGAGCGAGTAGCCCGCTATCCGCTGGGCGACCTGCATGACCTGCTCCTGATAGACGATGACGCCGTAGGTTTCGGCCAGAATGTTCTCGAGGCAGGGGTCGGGATACTTGATTTTGGACGGATCGAATTTCGATTCGATGAACTGGTCGATGTACGCCATCGGACCCGGGCGGTACAGGGCGTTCAAGGCGATAAGGTCTTCCATCTTGTCGGGTTTCGCCCGCTTGAGGATGTTCTGCATGCCCTGGCTTTCGAACTGGAATATCGCGGCGCTTTTGCCTTCGCTGAGCATCTTGTAGGTCGCCGGATCAGAGTCGCTTTGGTCCTTGACCATGAAATCGGCGAGATCCCCGCCCCGTTTGTGGATCAGGTCTTCGCAGTGCCGGATCAACGTCAACGTTTTGAGGCCGAGAAAGTCCATCTTGACGAGCCCGCAATCCTCGATAAGATCCATAGTATATTGAGTCGCGACCTTCCCCGTTTTGGAATCTTTGTAGACCGGTACGTAGTCGGTGAGCTTTGTGCGGCCGATAACCATGCCGCAGGCGTGGAGACTGGTGTTCCGGTTGGCGCCTTCCAGGGCTGCCGCGATTTCGAAGAGTTCCGAGAAGCGGGGATCATCCTTGAGGTGCGCACCCTGTCCTGATCCCTGGATCTTTTCGTTGACGGTGAAAAGGTCGGCGATGTGGGCCTTGGGCGCGTCGGGCACGAACTTGGTGATCATGTTGACGTCAGAGAGGGGGATGTCCAGAACGCGTGCGACGTCCTTGATAGCCTGCTTGGGTTTGAGCGTTCCGAAGGTGATAATCTGGCCGACCTGTTCGTCGCCGTACTTTTGCCTGACATATTCGATGACTTCCTGGCGGCGTTCGAAGTCGAAGTCGACGTCGAAGTCAGGCATCGAAATGCGGTCCGGATTCAGGAACCGCTCGAACAGCAGCTTGTAGCGCAGCGGGTCTATGTCGGTAATCGCCATCGCGTACGCGACGATCGAGCCTGCTCCGGAACCGCGTCCGGGGCCTACCGGAATGCCGTGCTTTTTTGCCCAGTCGATGAAATCCCAGACGATGAGAAAGTAGCCGACGAAGTCCATCTTGATGATCACCGACAGCTCGTAGTCGGCGCGCGCGCGGATTTCGTCGGTGATGACCGGGTAGCGTTTTTTGAGGCCTTCGTTGACGATCCAAGTTATATAGTCGGTTTTGTCGGGGAACTCGCTCGGAATCTCGTAAATCGGTAGAATCGGTCCCGGCTTGGGAATCTTGAGGTCGCACATTTCGGCAATGCGGACGGTGTTCGATAGCATTTCCGGGTAGCCCGGAAAAAGCTTTGCCATCTCGTCGGCGTCCTTGAGGTAGAACTGGTCGCCGTCGAAGCGCATGCGGTTGGGATCGTTGCGCGTTTTCTTGGTGCCGATGCACAGGAGGATATCCTGGGCGATGTAGTCCTTCTGCTCGGCATAGTGGGAGTCGTTCGTGACGACCATCGGGATGCCGAGTCGGCGGGCGAGGGCGATGAGCATGGGCGCAACTTCTTTCTGTTCGCGGATACCGTGGTCCTGGAGTTCGATAAAGTAGTTGCCGTCGCCGAAATAGTCGCGGTAGCGGCGGGCGAGGGCTTCCGCTTCGGCGGTTTTCCCCGCAAGGAGGAGGGAAGGAAGCTGGCCTGCGAGACAGGCCGAAAGGCAGACGAGTCCGCCGGAGTACTGCTTGACGAGCTCCTCGTCGATGCGCGGCTTGTAGTACATGCCCTCGGTGAAGGACTTCGAGGTCAGTACCATAAGGTTTCGGTAGCCTTCTTCGTTTTTGGCGATGAGTATCAGGTGGTAGTATTTGTTGGTATGTTCGCTTCCTCCCCGTTCGGTCCGGCTTCCCGGTGCGACGTAGAATTCGCAGCCGATCAGGGGATTCATGCCTTGCTCAATACATTCGCGGTAGAAGCGGAGGGCTCCGAACATGTTTCCATGGTCGGTGATTGCTATGGCTTTCTGGCCGAGCGCTTTTGCCCGCGATATGAGCTTTTTGAACGATGAAGCGCCGTCGAGAAGGGAGTAGTCCGTATGGACATGGAGATGGACGAAGTCTTGCATGAGGGGCATTTTACCATGAAACCGGCAGTCGGGCATATAGCGGGAAAGGAAACTGTACCCGGAGAAGTGTGTATTGTAGGGAAGCTGAGTTCGCCGATCCTTGAGCTTGCGCATGAGAGGGCTTCGAAGAGAGAAGAGCGCGCAACGTGGAATAGACTGCCTCAAACTGTATTGGTATACCTACCGGTAGGTATAATGTAACCTGCTATACTTACCGGTAGGTATAATCACATGCGGTCAGAACCCGCAACTTTTTTGCTCTTTTCCGCTTCTGTATATGTAATGGAGTATAAAACTATGAAAATTTCTGACAGACGCATACATGTATGGGGCGATTCCGTTTTGAAGGGTATCGTTCTTGACGAAGAAAAAGAGATCTACCGGGTGTTCGAGGACAACAGCGTCGCCCGTTTCGGGACTGCAACCGGAAGCCGGATTGTGAATCATTCGAGTTTCGGTATGACAACCGAGAAGGCGCTGGAACGTATCGAGCGGTCTCTTGTACGCAATCCGCTGGAAGACGGCGATATTGTGCTGGTGGAATTCGGGGGCAATGACTGCGACTATGTGTGGAGCAGTGTTTCTGAAAACCCTGATGGTGCGCATTTGCCCAAAACGCCGCTTGATTCGTTCCGTAACCTGATGCAGTCGATTATCGGATTGTTCCGTGGTAACGGTATTTCTCCTGTGCTGATGACGCTGCCGCCTCTGGAGCCGAACCGGTACTTGGACTGGATTTCGCGGGGACTTGACCGTATGAACATTCTGCGCTGGCTCGGAGATGTGAACAAGATTTATCGGTGGCAGGAGGCGTACAACGATGCAGTCGTCGACATTGCGCGCGAGAATTCGCTCCGGTTGATCGATGTGCGCAAGAATTTTTTGGTCAGTTCGCGGTATTCCGAGCTTCTGTGCGCGGACGGTATTCATCCGAGTCCCGACGGCCACGACGAGATGTTCGGTGCGTTTATGAACTACGTCGAGGCGATCTGAAACAAAACGCTGGCAGATAACAGGCGTAAACTTGCCAAGATTTGACAGGACAGGGCGCACTTAGCGCTGTATAGTTCAGTATATGAGGAACGATACCAGAATCGACTGGCACCGCAGAGTCGACGAAGCCCTGATCACGCTTCTTGACTGCATCGAAGATCCGCCTGCTTTTGCGCAGCTTGCGCGCGGTTTGGCCTCTTCGCCGTACCATTTTCACAAACAATTCCGCTCGCTTACCGGAGAGACGTTCCATGCCTGCGTCATGCGTCTCCGTCTGGAAAAAGCGATGCATCTGCTCCGGACCGGCTCCGGTACCGTTACCTCCATTGCGCTTGCGTGCGGCTATGCGAACGGCGAAATGCTTTCGAAAGTGGTCAAGCGCGCGTTCGGCCTGACGCCGGGCGAGATCAGACAAAAACGGGACTGGCATCCGTTTGTACCTTCCCCGATCGGCGTTCATTATTCCGGAAAGAATGATCGGCGGTCGTGGTTTTACGTGCAGGGAGAATCAGAGACTATGGAAACAAAGATTGTGCAATTCGAGGAAAAGCGTTTTTACGGTACGGGCATCGTCGGCGATTACTGGCAGCTGCCCGATGCCTGGCAGAAATTTTTCGCATATGCGGATAAAAAAAACCTGGCCGGGAAGGGGACCGAATGGATGTCTCTGTTTCCCGACAGCGATCCTGCGATTCCCCAGGAAAAAAAGCGGGCCTGGGCCGGCTTCGTGGTTC
>SHOL01000183.1 GCA_004294945.1 Treponema sp.
GGGACCGCGCTCGTTCCTTCTGCGGGATACCGGTATCCGACATTCGATCCCGTCTGCTCCAGTGACAGGGCGTAATTCTCGAATGTTATGCCCGCATAGAAGTCCCCCGCTGCGACTGCCCGGTACACCATGCTGGAGCTGGAGGCGATACCGTCCGGTCCGAGCTGCTCGACGAAACGCTGCACATACGGCCAACCACCGAAGGTGTTCCCCGCCGTTTTTTTCATGGTATAGAGCATGGTAGCAAGAATGGTATACGAGGACCCGGATTTTTCCGGGTCTGCGACGATCAGCCGTTTCCTGAAGCGCGGAGACAGAAGGTCTTCCCATGAATCGGGCCATTCCTCTTCGGGTATCAGGCTCTTGTTGAAGATGACGACGGCCGGAAGTACCGAGAACGGTCTCCACAATCGGTGCGAGGCAAGATATACGGGATTAAGCTCTGCATCCGTCGGAGAATCGACGGCTTCGAAGTATTCGGTGACTGTTTCGAGCGATTCGATCCCGCCTCCCCAGATGAGGTCGGCTTCTCCGGAAAGCACTCTGCCGCCGGCACCTGCTCCGGCTGTTCTGACTGCGGCGTGCTTCATCCGTTCGATGAGCTCTCCGGTTCCCGCAGCGATGATCGTAACCTCGATTCCCGTTCTCTGGCGGAATTCGCGAACGATATAGCGGGTAATGTCTTCCGGATGGGGTGAATACACAACAAGCCGGCGGGTGCCGTCGCTTTCGCGTGTGGCACCTTCTGTCCGGCTGCAGCCGGTCGGGATCAGCAGGGAAAGCGCCGCAATGGCGAGCCCGGCGAGTGCCGCCGCAGCTACCGGGTTACTGAAGGGATGTTTCATCAGTTGACGCGGGGAAGCTCCAGGGCTTCGGCGAGCAATTCTGGACTGGTGAACTGATGCGTCCGGAATCCGAGCTTCGCCGCCGCTTCGACATTCGGCGGATTGTCGTCGATGAACCAGGCGTTTTCCGATTTCTCGTTTTCTTCCGCAAGGATTCGCTTCCAGAATTCTCCGTGCGGTTTGATCACGCCCAGAAAGTGGGAAGCGTACACTTTGTCGAATATCGAATAGTCGCCCGCTTTTTCATGCGCGTCGTAATGGGCGTCGAGGGTGTTCGTTCCGCAGACTACCCGGTGTCCCGCCGCGCGCAGCTGTCTGATAAGCTCTATGGTGCCCCGGATGGGTTCGGGCTTGAAGCGGGAAGCCCAGGGATTTTCGCTTTTCAGCACTTCCGGGATGCGCTTCCGGGCTTTGTGGCCGGCTGGAAGGAGAGCATCGGCGTTTGTTCTGAAGCCTGCCCAGAAGCCGGCCGAACCGATCCGTCCTGACTGGATGTCGGCAAGCAGGCCAAAATCGTACAGCGAATTCCGGGGAGTCCCGTCGGGAACCCCGGAAAGCATGAAAAACTCTTCGGAAGTGAGGCCGAGGCTTTCGGCCATGGCGGGAATCGTCTGCACGTTTCCCGAAACCACCCCTCCCATATCGAATATGAACAGCATTTATTCCTTTCCTGCGGCGTACATAGAAGAGCCGCCGACGAAGTATTTCGAGAGCGTAAAGAATAGGATGAAAACCGGTATTGATGCAATGACCGCGACGGCCATCATGGCTCCTTCGTCCGCATACTTTTCCGCGGCGAATTTGACGATGTACGCGGGAATGGTCTTCATTTCCTCGCGCTGGGTTACGAGCAGCGGCCACAGGAGGTTGTCCCACTGCTGGCGGAAGGTGAGAACCGCGACGGTTGCAATGACCGGGCCCGCATTCGGAATGATTATCCGCCTGAAGATTCCGGGCTCGCTCGTTCCGTCGATTCTGGCCGCGTCCAGGACGTCTTCGGGGAAGGTCATCAGGTACTGCCTCATCTGGAATACGGCGAACGCATTCAGCATGAACGGCACCACGAGCCCTCGGTAGGAGTCCTGCATGCCGAGGTTGAGCGTGACCATATACAGCGGGATCATGATTGTTTCGAAGGGGATCATCATGGTCGCCATGATTGCGAGGAATACGATGTTGCGTCCCTTGAACTTGAATTTTGCCAGTCCGTAGCCGACGAGGGACGACAGGAAGATCGTGGTGCAGGTGATGCAGCCGGAAACGAACAGGCTGTTCGCGATGTTCCGGATGTACACGTAGCTTTCGTCGTTGCCGGCGATAGCGCGCGTAAAGTTGGCCCATTTGATCCGGGAGGGTATCCAGCGGTAGGGCATGGTGATGATTTCCATTGCGTCCATGAGGCTCGCTCCGAACATGAAAACAAGCGGGACTATGATTATTACGCCGAACAGGCAGAGAAAAGACCAGGCGAGAATGTTTCCTGTAAGAGCGATCGTGCGTGTTTTGGATATGTCGTTTGTCATCGCTTTCTCCTTCAGATTAATAGCTGATGTCGTCGCTCTTGCTGGTCTTGAACTGGATGACGGTCAAGGCAAGCATCATGAGGAAGAGTATGACGCTCATGACGCTCGCGCGGCTGAGGTTGTTGTCGCGCATTGCTGTGTTGTAGATGTTGAGCGTGATGACGTTGATCGGGCCTTGCGGCGCGCCACGCTGGGTAAAGAGGTACTGCGTGCTGAAGGTTTTCAGGCACTGGATCATCGCCATGATGGAAACCATGACGGTCGTCGGTTTGAGCAGGGGTAGCGTGATGAGCCGGAAGCGGTTCCAGGAGCCTGCACCGTCGATGGTCGCCGCTTCGTAGATGGAGGCCGGAATCTTGCCGATGCCGGTGATGTACAGGATGGTGAAGTAACCGATGTACTTCCAGAAGTAGACGAGCACGGTCGAGATCTGCACCATGACCGAACTTGCCATCCACTTGTAGTCGTTGCCCGGCGTGCCCAAAAGGAAGTTGAGGGCCTGGTTCATGAGTCCGGAGGGCTGGAACATCAGGAGCCAGATGAGGGCGGCGACTGCCGAGGATAGGACCGCGGGAGAATAGTAGAGAAGCTGAAGTGCACGCGCGCCTTTATTGCGGGAGGATATGAGGACGGCCAAAATCAGGCCGATTATTACCAGGGGAACGAAGCAGCCGATGGTAAACGTGACCGTGGCGCGCATTGAATTCCAGAAATCGAGATTGCCCAGAATGCGTACGTAGTTTGCGAGACCGACGAAATCGGGTTTCTTGAGAGACACCAGCTTTTTGTTGAGAAGGCTGGTCCACAACGCGTTGAGAATCGGATAGAACGAAAATATCGAGAAAAAGATGATGCCGGGGGAAACGAAGATCCATCCCCATTTTGCCTTTTTCTGTTCGTATGAAAAGTTTTTTGCGGTGCCCATTGGCTCCTCCCGGTATGGCGGCCGATTTGCCCGGCCGGCTGGCTAGCAGCGGTGCGCCGCCGCGTCGCGCTGTTTAGCGCCGCGCTCTTTCGCGCTGCGCTCTTTCGCGCCGCGCGGCGGCTTCCTTCTGTATTGCTTATTGTTCGTCGAGCGCCTGCTGGACCTTCGTTCTGAGCGTTTCTACTGCCTTTTCCGGAGCGGTTTTCTGAAGCATGACCGATTCGACCGCTTCCTTTACCAGGTTGTTGATCAGGAGCGAGCTTGCACCGTAGTAGACGATCGGGGCTTTCTCGAGATCAGCCTTGAATACGTTGGAATAGGGCATGTTCTTGAAGGTTGCCGAGTCGAAGAGGGCTTTCGTGGGCTGGACAAGCGCGACCTTCGACAGGTATTCCTCGCCGTGGCCGAGCATGTAGGCAACGAGCTTCCAGGCTGCCTGCTGGCGGGCTGCGGAAACCTGGCTGTTTACCATGTAGTAGTGGCCGTAGTAGGTGTTTGGAACCGGCTTGCCGCCCTTGAAGGTCGGGTAGGGGATTACCATCCAGTCCTTGCTGTTGTAGAAGTCGGGATTGGCGGTTGCCATGCGCTGCTCCTGATAGAGTCCGGACAGGTGCATTGCGATTTCATTCTTGTCGTTGTCGAATACCTTGCGCGCCGCGGTGTAGGTGGGAGATCCGAGGTTCTTTCCGTTCGGACCGAAGTCAGCCATGTACTGGAGCGCTTTGATCCAGGCCGCGTCGTTGATGATCGCCTTCTTGCCGTCGTCGGAAACGAGCTTGCCGCCGAGCTGCTCGACCATCGGGAGCCAGCTGATCAGATAGTCTCCGTAGCGGAAGTCGAAGCCTCGCCGAGTGATTATCTGGCCGTCGCGCTTGACGATTTTCTCGGACAGGGTCATGACGTCTTCCCAGGTTTTCGGATAGTCCTTGTCCGGATCGAGGCCCGCGTCCCGGAATATTTTCTTGTTAAGGTAAATGCACCAGTTGGTCAGTTCGAGCGGGAGACCGTAGATCTTTCCGTCGACGGTGACCGGGCCGAGCATGCCGGCCATGTAGCTGTTCTCGATTTCCTTGTAGGACTTGTATCCTGCAGCCGCAAGGTCCACAGGAGCGACAAAGCCTTCAGCGAGGAAGGGATAGGCCTTCTGGATTTCCATATTGAAGATGTCCGGGCCGTTTTTCGCGGCGAAACCGGTCTGGACGATGTCCTGGATCTTGTCCGAAGGATAGGTGACGTATTTGACCGTGATATTTGGGTTGGCGGTCATAAACTCGGCGATATACTTTTCTTCGAGCGCCTTGCGGTTGGTGTCTTCGTGGGTCCAAATGGTCAGTTCAATCGGACCAGTCTCTTTCGGCGCTTTTGCATCCTGTGTGCCGCCTGCGAATACGGGCATGGAACCTGCAACCATCGCCGTAGCG
>SHOL01000184.1 GCA_004294945.1 Treponema sp.
CAAGTGCGCGGTGCAGCTCCAGAGCGCGGTTTCCGCCAGAAACCGGACAACCCCCGGCGAACAGCCGATCAGCGTGAGCATCGGAATTGATGCCGGCGCGCTTGCGGTAGGCACGCTGGGCGACAACGTCCGGCTGGACAGCGCCATTCTTTCGGACTGCCTCAGGTGCGCGCTTCGGTTTGAAACCGCATCCCGCGTGTTCGGCTCCAGAATTCTGATCAACGGCGCCGTATTTGCCGGATTGAGCGAACCGCTTTCCTGGTTCCTCCGTCCGGTAGACCGCGCTGAGTCGGATGGCATGGCGTCGTTCCTGTTCGAAGTCTACAACAACGACCCTGATCCGGTCCGGGACTTGAAGTGGAAGACCCAGGGCGACCTTGAACACGCAGTAATCGCGTACTTCGGGGATGAACCCGAGGCGGCAAAACAGTATCTGAACAATGTCCTCAAGACATTTTCCGATGATCCGGTTGCCCGGCATTATGCACAAAGACTCCAGATGCCGGAGACAAGATGATTTTACATGTTTTCGGTTTACTTAATACCAAAAAGAGCCGATACTGGAGATAGTGGAGAGTCTGTCGATAAAGGATAAAACGATGAAAAAAAGCTTTCTGTCAGGTATGTTCATAGTCCTCATTCTACCCGGTCTTTTTTCCCTGGGGAAAAAGGATACGGTGGAAACGTCTGCCGGGACGCTCGACAGCTGGCTTGAAACGGTTGACATTTCCGAAAAAAAACCAGGAAAGTACAATATCCTTGTCACTGCGGAAGATCTTGCGGGAAATCAGACTCTTGCCGGTCCGTACAATATGTTTATCGATCCTGACTCCGATCTGCCGGTTGTCCGGATAACGAACCCGCTGCACGACATGCGCGTCCCCGGCAATCTTAACGTGGTCGGTACCTGTCTGGACGACGACGCGGTAGACCATGTCGAAATCATGTTCGACGGCGGCGAGCCGGTGCGGGCCGAGGGCACCGAATTCTGGTCGTATTACCTTGACACGAACGGCCTTGCAGAAGGCGTACACACAATATCCGTCTACGGCGTCGACATTTACGGCGTGCAGGGGCGGCCCAATACCGTTATGTGGAACCTGGACCGAAACCAGCCCGAAACCCTGGTGCAGGACCCCGCCCAGATGGGCGCCCTGGTTTCCGGCAAGTTCCGCCTTTCCGGAATCGTAACCGACGGCAACGGCATCGAGCGGCTTTCGTATTCGCTTGACGGCGGCGAAACCTTTGAACCGGTCAAGCTTGCCTTTGACAAAAAAGAGCGGCAGTGGTCGTTTTCGTTCACCATCAATTCGCTCAAAATGGACGACGGCCCTTCCGTCTGCTGGTTCAAGGCCGAAGACCTCCAGGGCTCGATCGGCATTTACACATTCCTGTTTTTTGTAGACAACACGAAACCGACGGTCGACTTTATCACACCGGCGGCCGGCGAAAGCGTTAACGGAAAATTCTCGGTAACCGGATTCGCCAAAGACACCAACGGGATCGCGGCCGTGGGCTGGAAATACGGCAAGGAAACCGGTGCGTTCGACCTGGTCAAGGGAAACCCCTACTGGATCAAGGAATTCGACCTTACCGGCCAAAAGCTCAAAAATTTCGAAGTTTCTATTTACGCTACGGATATTGCGGGGAACACCTCGGTCGTAACCAGAAAAATACCGGTGGACCCGCTTGCCGACGTACCGCAGATAACCATTACCGCTCCGGAGCCGGATTCTGTACAAGATGCCGAGCGCGTCACGCTGGCGGGAATTGCACGCGACGACGACGGAATCAAGGAAGTCTGGTACTCGATCGACAAAAATCCTGCCGTCAGGCTCGATTCGGTCGGCGCATTCGGCGTTGAGCTGGACGGCCTTTCCGCAGGCGCCCATGTGATAGAAGCCTGGCCGGTGGACCTTTCCGGCATACGGGGGCCTTCGGTAAAGGTGCCGTTTACACTGGCAGGCAAACCTCCGGCGGTTGCGGTTGAACGGGTTGCGGCGCCGAACCGCGAAATTCATCCGGAAGCCGGCGCCAGGATAGCCGCGTCGATTCAGTCGGATGCCGGGCTTGCTTCGGTTTTCTGGCAGCTGGACGGATTCCCGGAAACGCCGCTCAAGATCAAGCCGGGGGCAAAGGAAACCCGGCTGGACATACCGGTCGGCTACGGGGTGCCTTTTGGCATCGTAACTGCGACGGTTCGGGCGGTTGATATCTACGGCCGTGAAACGTCCGGAAAAACACAGTTTTACGTCACGAATCTGGGTATCCCGCGGGATACCCCTCCTGAATTTTCGGAGGAGACGCTGTGCTCCTCCGGCGACGTGCAAATTCCTGCCAGCGGAAAAGTTCCGGCGAGCGTCGGAACTGCTACGGTTGCAATAGAGAACATACTGCCGGCGGACGTCCGGTTTGAAAACGGGATGCTGGTTACGCTTGCCGGGCCGCTTGCGCCAAAGGCGGAGCAGCTCAACGGTGCAATCAGCATTGGAATCGATTCGCCGGTGGCGGTAACCGGGGTTTCCTGGTCGCTGAACGGCAGTGCTCCGGTTAAAGCGTCTGCGGCAAAGACTCCGGAAGGCCGCTTTGTTGCGCAGGTTCCCCTCAAGGCGCAGCTCCCGGCGGAATGGACAACGCTCGAAGCGACGGTGACTTTTAAGGACCTTTCGACCCAGTCGGTGTCTGCCGTGTTCTGCGTGGTCCGGCCAGAATCTCCCGGCGGAACGAACGACGCGGAGCAGTTTGCCTGGGACCAGGCTGCAACGGATTCGGACGGTAGCATTGTGCTGTTCGACGGAGCTGCGGCCGCGGGCCTGTATAACGGCAAGAACGACCGAGTCGCTGCTTCCGTTGCGTTCGAAACGCCCGTGGAGGGTCTTGAAGTCAGCCTGGAAAGCAATGTTGTGCGCGTGCGCGCGCATGCGGACGGCCGGTATCCGGACGTCGTTTGCGTTATTACGGATACGGCAGGAGAGACGTTTACCACCGTTCCGACCACATTCATAGCGGATGCGGGTGTGCCGGCGCTTGCCCTGGATACCTCCGAACGGCCGGTTTGGCTCCAGTACGAACTGCCGGTAAAAGGCGAAGCTTCCGACGCGTCCGGAATCGCTTCAGTAGAATACTCGTTCGACGGCGGCGTTTCCTGGACTGCGTTTGCCGCACCTGTGTTCGATGAGAAAATCGATATTGCCGGCCTGAGCGACGGAAAGATTGAATTTCTGGTGCGCGCAACCGACGTGTTCGGCCGCCAGACCAGCGACTGGCGCGTGTTTATGAAAGACACCTCGGTTCCGGACGTGTCGGTTGTTATTCCGGAAGCGGGCGCAACAGTCAACGGAGAAACCAGAATTGCGTTCAAGGTAGAAGGCGAAGGCCCGATTGCGAGTGCTGAATACCGGGCTCCGGGCGACCGGAGCGAAACCGACGCAACCGAATGGCGGCCCTTTGAGGTAACATCGAATCCGACTGTGATGGTGGGAACGCTTGAACAACCCTTGAAAACGGACATGGAATTCCGGTTTACGGACGCAGCGGGCAACCAGACTTCGGTGCGCCAGTATCCGTTTACCATAGACTCCGAGGCAGACCGCCCAACCGTGGAAATCCATGTGCCGGCCGAAAACGAAGTGCTTCGCAAGGACTTTATTATTTCCGGCGTAGTGTACGACGACGACCAGCCGGCAAAAGTGTGGTACAAGATCGACGCGGGAGAATATACCGAGGTCGCGATCGAAAACAGCTTTTCCATTCCGGTTGCGCTTTCCAGCCTGACGGACAACGAGCACACAATCAGCATGTACGCGGAAGACATCCACGGCATCCGGGGCGACGAGGTGATCAGGATGATCCGCGTGTCTCTGGAAGAGCCGAAAGCGGCAGTAGAAAGCCCGTCGTTCGAAACAACGAACAGCGGCATGATCGACATTACCGGCGTTGCATCCGACAAGAACGGAATCTCCCGGGTGGAAATTTCTCTGGACAACGGAAACTCGTATAATCTGGCAGCGGGAGCGGAAGAGTGGCAGTACCGCTTTGACAGCCGCGTTATCCAGGACGGCACGCATGTTGTGTTTGTGCGCGTCTACGACAACTATGAAACCAGCGGACTCTATTCGAGTCTGATCAATATAGACAACACTGCGCCTTCCATAAAGCTGGAACTCCCGCTGGACGGCAGCCGCAGCGCAACCAGGCTGTTTATCTCCGGACAGACGCTGGACAATATCGGACTGGACCGCGTTGCTGCCAGAATTCGCAACATAGACCCTAAGCAGCCCGCAATCCCCGCGGCGCTGGATGAAATTCCTTTTGATAACGAACTCATTATTTCCAGAGGCATCGATATTAGTTCTTTGCCGGAAGGTTTTTTTAACCTGGAAGTTCGCGGTTACGACAAGGCTGGCAATATTACCCGCGTGTCGCGCAACTTTGAGGTATACCGGGCGGTGGATCGCAACCGGATCGAGTTCCTGTACCCGCTGAACGGCGAGCATGTGCAGGGTATGTTCAATATTTACGGTAAGGTAATTTCCGAAGAGCACGTGAACAATTTGATGCTGTTTATAGACGGCAGCGATGTGGACG
>SHOL01000185.1 GCA_004294945.1 Treponema sp.
GAATATGAGTGCAAGGCCGACGCTTTCTGCGACGAACAGGAAGGTGACCGAATCTGCTTCCAGGCCCATCGCGCGCATAGTGCCGATTTCCCGCAAACGTTCGCTGATGCTCATGCGCAGATTAATAAAAATCGAAACCGCGATGACGAAGAGCATGATAGCCGCAATGAAGGCACCGACGCCGTTGACGGCTGCCAGAACAGTTCTGACGATGCCCAGTACTTCGTCGAGTGTCGCGAGTGTCACGATGACCCGATCCCTCTTTTCGGTGTCTTCTTCGTACTTGGTGCTTGCCGATGAAATTGCCGATATTGCTTCGGCATCGCTTTCGGGTACGCGGGTTTCGAATCCTGATTTTTCCAGCCTGGCCCGCAGATCATCCCGTTTTGCGTCAAGATTCGCGGTAGACGGAAGATATACGAAAATCGACGAGGCAGAACCCGGTTCGGCAAGATCGAGGTTCAGCAGCTGATCAAAGTGTGCCAGTACCAAGCCTTTGGCGAAAAAATTGTCGGATTCGTAGATTCCGGTTATTTTCAGAATTCCTGTGTTGAAGGCTCCAAACCGTGTTCGCGATGAAAGAATGATTTCATCCCCCTGCGAAAGTCCGAAGTATTCAGCTTCGGCCTTAGGCAAAAGGATACCCGACGGTTCTGAAACAAATTCTTCCCAGGATCCTTCGAGGTACCGGGCTTGTTTCCCCAGTTCGCTGTCGGCCGCTGTGTCGATGCCGGAAAAGGAAAGACGTTTGGAGAGTCCGTTATAGTACACGGCCGACTTGACGGAATACCGTACTGCTGTTGTTGCCTGCTGCCCGAAGGTTTCCTGCACCGCCTGGACCAGATCATCGGCGCGAAGCAGGCCGTTGTAGATGCGTCCGTCTTTGGCGAACTGTCCGGTCAGCGTTATATGTCCTGCGGTGGAGCGGACAAGACTTGTCGATATCGTTCGAGTCGCTCCTGCCGAAAACGAAAGCAAAAGTACCAGTATGAAAGCGACGACCGCGTAGTTGATTCCCAGCGTGAAGCTCCGCTTCTTCTGGCGGAAAACGTTTTTGAAGGCCAGTTTTATAAAGTTATACATGTCGAATTTCTCCTCGGATGTGTCTGACTGTCATCGGTCGTTCATCGCCTTGAGCGGAGTGATCGTCGTTGCCACGCTGACTGGATATACGGTAGCCAGAACCGACACTGCAATCACCGCTGCGAACGCAATAATGAATGGTGCCGGAGTTATTGTTACAGGAACAGGCCCTCCGCCGATCAGAAACTGCGAAACAATGTCAGGTAGCGGAATCCCGTTCGCTGAACCCGCAGCGAGCAGTATTGCTGCCGCTGCCATACCGATCAGAGACGCACAGGTGTTCAGAATGAGCGTTTCGGCAAGAAACATATTCCTGATAAATGATTTCTCCGCTCCGATTGCCCGCATGGTACCGATCTCGCCGGTCCGCTCCACAACGTTGATAATCAGCGTATTCATGAAAATCATGATGACGATGAGGAAGATCAGCGTTGTAGCGAAAAAGATGAAGGCCTGGAGGCCAAGCGAAATCTGCGCGTAAAAGCCGGATGCCTCTTCCCAGCTCGCGGTTTTAATATCCAGATCCGGGATGGATTCCAGCTGTTTCCGTATTTCATCGGCTTTCGAAGAATCGTCCAGACGCACCGCGAGCATTGTATAGCCGGAGAGCCGCTGGCTGGTGAGCGAATCGACATCGATCTTTCCGAAATCATCATCGCCCGCGAGCGCAAAGAGGCTGTCTTCATCAGCGGTAGCAGCCGCAAGAGCTGCGTTAAAATCGTCCGGCAGGGATTCGACTCCGGTGTAATTGTACAGTTCGGTATAGGTTTCGGCATCCATAAAATTGATATAGTTAAAGACGCTCGAGTAATGGATCGGTTCAAAAATACCAAGCATTGTTGAACTTACCGTATTAGCGCCTCCTTCGGTGACTCCGAGCAGCCGGACAGATTGACCGGTTTTCAGTTCTATACCCGAGTTTTCCTTGTACTGCGCATTCTGGTACGCACTGATAAGAATTCCCCGTTCTGTTGCGCCGGGTCCGAAAAATGATCCTTCTTTTATCGCCGCATTGTCGAACATGTCTTTATAGGAATCGGGCTGGATTGCGTAAAAAATGAAGGGAAGATCCGTTTTTTCCCCGTCTTTTTCAACTTCGATCAATCCGTAGTTTTGGGCATACCAGGTTCGCGTTTTGATGCCGCCGATCTTCGACAGTTCTTCTTCGATCCGTTTGGTGTTCCTGATAACCGGTAGCGGGGTATTGAAAGCGAATGGCGAGGGGAGTTCCTTGGATTTTTTCGAGTATAGTATGAAATCTCCCGTAAAATTTTCGATAATTGCATTTCGGGAGGCTTCTTTCGCAGAAGCAGAAAATACGCCGCCGAATACGAGCAAAAATGTTCCGAAGGCAACGAGTATTCCGATAAGCACCATTCGGGCCTTACGTTTAAGCAGGGTCCTGAGCGCCAGTGTGAGTGTCAGCATGTCAACCCTCCGCCGTCTTTCCGTCGTCGGTGATCAGTCCGTCCTGAATGTGGACTATCCGGCGGGCTTCATTCATGATATGCGCATCGTGAGTCGAAAACACAAAGGTTGTTCCGTCGGTTGCGTTAATGGTCTTCATCAATTCGATGATCTTTGTTCCCGTTGCGGAATCCAGATTTGCTGTCGGTTCGTCGGCGAGGACAATAAGCGGTTTGGTGACCAGCGCGCGGGCAATGGCAACCCGCTGGCGTTGTCCGCCCGAAAGCTCGGTGCTTTTATTCTTGATCCTGTCGCTCAGGCCAACTTCTTCGATTGCTTTCATGACCCGTTCGTCGCGTTCCTTTTTGGTAAGGTGTTTTTGCAGCAGAAGCGGAAACTCGATATTTTCATAGACATTGAGCACTGGAATCAGGTTGAACGACTGGAAAATGAAGCTGATTTTCGTTCGCCGGTATCGCGTCAGTTCCTTGTCGTTCATGTGGTCGGTCGGCGTTCCGGCAATTTTGACTGTTCCGCCCGACGGTTGGTCGATGCAGCCGAACATGTTCAGCATCGTGCTCTTGCCCGAACCTGATGGTCCGGCTATTGCCAAAAATTCCCCTTCATTAATTGAAAGAGAAACGCCTCGAAGCGCGTCGACTCTGGTTTCACCCAGCATGTAGAATTTAGTCACGTTTTCCAGCTCGATCACATTCATTGGTAAAGCCTCCGTTTTTCGTCCTGAATCTTTCTTGTTAGTTCTATGAAACAAATATACTCGTATCGTCAATAATTTGCCAAAAAAAAAAGAACGCGGGGGGGGAGGTAATAATCACTAAATCGGCTCAGGTAATTGCTATAGGGCACCCCGAACAAACTTCAGTGTGTTCGGGGTGTCCGAAAGAAGGGATGATTGTCCGGACAGACTCAGAACTGGATGCGGAAGCCGGTATTGATGGCGCAACCGCTTCCGTACATCTTGGCAAGGTTGAAATTAGCCAAATCAAGACCGAAGCGGGCAAGGTCGATTGCCGCATTCATATTGAAAACAAGGGCAAAAAGATTCAGTTCGAATCCTGTTGTTAAAATGGAAGAAAAATCCGAGAACACTACCTCAGGGGATGCTTGTATTGGGACATTCAGGGCTGTTCCGGAAAATACGTTCACATCGATATCTCCCTCCGTCGTCGAATGTTGCCAAATCCCGGAGAATTTTGCGTACGGGGTGAAGAACAGGAGATGTTTTGAAACGTGCACAATGAAACCGATATTGTGTACGGCAGTAGAAAATCCGAGTTTACCGTTCATGTCGATGGTGCCTCCCGGAATCTCGATGCCCCCGTCCATCAATGCAGAAAGCGAAAGGTTGTCGATGTTCATATTGAAGCCGCCGTAGTAATACATGAGACCCGCAGACAAGGCTGGGGTAGTTCGACTATCCTGCAGCAAAGTTTTTCGGGCTTCGAATCCCAGGTTGAACAGTCCGGCAGTCAGTTCCATTTGTTTGATGGTATCGCCGGCCATGCCGGCTATGGTTTCGGAAAAGGTGTTGGGGAGGGCCATCCCTGTAACGATAACACTCCAGTATTTCGGGAGTCCGAATCCGATTCCCGCTTTTATTGACGGGTAGGGAACAAGACGGGTTTCTGCCATGCGGATAATATCGAGCATCAGCTTGTCCGAGCTCAGTTTTGAGTCGATCAGTTTAGGGAATGATACCAGGCTCCATTCGTATGCGCCCGGTTTCATGATTGGTGCTATTCCGTCAGAAACAGAAACTCCAAGGGCAGGCAGTGCAAGGACAACCCGGCTGATCGATGCATCACCGATAATATCTCCCGAAAGTGCGTTCATTTGCAGGGAAGGCGAAACTGAACGGGTCACATTTATCAGCATTGCTTCGAAATCGCTTGCGAATCCGTTCAGATCCTGAGCTGCGGAAAACCCTGCAATGCTCCCCATCAGCAGAATAATGGCCATAGTTTTTTTCATAACTGCTTCTCCTTGTTACACTGGGGGACCTCTACAAAACTGAAGTTTTTAGGGGTGCCCAACAGGTTACTTTTGATCCATTTTATACACGCC
>SHOL01000015.1 GCA_004294945.1 Treponema sp.
TTACAACGGCGGCAAGGGGTTCCCCGCCGCAATCGACAAGTACCTGTACATCGGCATCCGCAAACGGACCGACCGGAAAATCGTCTACAACGATCTCCGCTTCCCCGGAGAGCGGGCTTTCACGATCGACGACGCGTTCGCCTACAACAAGGACGACGACTACGCCAATTACCTGAACGGGATTTTGAAGATCATGAAGGACGAAGGCTACGCCTTTGATTCGGGCTTCGAAATTTTGATGTTCAGCACGATTCCCGCAGGCGGCGGGGTGTCCTCGTCGGCGGCGCTGGAAGTCGGCTTTGCATACGCGGTGTCGGAGCTCTTCGGCTTCGGCATCGACCGCGTGACTATCGCGAAGATGGGTCAGCAGTCCGAGCACGAGTTCATGAACGTCAAGTGCGGCATCATGGATCAGTTCATCATTGCGACCGGCAAGAAGGACAACGCGATCATGCTGGACACCGAAACGCTCGAGTATCGCTATGTGCCGCTCGAACTGGGAGACTACCGCATTGTGGTGATGAACACCAACAAGAAGCGGCAGCTCGCGGATTCCAAGTACAACGAACGCCGAGCCGAGTGCGAGCGCGGTCTTGCCATCCTGCAGGGGCATACGAACCTCAAGTCGCTGTGCGAGATGGATTCGTTCGAGTTTGAAAAGCGCGCGCCGAGCCTGATCGATCCGGTGATCCGCAAGCGGGTCAAGCATTGCGTCTACGAGAACGAACGGGTCAACAAGGCGGTCGCCGCTCTGGAGAAAGGCGACCTGGAAAAGCTCGGGAAGCTGTTGTGCGAATCACATGAATCGCTTCGCGACGACTACGAGGTGACAGGCATCGAGCTGGACACCCTGTATACCGAGGCGGTACAGGCGAAGGGCTGCATCGGCGCCCGCATGACCGGCGCGGGCTTCGGCGGCTGCGCAATCGCCATCGTGCACAAGGATGCCGTCAAGGAGTTTATCGCTGAAGTTAAGCCGGCGTATGCTGCGAAAACCGGCCTGGACGCCTCGTTCTTCGCCTGCGAAAGCGGCGACGGGGTGAATCTGTTGTAAGGCGCCCTGTTTTTGCCGCCCGGGTACAAATACTGGCAGCCTGTGAATTGTAAACACGGGAAATCGGGCATATACTGGTACAAAAGGAGACCTATTGTTATGAAAAGAAACAGTATTGCGGCAGCCGCGCTGATTGCCGTCGCATTCAGTATCGTTCCCCTCGCGGCCGAAGAAGGCGCATCCGGCATTACGTCGACCACCAGTCTCGGTTTCGTCGCCGCAACCACGCTCGAAGCCAAGGTTAAACTGGTACAGAGCGTCAAGATTCCGCTTCTTGCGGGAAACAATCCGCTTACCTCCGGCAATAATCTGAATCTTAAGGGAGCCTTCGAACTTTCGCCGGTATCGATCAACGGTACCTTCGATGCTGCCTTTACACCGGTCGCCTTCCTCGTGTTTTCTGCGGGTGCCGGAATCGGTTCTGGCTGGAACATTCCCATAGCGAACGGACTCAGAATAAACGAGCCTGAAAAAGACGGAACCGGAGCCCTGACCGGAAACCGGGAGCTTGTCGGCGGTCCGTTCGACGGAGCGGTGTGGTACGGCAAAGTCGGCGCAACCTTCCAGTTTGACCTTGCTGCGGTTATGCCCGGAGAGTGGAACCATGTTGTTTTCCAGACGTATCACGAAGCAAAGTACCGCGCGCTCACCTCCGCAAGCGCCGACGATTCCTGGCTCTACGAGGCTGATTCGGGCGAAAACCGGAACGGGCTTAACTACTACGGCAACTACGTGCTCGGCTATCAAATGCCCCTGTTCATCAATATGGTTGCCCTCTTGATCGAAGAAGACCTCTATCTGTACGATACTGCCAACCGCGCGAACTGGGGCGACGACCTTGGCCGCTGGAACATCGGCACCATCATGAATTTCCAGCCCACCGAAAAGCTTTCGCTCGCGCTCATTGTGCAGATGAGCACCCAGCGCAAGTTCAAGGATTCCACCGGGGACAACGACTTCTACCAGAGCCGCGTCATTGTAGACTCGAATCCTCTGGCCCTCAAGTTCTACCGCGCCGCGATCAATGGAACATACAGACTGAAATAACTGGACCGACCCCTGAACGAAGACACTTCAGGGGGCAGTTCAGTTCTCCGGCGGCTTTTTTTTCCCCATCCCTTGAGCCGGTTTCTGAACTTTCCGGGTTTTGAAAGAGCCTCCCTTGACAATTTCTGATTTTGGCGTATTATCAAGGTGATATCAATATGATATCACGTTAGTCAAGGAGAATAACTATGGCTCAAGAAATTATCGAATTCGAAAAGGAAGCGAAGTCGTCGAACGGTATGTTCGCCCTTCTGGCAAACACGGTACTGATGCTCGCATCGGTTGCCGCGCTCGTGTACGGCATCTTTCTTGCAAAAGAGGGAGCTGCGGTATCGATCGGCATCACGTTGATCGTCGCTTCTTCGACCTACCTCTGCGTTCTCGGGCCGATCCTCTACTGCGGTCTCAAAGTGCTCAAGCCCAACGAAGCGCTCGTACTTACGTTCTTCGGCACCTATTACGGAACCCTTAAAGGGCCGGGCTTTTTCTTCGTGAACCCCTTTGTCACCGCTGTCGCTCCTGCGTCTACGCACCCCTCCACCGGTTCGACCGGCGGAGCCGAAAAGTCCCAAAACATCACGGTCGGCAACATCAGCATCCCGGCGTCGAGCGTCGGAGCCTCTGCGCCGAAGAAGATTTCGCTCAAAGCGCTCACCCTCAACAACGACAGGCAAAAGATCAACGACGCGCTGGGAAACCCCATCATCATCGGCATCGTCGTGGTGTGGAAGGTGGTCAATTCAGCGAAGGCGGTCTTCAACGTGGACAACTACACCGAGTTCTTGTCGATCCAGTGCGACTCGGCGCTCCGCAACATCGTACGCCTGTATCCTTACGACGCCTCCGACGACGCGGACAACGAAAAGTCTCTCCGCGGTTCAAGCCAGGAAATCGCCGACAGCCTGAAAGTGGAAATACAGAAAAAGGTGGAGCTTGCCGGCCTTGAAATCGTCGAAGCGCGCATTACGCATCTTTCGTATGCTCCCGAGATCGCCCAGGCGATGCTCCAGAAGCAGCAGGCCTCCGCGGTCGTTGCCGCACGCCAGCTCATCGTGGAAGGCGCAGTCGGTATGGTGGAAATGGCCCTTGCCAAACTGAGCGCAAACAACATCGTCGATCTCGACGAAGAGCGCAAGGCCGCAATGGTGAGCAACCTCCTTGTCGTGCTGTGCGGAAACAAGGAAGCGCAGCCCATCGTCAATTCGGGATCTATTTATTGATGGAAGAAGCGGAGAAGGACAACGCGAAAAAACAGCTCCTGCTCAGGCTTTCTCCGTCGCTGTGGAAAGAGCTTGCCGCCTGGGCGGAGGACGACTTCCGCTCGATCAACGGCCAGATCGAATACCTTTTGACCGAGGCCGTTCGCGAACGCAAAAAGAAAAAACCGGATTGAACCAATCTTGAGGCAGAACGCCTCACGAGGGGCGGCGGGAAGCGCATGTCGCGCTTCCCGCCAAACTATCTTCGGAGCCCCCTCAAGCGAAAGCCCAACGAGGGGCGGAATCGAATCACGCCGTTTTTTGGTTTCCCCGGTGAAGGATGCAGCCTCCCGCCACAGCGGTGAACGGCGCCACCAGCACCAGACCGAAGCAGCCGACCAGCGTGTGGACAACCTCGGCCGATACAAACACCATATTCAGGATGTTCTCGAGCGGAACGCCCTGTGCGATGAAGGTCATCAGCATGGCGGTGTACTCGGCCGAGTAGGCAAGGAGCAGCGTGGTGGTCATTGTGCCGGTCATAAAGCGCGACATGCTGAGCCCCGACGCTATCAAGCCCCGCCGGTTAACGCCGCCGACTAAAAGCGTGATTGCCGCGGTAAGCGCCGTGGTTACCGCGAAAGACGCGATGACCGGGTCTGCACCGTCCAGCATCGCCGGAAGCAGCACCTTGACGATCATCGCACCGGTGAACACGAACGAAATTACCGTTTTTACGCCGACGCTGCCGGTGACCAGTATCAAAAGGCCAAAAAAAAGCAGCGCGAGCGCAACCGTCTTTCCGGTACGGTAATGGTCGAACACTGTCGCGTACAGCACATCGCTTCCCTGATCGGATTTCGGCCCGGTTAGATCAAGGACCGCAAGGACGGAATCTCCCGCCGAATACAGTTTGTCCAGCTCGATCTTTCCGACGAGATTATTCGTCGACCGGAACGTCCGCCCCTTGAATTTCCCCGAGAGGACGGTCATTTCCAGTTGCTGCTCTCCCTGCTTTACGGGCCCGATCATCTTGACCGTCGAATTGTCGACCTCCGTGATCCGGGCCCGCACCCGCTCCGAGTTCGCGTACATCGCACGCGAGTTTTCCGTGAAGCGGTTCGGCAAAAGCAGCGCAACGATCGTCGCAGCCAGAGCAACGACCGTGAACGCGATGTTTTTCATGTTACTTTGAGCTGGCGACTGTCGTGTTTACCGATACGCCCAGGACCGACGCGAGTTTGCGGAAGATGTCGGTATTGTCGTAGTATCCGGCAAACAGTTCCTGGCCTGCACCGCGGGCAAAGGTTGCGACGGGTACTCCGGTGTGGGAATAGCTCGTCCAGCCGAGGCCTGCGTTCTGGTTTACGATCTGGGTGATCTTGACGGTCAGGGGCTCGTAGCCGCCGTACAGGAGGTACTGGTCTTCCTGCACCGGTCTGACAACTTCGTTGCCGATGCTGCGCTGGAACGCCACGGCGAGTTCGTCCTTCTGGAGGGCGGTAAGCGAGTCGTACTTGAGTCCGAACGCATCTTCGATAGCCGGCAGGAGGTCGTCGAGCTTTGCTTTAGACTTGTCTACCGATTTCTTGTAGGGAGTAAGGACTTTGTCGCCGAATGCCACGTAGGACATCTTCTGGGCGGCGATCTTGTCGAATGCGGTGGAATACTTGGTTCCCGCAAAGCCGAGCGTCATTCCGCCGGTTTCGTGGTCGCCGGTGACGACGATCAGTGTGTCTTCCGGGTGCTTTTCGGCAAAGGCGATAGCTTCGGATACGGCGTTGTCGAAGGCGAGCGTGTCCATGATCGAGGCTGCGGCATCGTTTGCGTGGCATGCCCAGTCGACCTTTCCGCCTTCCACCATAATGAAGAAGCCTTCAGGATCGTCGGACAAAAGCTCGATCGCCTTGCGGGTGTAGTCGGCAAGGGCTAGGTCGTCCTTTGCGCGGTCGATTTCGTAGGGAAGGGCGGACGAGTCCTGGAGCACGCTGTTCACCGCAAGCACTTTTCCCGCTCCCGGTTTGAGCGCGGGAAAATCGGCCTTGCTGTTTACATAGGTAAATCCGTTCTCTTTCGCAATTTCGACGACGTCTTTCTGGTCCTTGTTCTTTCCGGTGGGCTGGAGGAATCCGCCCCCACCGAAGAACTCGAACTTGCTCTGCGCAAGCTGTACGGCGATGTTGTAATAGTTCCCGCGCGAGGGCTCCTTTGCGTAGAAGCAGGCGGGCGTGGCGTGGTCGAGCGAAACGCTCGTGATAACGCCGACCTTACGGCCGCTTTCATGCGCGTACTCGGCGATGGTCTTGAACTTGACAGTTTTGGTCAGGTCCATGTTTATCACACCGCTTTCGTTCTTGTTGCCGCTGGCAATCGCGGTTCCCGCAGATGCCGAATCGGTAATAAAGGTTTTTGCGTCGTACGTGGTGGTAAGTCCGGCAACCGGAAACTGCGAAAAGCCGAGCTTTTTCGCGGTAATGTCCTTCGAGTTGCGGGCGGTCGCAAATACTTCCGTGGCGCTGATTTGCGGCATCGCCATACCGTCCCCGATAAACAGGAACACGTACTTAGCCTGTTTTGCTGTCTGATTTTGCGTGCTTTGTGCAGTAGCGCCTTCGTCCCGCTTTGCTCCGGCGAAAACCGCGGCCGGGAACAGTGCGGAGAACGCAACCAGTGCTCCGGCAAGAACAGCCGCAGATGCGCGCAGTGTTGTCTTTTTCATGATAGCCTCCTTATAGAATAGTCAGGGCAACCTATCATGCGACTGTGCGCACTGTATGAGCGCTGTATAAAAAATGTGTTAATGCCGGGCTCTTCGCCGGCACCATTCCGCCGGCAGTGTCTTGCTTGCCGTCCGCTGACATGCACGCCCTGTCCGGTGTACACTTGATTTCAGTGAATACCCCAATGCATATTGCTACCTTCAATGCCGAAAACATGTACCTTCTGACCGACTGTTTTTTGACCCGCGAAGAGTTCGCCGCCCTCGATGACGCTTCGTACCGGGCGATGAATGTTTCGATCTACAATCCCAACAAGGACCGGAAAAAACTCGCGGCTATAGCCGCCATCATACTTGAGCACGACTTCGACCTCGTCGGCCTGTGCGAGGTCGGCGGCCGGGAAACCCTTGAAAATTTCAACCGCCTGTATCTGGGCGGCCGCTATCGGTGCCATATATATGAAGAAAATTCGAGCAGGGGAATTTATGTCGGAGCTTTGGTGAAGCGGGGACGCTTTTCGAGGGTTCGATCATGCAACGTAGCGGGCGACTTCTCGCGTAATCTGATAAGACTCGATCTGGAAACCGAAGATGTTTCACTCGAGGTATTCATCGTGCACCTCAAGAGCCAGCGGGGCGAAGACCGCGGCATCGATATGCGCCTTGCCGAGGCCGACCGGCTTGCCGGTCTGGTGCGCCCGCGGAGATGCGTCGTGATGGGAGATTTTAACGGCATTTTGATCCGGGGCATGCACCAGTTCGAGTTCGACCGGTTTCTCGACCTGCCGCTGTGCGACGTACTCGCCGCAGTCGGCATTCCGCAATCCCGGCGCCATACCCACTACTGGTTCGGCGACGGCGCACGGTTTTCGCAGCTCGACTATATCTTCTGCACGCACGACATCGATGTGCTTGATGCCGGCGTCGTCGAGGAAGCGGTTCCGCGAAACCGGGACGAGCGGTTCAAGCTTCCGTCCGACCACCTCTTTTTGTACGCACGTATCGATATTGGCCAGGAATAGACTGTTGGATACTCAGATCGTCCTTTCCGGCATATTTTCGTTGACATAGCCGCTCATCGGCACCTACAATGGTATCCGATGGCATCCAGGATACAGTCTATGAACAACGTGTGCTACTCCGAGCTTGAGCATCAGTTTTCCCTTGACGCCCTCGACGACTGGGAGACAACATCCGGCTTGGTCGAATCCGCAATCAGGATGATGCGGGATCGCCTCCCCGAAGCGGAGGCGCGGATTTTTTCCCATGCGAGCGAAGCCCGCGAATACCGCGAAATCGACCGTGAAGGGCTTTCGTCCATCCCCGAGGATTCCCTGTTCATTGCCTGCCTTTCCATGTGCGGATCTGGAGTTCCCCTTTCTTCTTTTTTCAACGATTTTGTACCGGACGATTCCCTGCTTCGCTATCTGCTCGAAGACTCCTACGGCGGTTTCTACATTGTGCCGGTCGTACACCGTTTTTCCCTGCTTGCCTTTATTTTGCTGTGCGCCCCCGAAGGCGCTGAAAAACCGGACACAATTCTTCCGGCGGAAGCTTCCTTTGTGGCGGAACTTGTCGGCAGGCTCCGCATCAATTTGTATGCGGCGTCCATTGCCGATTCTCGCCAGCGGGAGCTGCTCAAGCTGGCTGAATTTCCGCAGGTGCTTCGATCCCGTCAATCTGTTGCGGAGCTGACCTCGCGCATTCTGGATGACCTCCAAAAAGAAGTAGCCTTTGATGCGGGCGTATATTATGAATTTGAGGAATATCTTGACCGGCTCCTGCCGGTCGTCTGGCAGGGAATACCGGAAGCGCCGCCCGTACTCGCCCCCGGAGATGGTATTTCCGGCCATACTATGGTAAACCGCAAAGCAATCTCGGTTCCTGACCGGGCACGGCATCCTTCGTTCAGCCGTATCGAAGGCGAAGCGTTTCTTCAAGGCTCGTTTTTGTCCGTTCCGATTTATACGGACAAGCGGCTGATCGGTGTGGTATCGTTGTGCAGGTATTCCGACAATCCGCATCCGCTCGGAGTTGAACACCGCTACACGCTCGAAATCGCAGCGTCGTTTTTGGCCACCGAAATCAACAACCGCCAGCTGTATGACGAGCTTGAACAAAGCTATTTTTCCACGGTATCGTCGCTCTCCAGAGCGCTCGAAGCCAAGGATCATTATACCCGGGGCCACTCCGAGCGTGTCATGACGCTGGCTGTCGGTATTGCACGCGAACTGGGCTTGTCGGCTGAATCTACCAGGCGCATCCGTTATGCCGCCATTTTGCACGATATCGGGAAAATCGGAATCAGCGATTCCATCATTACGAAGCCGTCGTCGTTGACGGCCGTAGAATACGCCGAAATAAAGCGGCACACCGACATTGGCTACGACATCGTGAACGACAGCCGCTTTTTCGAGGATATCCGCGATCTGATCAAGTATCACCATGAAAAAATGGACGGAACCGGCTATTACGCCAAGCACAAGGGAGACTATCCCTGGGAAGCCATGATCATCAGCATTGCGGACATCTATGATGCGCTGACCTCCGATCGGCCGTACCGCGAAGCGTTCAGCGAGTCGCGCGCCCTGAAGTCGCTCGAAGAACTGATCGGGATTCACTTTGACCGCCGAATTTTCGATGCCTTTAAAAGCTGTCTGTCGCGCTCCCGTTCAGACTAACGTGCAGACTGAAGTTCAGACTGAACGTTAGCTCCCTGTTCCGCCCCAGATTTTCGTTCCTTTTTCCCAGATCCGGACCGCAATAAAAAAGAAGAACGCGCCAAAAACGGGAGACGCCCAGGCTGTCCAGCCAAGCGCAGAATCCTCCAGGAATACGCGAGCGGGGTAGAACGCGAAAAAACCCATCGGCAGGATGAACGTAAAGATCGCCTTGAACGCAGTGTTGTAAATATCCATCGGATACCGCGACTGATCGCGGAAACTGTTGATAAACGCAAGAATCGAGTACGAATCTTTTACCCAAAAGCAGCCGCAGGCTGCAATCAGCAGCAGCGAAGCAATCAGGAGCGACGAACCGGCAAGCAGCACCGGCAGGGCCAAAAGGCGCATCGGCGTCCACACAATACCGAGCCTGACAGACGACCAGACAAAAGCCGCCGCCCCGCAGACGAACAGCCCGATTCCCTTCAGGTCCACCATTTCGCTCAAATAATAAAAGAGGCTGTTGATCGGCTTAAAATAGTATTTGATGAACGTTCCCGTGTTCAGGTGGTACCTGAGCTGCCAGATATGGTCAAAGCATACCTGCAGCAGCGTTTGCGCCATCAGCGAAAACGAATAGATAAAGATCAGCTGTTCATACTTCCATCCGGCCAGAAGCGGAAAGTTGTGCATCAGAATCCACAGGCTTGCCATGCCGGCCAGGTTCGTAGCAATCATGGTCAGGTTCGATATAAAAAAGTCGAAACGGTACTGCATACGCGTCTTCACGTACTGCGCAAAAAGAAGCGCATACAGCCTGCAGTAGAAACCCAGTTTGTTCATAACCGACTAACCTCCGTTGACGGTGAGCTTCCGCAGGGAGTACCGGTAATACGCCCGGGAAGCGGCAAGAATGACGATTACCCAAACCAGCTGTACGCCGATACCCTGCGCCCAGACCAACGGATTGGCTTTGCTTGCAGTCAGGATGGACAGCGGCAGGTTGTACATGTACGGAAACGGCAGCCACACCATCACCGATCGCAGGGCTTCCGGATAGAAGCCGAGCGGAATCAGGGCTCCCGACAGAAACGCGATAATGACTTCCTTCCCCGCGCTGATGCCCCAGATCGACATTGTCCAGAAGCAGGTTGTCCCGATGATAAAATCAAAGAGAAACGTGAGCGTGCAGGAGCCGGCAAGTGCGAAGGCAAAAAACAGCGTGTTCAGCACGCCCGGAAGCGGCGCGCCGAAAAATCCGAAAATGACGATGGCGCTTGGTATCGTAATACTGATGAGGTTTCCCGCCATAAACCCGATCGAGTTGGAGAACATGTACTTCATATAGTCGGCCGGCTTGAACATGAACATGATGATGTCACCGGACCGGATTTGCCCGTTCATGTCCCAGTCGGTCCATGTACGCATCAATACGCCTAGGGCCGCAGCGAGCGACACATAGAGGAAGGTCTGATCGAACGACATACCGCGCACAACCGCGCCCTCGATTCCGCCCGGCGAAGCGGCAAACACCGCGCGCCAGATAAAAAACTGCACCAGAATCATGAGCGCGCTCGTCAGAATCTGGAACAGAATATGCGCGCGGTACGTGAACGTGCTTTTGATGCAGTTCGCAATAATCATCAAATATGCGCGCATCACTTGCCTCCCGCGTACACCTTCGCGATAATCGATTCGGTTTTGATTTCCTGAATCTGCACATCCTTGACCGGCAGCGTATTGAGCGCCCATGAAAGCACGTCGGACAGCTTTGTGCGATCCTGGTCGATCGTAATGTCGTACCAGTGATTTTCCTTGTCCTGCGTATCAATAGCCGAAATCGCAAACTTCTCGCGCATCGACGGCAGCAGGGCATCCATCGAATCGAACTCGCCTTCCCGGCACATCAGGCGGAGCGTGCGGTAACTGCCGAACAGCTTGCCGAACGCCGCGGTCGTCCCGTCGTAAATCAGCTTGCCCTTGTCGATCATCACAATCCGGCGGCACAACGCCTCCACATCCCCGACATCGTGGGTGGTCAGAATAATCGTCGTATTCTTATCCTCGTTCAGGGCGCGGATCAGGCGCCGTATCTGAGCCTTGACCGCAACGTCCAGCCCGATCGTCGGCTCGTCCAGAAAAATGATCGAAGGGTCGTGAAGAAAGCTCGCGGCAATGTCGCACAGCATCCGTTGCCCCAGCGAGAGGTTTCGCACCTGCTGGCCGTAGAGCTCCTGAATGTTGACGAGCTCCTCGAACCGTGCAAGATTTGCCCGATAGACGTCGTTCGGGATCTTGTATATTTCTTTCAGAAGCTTGAACGATTCACGTACGGGCAATTCCCACCACAATTGCGTGCGCTGACCGAACACAACGCCGATCCGGGCCACAAATTTGATGCGCTCGGTAAACGGGTTCATCCCGTTTATGACGATGCGCCCGGCAGTCGGCATGAGAACGCCCGTCATCATCTTGATCGTCGTCGATTTGCCCGCGCCGTTCGGCCCCAGAAACCCGACGATCTCGCCGCGGGCGATATCCAGGCTCAGTTCATCCACCGCCTTGATGGTGCGGTAATTCCTGGAAAACAAATCGAGGAATGCCCCGCCCAAACCTTCGCGCCGGTTCAACACCTTAAAATGCTTGCTCACGTTTTCCAGATGAATAAGGTTTTCCATTTGTTTCCGCCATCTACTTTTTAAGTGCTTCCGTTGTAAACCGATTGCAAAAAAATGGCAACAGAGCCCCTGTGGAAGCGTTGGCACGCGTTGCGGTGGCGCGCGTTGCGGTTGCTCTCGCGGCGGAAGCGCATAAAAAAAAGCCGTCCCCCCGCTTCGCGGAGAGATCGGCTTTCTGATTTGCAGACGCCTGAAAGTGCGTTCAGTCCCCGGCCTGCCAAAAGCTGTCAAGTTCCCACAGTTCACTCTTTGGCTCTGCTGCGGTAAGGCCCACAAGATGGTCCAGCAACCGCTTGAAGACGCCCGTACGCATAAAAGCTTCGGCATACGACTTGTCTTCCCAGGTGCCAATGGCGAGCGCGACCGGCTTGGACACAAGGAATTGCATCCTGATCAGTCCCGGGGCTTTTCTGGCTTCTTCCAGGATCAGAGTGCGCCAGAAGCCGCAGGCGATTTCGAAGACTTCCGGTTTAAAGGTATAACGCATGGTTGCTGTATACATAGTATTTCTCCTGGTACAACTGATTTACAAAAAAAGTTCCTTAAAACGTAATTGTAACACCTGCACTGGCATAATGGAAGAGCGCGAACGTGTACACGTTGCCGCCGCCGTCGGAGCCGCCTTCGAGCACGCGGTAGCCGATCCTGAGCGTTGCGCTTTCCGACTTTTTCCAGGTCAGCGCGGCAAGCACATCCTCTGCGCGGCCGTAGGGGCTCGCAAGCGCATCCCCGTCAACCAGGAGCGAAAAAGAGCCGGCAAAGTTCCAGTCGACGCGGAAATTGACGAGCGGAACCACCCCCAGGTCGGTCCGGTTCGCATAGCCTGAATCGCCGGCAATCGCGATATCCGCGCTCCTGATTTTCCCCGTCAGCCCGATGCCCAGCTTCAGCCGGTCCAATTTCAGGGCGTCCCATCGGTACGTAAGCCGATACGAATCGAATCGGTAGATGGACGTGAGCTCCTCTCCTGCCGGAAACAGCGTGTCCTGGTACGAAATATCATAGTCGGCCTTGCCCCTTCCTTTTACCGTCAGGGGCGCCGCCAAAACCGACACCGTATGCCGACCAGCAAATGTATAGCCGACCCGCATCCTGAATGCCGGTACCGGACCCGCCGGCGTATCCTTCGCAAGCGAAACGCGCGTTCCCGTATCTGCCGGAATTGCTGCATCGTTGTAGCCGGTGAACGCGATGCCCGCCTCGGTATCCACAAACGCTTGGGCCGCAGTGGGTGTCGCCGCCACGATCGCCATTGCCGCCATCAATGCACGTGAGAGTGCCCGGGCCGGAGTAAGCGTTGCCGAACTGGTATTGGATTTTTTCATTAACGACTCCTTTTATATACATACTGTACGACCCTGTTGCCTGCAAAAGCAAGCGCGCTTTTCGTGACCAAGTCACACACAGATTCCGGCGTCCGCACCGGTACTCGCCGTCCGGCGAAAAAAAGGCGCTCGAACCGGGTGCGGCATCGCACGAACGGGAAGAGCGCCAGTACAAGGGTCCGATTCTCGATTCCACCGCGTCGTCGAGGACGACGGTTGAAACGGTTGATATAGCAAGTCCGGCTGCGTCGGTTCGGTCAGGGAGCAGTGTTGTAATCGTTGGATATTCCGGTTGTGACTGCCATATTTCCGCTGATAAACGTGTTCAAATCGCCGGTGGTAATTGCCGCGCCGGAACGCAGGAACGGATCAATAGTCGGTGTTTCGTTCCACACGCCGCCGCCATACCCGTTCTCCGCGTGATTGTCTGTGATGCACAACCCAGGAGCGCTCTGCCTGAAGTCTATTCGTGCCGGTTTCGACGCTCCCGCATTCATCCAGACTCCGCCACCATTCTCGGTTGCCGTGTTGCCCTTAATCTCGCCACCGTTCAGCGTACAGGTTCCGCCTTCCAGATACACTCCGCCGCCTGAACCGGTTGCTGTATTGAAGCCGATCAAGCCGTTCGTCATGGAAAGCGTTCCATAGGAATCGGAGTTCGTAGCCTGCACATACACGCCGCCGCCATTTTCGCCTGAACTGTTTCCGGAGTCTGTCGAATCACTGTCTCCGATGATCGTCCCGTTGATAATGGCTGTTCCTGAATCGGCAATGAACACGCCGCCTCCGGAGCCCGAAGCGACGTTCTTGAATATGCTGCCGCCGTAAAGTTGTGCGGTTCCATAGCTGCCAACATAGATTCCGGCTCCGTTTACCGCCTTGTTCCACTCGCTTTCATACCCGAGTGCTGTTGAACCGATAGACCCGAAGTTGATAGTGAAGGTTCCGGTACTGCCTGCACCTGTTCCTGCAACAAATACTGCGCCGCCTTGTCCGTCTGTTGTCTGGGAGCCAGTGATTGTGCCGCCATTCATAGTAAAGCTTCCTCCGGTGATATACACTCCTGCTCCGTCAACGTTGGTAAATCCGTTCAACGGTTTGATAGCCGCTAAACAGGAAATAGTGCCGCCTTGCTGGTAGATAACCCCGCCGTACCGTTTGGTTGCATCCGCTTCGAAAATGAATCCTTCCATGGTTCCGGCTGTTTCTATGTCTACTGTACCGTCGCCAACCCAGAGTGCGCCGCCTTCGGTTGTTGCCTTGCAGTAAGCGAATGACACATAATCCCGGATTATGGTGTTTCCTCCGGTAACGTATATACCGCCGCCTCTTGAAGCGCTGCATCTATCGAGGCTCAATGAACCGGTCAGTTCCACACTGCCCCCGAGCTGCTGGATGCCTCCGCCGTTGCCGGTGTTTGTGTGGTTGGTGAGTGTTGTGTCACTGAGGGACACCCAACCGTCGTTGACCAGAATGATTGGATGGTCACTAGTGTACGTTTCTCCTGATCCAACCAGTGTCAAACCGTTCATCGCAAGCGATCCGCCGGTGTGTACGGTAAAAAGCGGGCCTTCCGTCAAGGCACTGTCAAGCGGCGTTTCTATTTGTGAGCCGTATGCATCGAATTCCCAGCCCTGTAGTGTTGCTCCCGGGCCGTTTATATGCAGTACATGGTTTACAGTTACCGGATTTGGCACATGTGTCGGGGTTGCACTCATCATGGAACCTAGTGTCAGGTACACCGACATATACTGTGCGGCTTCCAGGGCGTTAAGGACTTTCTCCGGTTCAAACACGCTCATACCAACATCCGGTGCAGCAAACACAAGTCCCTGTTGGAAAATTTCATTGGACGGGGGGGGTGCGCATGTGTTGATAAGCGCACTTACTGCGGAAGGTTCGAGTGATATTGAGCCAAGCGACTCGATACTCATCCGTCCCGCGCCCTGGGTTACGTTGTCAACTCCAATGATAGATAAAGCATCCGCGTCAGCGGCCAGATACGCTGTCGAACACACATAGATCGCCGCCCCGTGCTGGCTCGCTTTACAACCGTTAATATATCCCGCTTTCAGTATAATTGTTCCGTTTTCGGCATACATAGCTCCGCCTTTTGGCGCTATGCAGTTTTCAATGCTTCCGCCTTCCAGAATAACCATTGAACCTGGGCCCTGGCTGTACACAGCACCGCCGAGCGTTCCTGTGTTGCCGGTCAGTAAAGATCCCGGGCCGAGCGATAGCGTGCCATTCTGTACCGTAATGAGGCCGGACTGCGCAAACGTTACGCCGTCCGGTTGAATGATGACGTCGGACAATGCCAGGCTGCCAGGACCATTTTCGTCGCCGATCAAAAAAAGCTGTTCCGGCGTGGTGGAGGTGATTATTTGTATGTTGTTCGGATCCAGAGAACGGATGGCAACATTTTTTACCAGCTCATACCCGGGAGATGCGGGGCTCAGCGTCAGATCGCTCATCAGCACAATCGTGCCGGGCGTAGACGGGCTCACGAGCGAATTGAAGTTAAGCGATGTAAGCGCGGAATCAAAGTTTGTCGGGCTGGACGGCCGTTCGCCGGTGCCCGTGCCATTTTCGATGACGTAGTAAACGGTAAGACTGTTTTGTAGGCTGGAGGTATTGCAGACAATCGGATACTTGTTTGGCGTCGTAGAAACGAGGTTGTTGTAAATCTGTACAATCTGCTCGTCCAGTTGGTATAAAACATCGTTCACCAGCACGTTTAATTGTAAAAGATAGGTTCCTGCTGCAAGTCCGGCTTCTGTTGACGAGACTGTCAGCGATCCGTAATCGACTCCCGGTACCGCAGTGAATGCGTCGGGGTAGTTTGATCCAGTGTCCGGATAGCCGGTCAGCACGATTGATGCGTATTGTGCAGTTATGACGGGATCGGGAAACGAATATACAATGGTAAATTGTCCGGTTCCGCCGGGAGACTTCGACGCTTTCATGACAATCGTAACTGGAACAAAAGCTCCGGCAGTAACAGAAGCGATTTTTGAACCGGAATACAAAACCCTGGAAGAGCTGTCTCGTGCTTCAACGGTCAATACCCAGTCGCCGGTGCTCAGCTCGGTTAACTCCAGGAGTCCGGGCTCCACTGCTTCGATCAGTTTGGGGGTTTCTCCAACCTTTTCGGCTGTCAGGACGTAGAGTGCAATACTTGCCTGCTCATACGGCATCACGGTGCGTTCAGACTTATTCAGTCCTGCCAGCGTAACTCGAACCGCGCCTGTTGAGGCGCCGGTTGAGGCGCCCGAAATCGCGGGAATGGTTTCCGGCGAATTCTCTGGAGCAAGCCGGGAAAGCAGGTTTCCGCACGATCCCAGCGTAACAATACCTGCCAGGCAACAAATCATCGCTCCAACAATGCTGTGCGAGCGTGAACAAGAAACAGTTGTGTGTATCATAAAGAACCCCTCGATTAAGAACAGCGACAATTCTAAAAATAACTAAAGGACACCTCTAAAAACTTTAGTTTTTAGAGGTCTACCATAATGTAGGTGTAAATCCTGTAAGGATTTACAAAGGCACCGCGGAAAACTAACCGAGTTTTTCGAGGTGCCCTAAATTTGTCGGTCGAATAATAGAAAGTATAATTCAAGTCCGTCTGGAATTCAGGAGCGGTTTGTTAAAAAATGATTTTGGAGCAGGAATTGGTACATGGTCTGGCCTTGCACCAGCCAGATCCGCCGCTTGCATCAGTTTGCTTCGCGAACGACGGGGACCTGGAGTTCGGTGAGCCAGTCGGCGTCGGTTTCGCAATTCCAGATGCCGTCGATGTAGGATTCGCGCGGACAGTCCGAGGCTACGTAGCCGTTGTCTTCGATCCACTTGAATACTGCGGCGCAGGCTGCGGGCAGGGTCGAGTACGGGCCTTTGTGAAGGACGCAAGCTGCCGCTCCGTTTCCTGGGCAGTGCGTTCCAGTTCGTGTTTCTTGTCCTCAAAAATTCTCGCAGGATCGCTACCGTTCAGACCGACCCGGATTTCCGGGATGGAAAAGCCGCACTGGCGGAGCGACACGATTTTAAAGGTGTGCGGAAGCTTTGGTGCCGAGCACTGCGCCCTTGAGCAGGAAGATTCCCTGTGTCAGCGGAAATGCGGAGGCGAACGCCTGCAATCCTGCCGGGAGGATCTCGAAGGGAATGGTCATGCCCGAAAAAAGCAGCATCGGGAAGTAGACAAGGGTACACACCCAGCTTGCCGTTTTTTCGTCAGGGACGAGCGCGGCGATCAGGAAGCCGAGCGAAAAGATTGAAGCCTGCACAAAGAAAAATGTGGCGATGTACCTGAACGGAGAGCCTTCGATGCGGACGCCGAAGCCGAAGCGCTTGAGAATCTTGCCGTGCCGGCAGCCGGAGAAGGTGAGCGGGATGCCCATGAGGGCCGACGCGCAGATTTCAATTGAAGAGCTTACGGCGAGGAGACTTATATGAAAGACGTGCTGCAATACAAGGCTTTTCTCGGGCCGGTCCATGTTGCCGCCGAGGATGAAGTTTTTTACGGAAAATAGAAGGGATAGACGATCTAATATCTTTCGAGGGAGATACCGTCGCAGATCTCAAGAAATCTTTTCAGGAAGCTGTAGATGATTATTGCGTGTTGTGCGCACAGACCGGCAGAGAAATCGAAAAATCCTATAAGGGCAGTTTCAACATCCGCATCTCCCCTGAAATCCACAGGAAGGCAAAGCTGCTCGCCGTCATGCGGGGCATCTCGCTTAATCAGTTGATTCAACAGGCAGTGGACCGCGAGGTAGCGCGCGAAAGTCTATAGACTGCGGCGCAGTTCTTAAATCATTTGGAAGATGAGCGGACGTCCTTGCCGTGCGAAAGCTCCATGAACACTTCGTAAGCTGCCACCAACTTGTCGACGATCAGGACGATGAGCGTTTCAAGGCGTTTGGGAAGTGCAGCGCACAGGGGCCACATGTGCTTGAGGATAATGTCCCGCTCTGTTGCGGAGATGCCGGGGAAGCAGCTGTTCGAGTTTTTCAGGGCTTCCCGCGGATGCTCGAAGGCGTGGAGGCGGCCCGACGGCGGGCGCCCTGCGTGCCAGTCGTACAGGAAGAAATCGTGGAGGAGCGAGCCCCGTGCCAGCGAGCGGAGGTCGAGCGGTGCGAAGCGCGACAGGATCCAGCCTGCTCGGAAGGCGATGCGCGACACCAGGAGCGAATGGCCGTATGTTGTATTCCAGTGATGATAGTAGCCGTTGAGCGACCTGAATTGCGGATGCTCCAGAATATCGCTCACGTAGAAATGCCAGGCAGCATCGCACTCGTACCCGCCGCGGAGAGATCGGCGCGCGAAGAGGATGATTCTCTCAATCGCGCGTGCCCCCGCCGGAGTTGAAGCAACGGGGCGGAGCCCCGTGTCACTCCCGCATCCCGGAAGGGAATTGCCGTTCTGATTGATCTTCATACCGGTATTGGCCTCCCCCCGCGCCGCTCCTGTCGGTGCAATACTAACAAACCGGGAGCGCGCGTGGATACGGAGGGCTGATCGATTTTACACGGCGCCTCTACTTCAGTTTCTGTATCGCTTTTGCCTTGGCGCGGAAGAAGTTGGTCTTGTCGTCGCCGGTAAGCAGGCGGTAGAAGGGAGTCGAACCCCAGTCGGCCGGGTAGTCGTCGAGGGCCTGGAGACCGTCGGTGTCGTTTGCGATGCGGCCGCGGATCAATCTGTGCCAGGTTTCGATGCGCTTGCGGCTGGCGTCCGCGGTGAACAGGTCTTTTTTGGGGTCGGCGAGCTCCTTGAGACAGGCGACGTAGCGGTCGCGGTATTCCGGGACGCTCAGGAGCGCATTGACGAGAGGACGATCCGACGACGGCCCCCACTTGAGCGGATTTTTTGTTCCCGCGTCGCCGAAGTTGTCGAGGCTGACTCCGAGGGTGTTGTCGTAGTCGTAGGGCAGAACGTAGAACTTTCCGTCGCTGTCGAAGTAGATATAGTAGTTGTTCTTGTTGCTCCAGTAGTCGTCCCACATGCCGCAGGCGACGTTGACCGCGAGGGTGCGGATCAGAAGCTCCGCGTCGGTATGTTCTTCGAACCAGGCCTTGACGTCTGCCGGTTTTGCCTTCTGCAACGCTTCCAGTTCGCCGACGAACGCCTTGAGCCTTTCCGCCGCCGCAACAAGGTCTCCCTTGTTCGTCTTGAGGTCGTAGTTAAACCGCCGGCTTTCGTATTCGTTCAGGCTGATTTCTTCGACCCCGATCGAGTAAAGCGAATCGCTTGTCAGCGGCGCGCCGTCTCCGGTTGCCCAGGTGCATTTCCAGAGATATCCCTTATCGGATTTGAACAGTCCGTCTCCCTTGCGCGCCTTGATGAACTGCTTGTCGATGTCTTCGACCATCGCGTATACGCCGTAGCGGGCCGAATCGCCGCCCACCTTGAGCGAGAGCGAGGTGTACGCCGCCCGGGGGGCTGTCCAGACGCCGAAGCTGCGGAACAGGTTGTAGCAGTAGATTTCGCGCACATGGTTCGCGTCGTCCTTGAACCATTTCAGGATAACGCCATCCATAGCGCCGGACATCTTGCGGTCGGCATCCTCGCCCAGCATCTCCTCGAAGTCCGCCTTGAAGTGAGCCTGGTGCCAGGCCGGGGAAGCGGGATTGTGCGGCTGTCCTTCGTCGCCCTCGGGCCGCCTGCGGCTGGTGTTTCCCCGGAGCCTGATCCCGGTCTGAGCGAATCGCCACACGCGCCCGTCTTTTGCAAAGGTGTATGTGCCGGACACTTCCGTCTCGTTCCGCGGATTGCGGTCGTAATAGCCGAGGAGTTTGTTCCATTCATCCAGGGTAAACTCGAGCGTTGTTTCGCCGAGCGTCGACGGATTGAATATCGCGTCGAGGCTGTCGGCACGTTTTTTGTCTAGTGTTGGGTTCGAATCGCCGGGAATACCGGCAGCAGTATCCGACTGCGCGATCGCGACGGCCGGCAGAACAAGGGACGCGCCGAGAAACGCGCACAGTACAAATAATCGGGTGTCTGGTATCTTCATGGTGTAAGGCTATCACGACTAAACCGGTTTAGCAATAAAAAAATGAAACGGGACATCGCGTGAAATCCTGGAAGTGCCACCCCGGGGACAGAGCTCCGACCGCGGTGAAATCCGATCACGGTTTTGTTGAGTCTTTCCCGGGAGCGTCCTGGGGCTTGTCGGCTTTTCGAGGTTGGGAGGCATCCCCGGATGGGAATCTTGTCAGTCGCAGGATTCGTGATGCCGTCAAGCGGCGAACTTCTTATAGAGACTGAAGACGCAGAGCCCCAGAAGCGCAGCCAGGAACGCAATGAACACTGCTGCGGTGAGCGGATTCTTCGGGAGCCTCAGCGGTTCGTCCTTTGCGCGAGCTCGCGCGTCGGCAAAAAGCGGTGCCGGTATAAGGTGGATGGAAAGCGCGATGAGGGCAGGCACGAGGATGAGGTCGGCGAGGTAGCCCAGTACCGGTATGAAATCCGGGATAAGGTCGATCGGGCTGAGCGTATAGGCAAGGGTCAGCGCAATCGCTGCCTTCGCTCTGAACGGAAGCCGGGGATCTTGCGAGGCGTACCACAGGGCGGTCAATTCTGTCTTGAGCGCACGCGCTCTTTCGGACAGGCGTATGCGGGGCGTAGGTGTTTCGTTGCGATCGGCTTGTTGTTCAGCCATAGTTCGGACTGTCCGCGTCAGTTCCGTGCAACACGGAAGCCCATGTTGTAGCCGATGCGGTTGTAGAGGACTCCGATGCGCGAGAGTACCGAGCATTCGGCTGCCGTGTTGTTGACGCTTGCGCCACGAAGCACATGAGCAAATACTTTGATTTCGCTTGCTGCAGGTCCGGTATGGTTAAAGAGTTCCCCCTCCGGCGGGTTTGCAGAGAAAAGGTCCCAGCACATTTCCCATCGGCTGCCGCTCATGTGGTACAAGCCCAGTTCGTTGGGGAGTTTCGGTGTGAAGCAGGTGTGTTCGGCTGTTTCGCCCTTGTAAACCGCACATTCGTCGATAGTGTTGCTTCCGGTGTCGCCGGCGAATTTCTTGAGATAACCCGTCCGGTTGATGTCTCCGGGATTTTCGAGATCGGCTCCGATGGCCGCCCACATCCATTCTGTTTCGGTCGGGAGGCGGTATCCGTTTGCCGACCAGTCGGATACGGTTGCGTAATTGTTCGGGTTGTCCGGATTGATCGTGTAAAAGGGAGTGAGTCCTTCAAGGACGCTGAGCTTGTTGCAAAAGCTGATCGCTTCGTTCCAGGAGATTTCTCCTGCCGGTTCCGAGAGTCCGATCATGTCGGTTTTGCGGGGGTCGTAGCCCATGACCATGGCGAATACCGCGGTTGTCACTTCGGTGGTGCACAGGCGGAATTCTCTCAGCGATGAGAGGTTTGCCGGATTCGAGTCGCGCTGGAAGGTTCCTCCCGGTATGTGCTTCATCACTCCGACGTTTTTTGAATAGTAATCCTGCGCTCCGGCGGCGGTGCCGGCAGCGATAAGCCCTCCGGCAAGAATTGCGACGAGATGGTTCGAGATGCTCATTAGTAACTCCACAGGTTTTGTTATGGCGGAAGACATTCTTCCACCCGTATTTGCTGGAAGCGTAGCAGAATATATAAAACAAATCGAGGGAAGCACGTGAAAAAATCGATAGATTTTACAGGTGAGGCCTTTGAGTATGTTGAGGTTGCTCTGTCTCTGTTTGATGCGTATAGTGGCTGTATATGGAAAAGAGTTCCGGTTTTACGTGCAGGTTTTGCGCCGTGTGTAACGGGTTCGGATGCAGGGGCGAGCTTCCCGGTATGGGCGGTGTCGACGGCGGCGCCAACTGTATTTTAAATTACACAGACTGGGGGCGGTTCGCTGATGGAATCAGCGCGGGTGAGATCGGCGCCGATGAAATCGGCACCGGATCGATCCTGGCGACCCTGCGGCTCGCGCCGATGACCGGTGCTGTCCAGAATCTGGGATATTGCGACGAAAAGAGCTGGTACTTCGATATCGTGGAAGCGTGCATCGCTGCGGATGTGCCGATTTCTATCGGCGACGGCTATCCGGATGAAAAACTGCAGTATGGAATCGAGGCCCTGCGCGCGAACGGTGCGAAAGGCGCGGTGTTCATCAAGCCGTATCCGGACGGGCGGATTCTGGAGAGGTTTTCATGGGCGGAAGATGTTGCCGAAATCATCGGAATAGATATAGACGCGTACGCGATTGCGACCATGCGCGACCTGGTGAGCCTTGAGCGGAAGACCGCTCAACAGCTTGTTGCTCTCAAGGCTGCCGCGCCGGTGCCGTTTGCACTAAAGGGTGTGTTTTCCCGCAGGGATGTAGAACTGGTCAGGGAAGTAAAGCCCGATATCGCGGTTGTTTCGAACCACGGCGGGCGCGTTCCCGCTGAACGGGGAAGCTCTGCCGCGTTTCTTGCCGGGTACGGCGCCGAGCTTGCCCGCTATGCGGGCGAAGTGTGGGTCGACGGGGGAATCCGCCATGCGCGGGATCTTTGTACGGCAGGCCGGCTGGGGGCGCGTACGGTGCTGGTTGGCAGGCCGTTTGCGACAGCCCTGATGAAAGGCGGTGCCCCTGAAGTGATCGCGGTTGCCGCCCGCTTGTGTGGGGGAATTTCCCTTACTTGATGTCGATGCCGCCGAAGGTTGCGACCCCGGTAATGTAGACGGTGCGCGCAAGCGGATCGTTCGATGAGTGGTACTTGATGTCGGTGCCGCCGAGTACGGGCGCAACATTGCAGACAATGCGCACGTTGTCTGGCAGTTTGATTTCTATGCCGCCGAAAATCGCTGTCGCATTGATCGTCACGTCTTCGGTAAGGATGACGCTTTTCATGTTGATATCAAGGCCGCCGAATACTGCCGTGTACGAGGCTCCGGAGAAATCTTCCTGGCCATAGACGATATCTTGTCCACCAAAGAGTACGGAGGCAGTCTTGTAGGAGCCTTTGGACGTTGACTCGGAGGATAGAGCTTTCGGAGCCGGTTTGTTCGTTCCAGTGGCCTGGCCCGAGGAATCGGTTCCTTCGTTCGCTTTTTCCCCGGATGGGGTCCCGGATGTGCTTCCGGATGGGCTGCAGCACGAGTAGCTTCGGGTTCCTTTGGGACGGAACAGGTCGCCGAGCAGCACTTGCAGTCCGATAGCGAGGAGAATGACCGGGAATATCAGGCGCCAGCCGAAATTGTGGGGAAGGATGCGCTGCTGGTCGAGCAGAAGTATGACGCCCACCGCGAGCAGTACGATGTTTCCGACGTTGATGCCTCCTTGGGCGATGGCGAGGAGGGCCGGGACGATGAGGAAGAGTGTCCACCAGCCGTCCAGGCTGATGTGAAAATCGAAGTATCCAAGCATGCTGCCGCCGACCGCGACTCCTGCCGCAAGGAACAGCAATCCGATAATAATGGTAGAGATATCCTTTTTCATGAAAGCCTCCGTTTGGACAAACCTGTAAGAAGTGTAACACGCGCCTGGGTGCTTTGTGTCTCTTTTCGGGCGCGGTCAGGACAGTTTTTTCAGGGCGGCAAGGAGTTTTAGCGGGTTTGCCCTGGCGCGGTCCTGGAGCCGGATAAAGTGGTCTTTCGGTTCGGTTGCGGAGCCGGACAGGATGAGGCCTTTTGAGTTGCGGAAGTACCACAGGTAGTGCATTTCCGGATTTTTGAGCAGGTTGCGGCGGATGAGCGAAGATTCGAGTTCCGATGCGAGTTCGACATGGTTTGCCGAACCGGTCCAGTAATAGACTTCAGGATCGCAAAAGCAGATTACTACCCGCCGGAATCCGTCGGCAAGGGCATCGTCGTTCAGGAATCCCTGGACGACCAGCCGCTGGAGGCCGAGCGACAGATCGTAGCCAGAAAGGCGGAGCTCCCTGCGAAGCGAGACGATTTCGCTCCTGAGGGTTACCAGTTCGGTGTCGGGAAGTCCCCGTTGCTGGAGGCGTTTTCGCCATTCCTGAAATTGACGTTCATACAGGTGGAAATCGGGTGTTTTGGCAAGAAAGCTTTCCGTTTCGGAAAGCAGTTTCCACTCCGAGGCGAAGCGGTCGCTGATTATTTCAGAAAGTTTCGGACTTCGTCTTTTTTCCATGGGCTACTGTGAGTATACTGGAGATTACATGAAATTTCTTGTTGTTTCTGATATTCATGCGAATCCCGAAGCCCTGTCCGCTGTTCTTGGCGATGCCTTGCAGGAGGATTGCCGGGGATTTCTCTGTCTTGGCGATATTACCGGCTACGGACCCGATCCTGATGCCTGCGTCCGCCTTGTACTAGCTCAGGCTCGGGATGCGGAAATGGCGTTTGTGCTTTCGGGCAACCACGATGCCGCTCTGACCGGCAAAATTCCGGTGGAATGGTTTAATGCGCATGCACAGCGTTCGGTGCAGTATACCCGGTCGGTTATTTCCGAGGCCTCGGTTGAATGGCTCGATTCGCTGGAGCATACGGCCCGTCTGGACAATGCAACCTGGGCGTCGCACGGATCTCCGCTGGAGCCGTTAACCGGGTATCTGTGGGGAGGTCTCGAAACTGCGATTGTCTTTTCCTGGATGACCGATTCGGAGTTTTCCCTGTGTTTTTGCGGGCATACCCACGAAGCGGCGCTGTACTATGGAAAGGCGCGCAAAAAAGTCATTGCTCCCGCTCCGGGTGATGCAGCTGTTTTTTCCGACGTGCCCGCAATTGTGAACCCGGGGAGCGTCGGTTTTCCGCGCACGTTCAACGGGGCGAAAGCTGCGGTGCGCAAGGGGCGTGTTCCGCCGGTGAGCCGTGCATCGTATCCGGCGTATTATGCAATATGGAATCAGACGGAACGCACTGTTTCCTGGCGGGAAGTCCGTTACGACCGCAGGCCGCTCGAAGAACGGCTGAGCCGAGCCGGGCTGTAGCAGAATTGCGCCGGGCTGTAGGGTCCGACCGTGCTCAGTCGAACGAGGCTAAGTACTCCCACCGCGCGTATTTTTCTTCCAGCAGTGCGACTGTTGCGTTATATTCTTCGGCCGCAATGCGCACTTCTTCATGATCCGCCGTGCTGCCGGACATAATATGCTCAAGGTCGTTTTTCCGGTCTTCGAGTGCCGAGATTTCTGACTCGATCGCACCGTACTCTTTTTCATCCTTGAACGACCTTTTTTTCTTTTGGGCAGAACTGCGGCCGGATTGGTTTGCACCAGCCGGGTCACCTGCGCCTGCTAAGCCCGCGCCTGCTAAGCCCGCGCCTGCCGAATCTGCCGCACCTGATGCACCCCGCGCACCTGCCGAGCTTCCCGCACCCTGCTGGTTTGCGGCGGCCCGTTTTGCGTTCTCCCGCGCATGTGCGCGTTCCTGCGCAGCCTTGGCTTCGGCCGCCTTTTCCGCCGCCATCTCGGCGCGCGCCACAATATACTCGCTGCAGCTGCCGACAAAGCCCGACACCGAACCGTCGTCCTCCAGCACAAACAGCGTGTCTGCGACGCGGTCCATAAAGTACCGGTCGTGCGAAACTACCAAAAGACAGCCGCCGAAACCCGTCAAAAACTGTTCAAGCACGCTGAGCGTGTATATGTCGAAATCGTTTGTCGGCTCGTCCAGCACCAGAAAGTTCGGGTTCGCCATCAAAAGCCGCACAAGGTACACCCGCTTGCGCTCGCCTCCGGAAAGCGTGGCGACCGGCGAGTACTGCACCCGGCCTTCAAAGCCGAACCGCTCGAGCAAAAAGGCCGCGGTGAGCGTCGACCCGTCCGCGAGTGTAATAAGTTCAGCTT
>SHOL01000186.1 GCA_004294945.1 Treponema sp.
AACCAGCACTGAGTATATTTTGCTTTTTCTTACGGTTGACTGCGCGGAAAACCCGGTCCTATGCTGAAAAAGTCGATGTCCGGTGCTGAAGGCGAAATCTCCTGACGCAGGCATCGATGAAGGGTTCCGGTCATGAACAAGGCAGCAGGCGCACAACAGGCACGGCAGGCAAACCGCGCTCCGGAACGAATTTCACGGCAGCCGAAACGGACGCTCAACGGTGCGGACTGTTTCAAAAAGGAGGATGTGTGTGAAAAAGGCAAAGTTTCCGGTATGGTGCGCATGCGCTGCGTCCCTCGCTCTCATGCTCGGATCGTGCGAGAACGCGGCCGGGCCCCTCAAGGTTGACGCCGCCGGAGAAGCGGCAGCAGCAGATGCTTCCGCAGCAGGCGCTTCCGAGGCAGCATACGCCGCGGCTGCAGCCTATGCTGCGGAGCCCGAGTTCAAGGCTGACGGGGATATGTATCCCTACTCCGGCGGGCGTAACCTTTTCTTTATCGATAAGGGGTATGCAACAGCGGGTGTTTCAAAAGCGGACTTCGACCTGGTGTGGGACATGGCCAATCTCACGGCGAGAATCTATCACGACCTGTGGGATTCAACCCTGGACGCAGTGTCTCCGTATCTGATTCCGAAGCTCGATTTCAACGGTAACAGTTCCAAGTTCCGGACGGTCAGGACATTCGATTCCTGTTCGGGCTTCTACGCCGAACTCGTGCGGAACACGCTCACCGGAGAATACGTGCTCGTCTACCGGGGAACGAATCCCTTGAGCCTCATCGACTGGGTGAACAATGCCGAGCAGGCCCTGTACGCCTACACCTATATTCCATCGGCCCAGTACGACGAAGCCGCGCGTCTTGCCCTCTCGCTCAAGGCCGAATACCCGGGCCTGACCCGTATCACAGGACACAGTCTCGGCGGAGGGCTCGCCCAGCTCGCTGCAATCGCTACCGGGCTTCCCGCAACCTGCTTCAACTCGGCCGTCTTGAGCGCCGCCACGGTCGCGCGGTGGAATGCAGATACGGTGTCGGTCGAAGCGAACAAGCGCGGCATTACACACATAAACATCAAGTACGATCCGCTGTCAGACCTGCTCGGACGCCGGAAAACGTATGCGCCTTTCGCCGCGACCCCTCAGTACGGCGGCCGCACGCTGTGGCTCAGAAACGTGACCGGGACAGGCTTTGTCATGAATCCCCTGCGCATTTCAAACCACATGTACCACGCCTACGTGTACCAGCTCAAGAATACCTACCGGCTCACGGGAAACTTCCTCTAAAGCTGCACACCGCCCCAAAAAAAGCGCCCGTCCGGCGGTCTGTTCCGCAGGACGGGCGTTTTCGTTCAAAGTGCCTTCGGTAGCAGCACGCCGGCAACCAGCAAGCCGCCGGCAAGCAGCAGGCCGCCGATTAGCAGCAAGCCGCCGGCAAGCAGCAGGCCGCCGATTAGCAGCAGGCCGCCGGCAACCAGCAGGCCGCCGGCAAGCAGCAGGCCGCCGATTAGCAGCAAGCCGCCGGCAAGCAGCAGGCCGCCGGCTCGTTATCCGCTATTTTGCGTTTGGATACAATAGCTGATAGTCCCTGGCTTTGCCCGCTGCTGCCCAGTCTTCCGGAATTACTTTCCAGTGGCCGAGCGGCTTCGGGTCGAGCGCGCCGGTCTGCTTTTCGATGTACTCGGTCAGGTAGAAACGGAGGTCCTTCGTGGTCGCCGAGGTGACGTACTTCATCGAGAGCAGATCCGCGACGGGAATCTTCGCTCCCTTTTCAAGGAGTCCGCCGCCGCCCATTGCGCGGTACGAGTTGATCGCTACCGAGTAGGTTTTCGCAGGATCGAAGGCAGCACCGTCCGCCATCGACTTGACCGTAATGCGGCTGCCCGCCGGCTTGCTCACGTCCACGTCGTATACGATGCCTGCGGCCGAGTCGTAGTTGTAGGAGGCGACCTTGGTCTTCGGCATGTTTGTCCGCGCGTCGAAGACCAGCTTGCCGTCCGGAGTCTTGCTGAAGGCGATGAGGTTGTCGTCCGCCGACTGCATCTGATTCATCCAGCCGTCGTACGAAGCTTCGAGGAAGTCCTTCACCTGCGCTCCGGTCAGGTCCATCGTGTAAATCCAGTTTTCATAGACATACAGCGAGAACATGTCCCGGACATAGATGGTGCCGTCCGCGCTCGACGGTATGGTCGCGTTCGCCGATAGGGGCGCGCAGAAGGAAATTTGGGCCGGCTTGAGGCCGAACGCAGGATCCTTCGTCAGCTCGAGCTGCAGGTTGTGGATCAGGTCCACGAACGCGGAGTCGCCGAAGAGGGATTCCCGTGAATTGATCGAACCGTTCATCTTGCCGATCGGTTTCGATACCCATGCCTTCGCCGCTTCGATTTCCTTCGCGAACAAAGCAACCCAGGTTTCATCCGGCGCGTACTTCGCCATGTCGACCAGTTCGCCTTCCTGCGTTATCTCGAAGTCTTTCGTTTTCTTGTTCCATGTAAGCGTCATTGTTACAACAGGAATCTTTCTTCCGTCGTTGAGTGCGCCGTAGATAGGAACGATTTTTCCTTCGGGATTCATCACGTCGACCTTGCCCTTGGTTGCAGGATCGTAGCCCTTTCCGTCCCAGCCCTGGTGGTCGTGGCCGACATAAATCGCGTCAAAGCCCGATACCTGCTCGGCGATGAGCTGCGCGGGATTCTCGTTGTTGACGGAATCCTTCTTGTAACCGCCGTAGGTATAATCGACTCCCGCATGGAACAGTCCGATGACGACGTCCGGCTTCTCTTTCTGCTGGATGATAGGCATCCACTTTTTCGCGGTCTCGACCATGTCGAGCACTTTGATTCCCGAGTACAGAATGGACGGAAAGTTCTTGACGAAGGCAGGTTCGGTCATACCCAGAATCGCAATCTTGACCCCGCCTTTTCGGACGATCGTGTAAGGGGCAAAGTACGGCTCGCCGGTCTTTTCGTCGACGAGGTTAGCGCTAAGGAAGCCTGCCCTGGACGGTCCTGCCTTCAGCTCCGCATTCACCTTGTCGTACACCTCATGTCCGGTTTCGACGTCGTGGTTACCGAGCGCCACGGCATCGTAGGCGAGGGTGTTGAACGTCTTCGACAGAATATTCTGCTCTTTCGTCGCAACGAAATTGTAATAGTAAATCAGCGGCTGTCCCTGCAGATTGTCGCCACAGTCGAGCAAGAGCACTTCCTGGCTCTTCTCCGCGCGAAGCTCCTTCACGAGCGTTGCCACATTCGCAAGGCTCGTCTCTTTGATCTTGTCGGTCTTGAAATCGTACGGAAACAAAGCACCGTGCAAGTCCGACGTTTCCACCACCTTGATGACCAGCGGTTTTTCAGCATACTTGTCCATCTTTGGCGATGCGAACAGAGCTGCCGCGGCGATGAGTGCAATAAACAGCGTCCCGATTCTTTTTGTGAACATCACTATTCCTCCTTCTGAGACCTTCAGCCTGAATGCTTTTTAGTGTAAGAAAAGCTTTTCATGCCAATCGGTACAGATAGAGTAAATCCGGTTATTCGTGCTGTCAAGTTGAGCTTCTTGCAAGAATCACTGATTTTTGCAATTGCGTCAAGTTAATAATCAATGAGGGGGTATCCAGAATACAGCGAATAATGTAGCCGGATCCAAACAAGTGAGCCGATTTCAAAAGTAACCGTCTTTTGAAATCGGCTCTGATGACCGAGTTTTTTTGCAACCCGGCAAATCGAGATGCACACTAAAAGCAACAGATGGATTATTCGAAAGATCGAGTTCGATCTGAAAAATGTTGATTCCTAACGTAGACTGTCAATGAAGAGCAATAAAAAGTGCACTATAATCAAAGAAGAGGAGCAATACAGATGGCGTCAAAATCGAGATTGTTACAGTACACAGACAAAATCTGCCGGAATGATTCTGGCAAAATCCAGAATGGTGATGTACTCTTTCCAAAGATGATTCTGCGTTTTAAAAACGGCTTGTTGCACGGAGAAGGCGGACCTGCAGCGGAATACATGGATGGGCATCATGAATGGTGGGAAAATGGAAAATTGCACCGGGACGATGGTCCGGCTGTGTATACGATTGTCGAAGACGAAGACGGAAACAAGTATGAAGAGTGGTGGAAAAAAGGAGAACAACTGCTTTGATTATAACTGTTTTTCCAAATCGTTTTGTTGTGAAAATGAACGCAGCAATTAATTGTTGACAATTTCTGATTTAAGATGTATTTTTTGTTATAGCGATTGTTTTGGGCTTAACTCGCACTAAGAGCGTAAAGGTCAATTCAGTCGCATTGTCTTTATCATTTGAGCCGATTTCAAAAGTAACCGACTTTTGAAATCGGCTCAGTTTATTTAAAATTTGTCCGGTCTTGAGCAGTCTATTACTATCCGAATCGGCGAAGGACATCGGGAAGTATACCCGTTCCCTTCTTTGTCATTCGGATATTTTTTTAGTATAGACATATCGAAATAATCCTATTGCACCCATTCTTCAAGTACGTTTTAATTTTGGCTCTTCCGGGTTTATTGTGGAAAACAGGCTGAAATGCTACGTTTTCTATATGG
>SHOL01000016.1:0-5317 GCA_004294945.1 Treponema sp.
AAGGTCCATTGTGCCGGATTCCTGCAGGTCGATCACGCGCCCGGGCGTGCCGATAATGATATCGACGCCCTTTTTCAGCAAATCCTGCTGGCCGCCGTAGCCGACGCCGCCGTAAAAGCTGGCCGACTTGAGCGGAAGGCACGAACCGAGAATTCGGGCTTCTTCTTCTACCTGAACCGCGAGTTCGCGGGTGGGAACCATGACGAGCGCTTTTTTTCCGGCAAGTGAAGGATCAGTGGAGAGCCGCTGGAGAATGGTAACAAGGTAGGCGGCAGTTTTTCCGGTCCCCGTCTGGGACTGAACATACAGGTCGGCACCGTCAAGGCCGTTCTGGAGTACCTGTTCCTGGACAGGCATGCAGGTAATGTAGCCTGCTTCAGCGAGACCTTCCTGGAGGCCGCTGTGTAAAGTAAAATCGGTAAAATTCATTTGATTTAAAATATACCACAAATAAAATACAGTGAATAGAAGACAAAGAACGAAGGTCGATCAACAACGTCCCTGACGGGCGGAATTACATCGCTCCAGCCCAAGAATCACGCTGCGCGGCTTCGATCTCTCCGCAGCGCTTTCGCGCAGTGCTCGGTAGTCGTGTTGTCGGGCATCATCAGGAACAGACTGAGTCGAGCCGGGTTTTTGTAAAGAACGCTGCCCTGAAAACGAATTCCTTCCCGGCAGTCGAGAATTCGCACACCCCGCCGTACTTCCGGACAATGCTCTGGATGCTCCGCGTTCCGTACCCGTGCTGCGGACCGTTCGTGCTTTCCGGCAAGCCGTCTTTTCCAAAACTGACCGGAACAGTACAAGGATTGCTCACCACAAGGCTGGCAACCCCTGTTTCTTCGTTGCGGGTTGTGTGGATGGTTACCGTCCGATTCCGGTTTTCGGCTGAAGCTGTCGCCGTAATTGCGTTTTCCAGCGAATTGGACAACATGATGCACAGGTCGTACGACGGGATTGGGAAATGATCAAAGCCCTTTCCGGTAATTTGTATGTCGACATTTACATTCGCCGCCCGTTTCCGGTACAGGTCCATGATCGCATTAACCGCACCGTCCTGGGCAACCCGCACCGGCGCCGTATCGAAGATCGCAATTTTTTCATCCAGTATGCGCCGAATCGATTCCAGATCCTGTTGTTTTGCAAAAGCATCGAGGGTTAGCAGCAGATGGCGCTGATCATGCCGCAACACCGATGTCTCTTCCAGGAACGAAGCAAGGGAGTCCGTATACAGTGCAAGCGATTTGTTCTGTATTGAAATGGCAAGGAGTCTGGTCCGGTCTTCCTCGTGTGCATGCAGAATCCTGGCATAGAACGCAAGACAGGCAAGATAGGCAACCAGCAAAATAACGAAGAGTCCGGACAAAAGAAACTGCCCGGGCGATTCCTGGCCTCCGAGCGAAATATTGGCGGCAAACGTGAGCACAAAGCAGATGGCGGTAACGACAAGCAAAAAGGACCGGTCGGTTTTGGACTGTGTGATCATATCCCTGAGCGGAAAAATCAGGTATTTATATTCAGGGATAAATATAACCGGAATAGTCAGCAGCCAGGCGATCGCTTGGGCCAGGTGCATGGAGATCGGCAGTTTGAGCCATTCAACCAGATACAGCATAAGGCGGCAAAAAATATTGCTGGGAGAAATGAGGAAGTAGCTCAGAAAGTTGATCAATACCACCGTTAACGGGCTGATTTTAAATTTAAGCATAAGCAAGAGCATCAGCGGTACGTGGATGAACAGGACATAGGCTACCCGTATGCTTATCTGAACACCCAGCACATACGTTAGGCTCCAGATGATGTAGCCGAAGCTTGTCAGAAGTATCCAGGGTACCAGATTCCGTTTGGTTGCCTTTATTCCGGAAAACTGGAACAGAAAAAGGGAGCCGACCCCAGTGTCGATCAGCGCCTGAAGAAGTATTACAATGTTATATTCGGTTAACAATTCGCAGCCCAAACCTTTCGCGAAATATGTAGAATCAAGAGCGATACCTGAGGCACGTGCAAAAGTAACCGACTTTTGCACGAATCTCAAGTATAAGGGCATCCTTTTCTGCTGTCAAACGCCGTCTGCCTGCGTCAGCCTTTGACGGCTCCCGCAGTCAAGGGGGCATGACGGCCTAACCTTTAACAGCACCGGCCGTCAAACCCTTGATAAACTGGCGGCTCATCGTGAGGTAGAGGAGGATTACCGGGATGGCCGACAGGGTCAGGACGGCGAGGACTTTGGACCAGTCCGTCTGGTACTGGCCGAAGAGCCGGGTTACGCCGAGAAGGAGGGTTTTCGACTCTTCGTTGTTTATGAAAATCAGCGGGAACCACAGGTCGTTCCAGAACGGGACCAGATTGTAGATGCCGACGGTCGCGAGCGCCGGCTGGATCATTGGGATGATGATTTGAGCGTAGATGCGGAAGCGCGAGGCGCCGTCGATGACCGAAGCCTCGGTCAGTTCGTACGGAATGTCGGTGATGAACTGGGTCAGTACGAAGACGGCAATCGGCAGTCCCATCGCGATGTAGATCGGGAACAGTGCCCATATCGAGTTCAGGAGGCCGAGCGCCTTGACCATTTCCAGGAGTTTGATACTGCCGATCTTGAGCGGAAGCATCATGCCGGCGATGAAGAAGAGGTAGATGAACCGCGTCTGCCGGTTTTTCCAGTTGACGATCGCGTAGGAAGCGAGCGAGCCGAGCACCAGCACGAGTATGATCGAGCCGACGGTCACCGCGAGGCTGTTCCTGAAGTACATGAAGAAGTCGCTGTCCCGGAACACCGATCCGTAACTGTCGAAGTTCCATTTCTTCGGCAGGCCGAATGGATCCTTGTAGATGTCCAGCTTGAACTTGAACGAGTTGACGATCATGGTCCATATCGGGAAGAGGACGACGAGCGCCCACAGCGAAAGCGTTATATGCGAGCCGAGATGCCTGTTCTGCCATTTGAGCGACGGGGAGCTTTTCATTTCGTGCCTCCTTACTTTTCGGACTTGGTCAGGCCGAGGATGCCGACGACGCCGGCCATCAGCATGATGAAGGTGCTGGTTGCGATTGCCGAACCCAGTCCGGGATTCGGGATGCCGACGGGATGCTGTCCCGCAATTCCGACGCGGTAGAACAGCGTGCCTATCAGGTCCGTGCTGTACGACGGGGCTCCGTTCGCGTTCTCCATGGCGAAGACGACGTCGAACGCATTGAAGTTGTTCACGAAGGTAAGGATCGTGACGATGCCGATGACCGGCTTGATCAGGGGCAGCCTGATCGACAGTATCTTGCCCAGTTTCGAGGCGCCGTCTATTTCGGCCGCTTCGAGCAGTTCGTCGGGAATATTCTGGAGTCCGGCGAAGAACATCATCGCCGGAATGCCGACCCATTGCCAGCTCGAGACGAGGGCAACGGTCGTAAGCGCGTATCGTTCATCGCCGAGCCAGGGCTTGACGAGTTCTTTCAGGTCCAGTTTTGTCAGCATTTGCGCGATTGCGCCCCACTGGGGGTTCAGGATCAGTTTCCACAGATAGCCGGTTACGAGGATGGCGAGCGTTACCGGTATGAAAATGATGGTCTGGTAGACGCGCGATCCTTTCATGGTGCGCTCGGAGAGCATGAGCGCGAACACGATGGCCAGAAGATTCTGGCAGACCATGTTGATGAAGAAAAAGTACCAGGTGTTGCCGAATGCGCCCCAGAAGCGGGCGGACGAGTCCGGATCGGTAAAGAGCCTGATGTAGTTGTCGAAGCCGACGAAGGTTCTGCCGGCTCCTGCGGGTCCGGAGGCCGAATACAGGCTCAGGCGTATCGAATCGGCGAGTGGCCATGCCATAAAGACGGCATAAAAAAAGAGGGCGGGAACAAGGTAGCAGTACCAGGTGTATTGGCCGAGCTTTCGGTTCTTCATGGATAGTCCTCCGGAGAACGGCGCCGCCTGATTCATTCGCGCAAGCGGCACCGTACGGTTCAGTTATGAACGGAATCAGTTATGAACGGAATCAGTTCGGTTTATACCATTTGGCAAGTCCTGCGGCGAAATCGTCGGCAGCCTGCTTGGCGGTAATCTGTCCCTTCATCGCCTTGATGACGCCCTGGTTCATGAGCACGTAGCCGGAGGGATCGCCGCTCATCAGCTTTGGCCAGCAGAAGCGCACGTCCTGGTCCTTGCCCTGGATCAAGCCGTAGAGTTCTGCGCTGTGCGCGTCTTCGATCTTGATGTTTGCGCTTATCATCGGGTAGAAGCCGTTCGGGAGGTACCTGGCGGCGACTGTCGCTCCTTCGGGGGTGCACAGCCATTCGAGGAAGGCTTTTGCCTCGGCGGGATGCTTGGTCGCGGCGTTCATGGTGAGTCCGGCGTCCGCATGGAAGCAGATCGCGGCTTTCGCTCCGGCGGGAGCCGGGAAGGCGAAGTTGCCCCACTTGGCGCTCATGTCCTTGAAGGTGTCGAGGGACCAGGAGCCGTCCGCGTACATCGCTGCCTTGCTGGTTGCGAACAGGGCGTTCGAGTCGTTGTAGCCGATAGCTTCGTAGCCGTCCGGGCAGTATTTTGCGAGGTCGGTCATCGCCTGGAAGGCTTTGACCATGTTCGCGTCGTTGAACGCGCGCTTGCCGGTTTCGTACTCGAGCCGGCCTTTGTAGCCTCCGACGAAGTTCGGGAGAATGCCCATCATGAAGCATTCATTGATGTCCCATTCGTCGGCGAGGCCGTTAGCGATCGGGGTAATACCGGCTTTCTTGAGCTTGTCGCAGGCAGCGAGGAATTCTTCCCAGGTCTTGGGAACGGAAATACCGTTGGCCGCGAAAATGTCCTTGTTGTAGTACACGCTCTGGATGACAGCGAACAGGGGAATTGCAAAGGCTTTTCCGTCTGCGGTCGTCCAGGGGGCGCGGTTGCCTTCGCTGAAGTTTTCCTTGAGGCCTTTGATCGCTGACACGTCGGCGAAGTAGCCGTTCTTGAACAGGTCAATGCCGGTGTCGTAGGAGCGGGCGAACATCAGGTCGGGTCCGGTGCCGCTTTCGAGCTGCAGGCGGAGCGTTGCGTTGTAGTCGGGCGGATTGGTCGGCTTGAACTGTATCTCGACTCCGGTAGCCTTCTTGTATTCGGCCAGAAGCGCGGTCCATCCCGCGACGTCGTCGGCGCGCCATGATCCCATCGTCAGTACTGTGCCGGAAGAACCCTTCTTGGCGGCATCCTTGCTTCCCCCGGCTGCGAGCGGAAGGGCCATCGTCAGGCAGAGCGCCAGCGCTGTCAGAACTGTCAGTTTCTTTCCCATACATTTCTCCTTTTGAACACCGGCGATATCGAAGCCGGTCGTTATAGCCAGTATGGAGC
>SHOL01000016.1:5327-8872 GCA_004294945.1 Treponema sp.
GTATGGAGCCGTCCTCGCGCGGGCGCAAATTACAAATGTAACCGGTTTTGTACCTTTGACCAACGAATCAGTAACTTCGTTACTGATTCGTTGGTCTTGGAGATTCAGGCGGAATCTCCACACAAGTGAATGGTCCGGCGGGAATTTCCGCAATGCGGGCGGTGAGGTGCCTTTATTCCAAATAAAACGGGGGAAGATTCTTGGTGAGCCGTACGGCGTCCTTGCGGCAGGCGACTCCGAGCTTGTCGTAGATAGTGCTGACGTAGTTGCGGATAGTCTGCTCGCCAACGTGTATTTCGGCGGCGATTTCCTTGTTCGAAAGACCCCGGAGAATCAGCTTGATGATGCTCCGCTCCCGCTGAGTCAGTTCGTAGTACCAGTCGGGGAGGGACCCGCCCTCAGCTCCGCGCTGCGAAGCCGACTTCTCCTTGAGGTGCTGGATCAGCGACACTGCAATATTCGGGTCGATCAGGACGGAGCCTGAGTCCACCGCGCGCACCGCCGTCACGAGCATGTGGGGCGCGATGTTCTTCAGGAGATACCCCTTTGCCCCGTGCGCGAGCGCTTCGGCAACGTAATCGTCGTCCTCGAACGTCGTGAGCATTATCACAGAAATATCGGGGAATTTCTTCGAGATGATTTTCGCCGCAGCGACACCATCCATCACTGGCATGTACACGTCCATCAGCACAATATCGACCTGTTCCTTTCCGGATGCGGCGAGCGAATCGAGCGTTTCGACCGCCTCCTTTCCGTTGAGCGCCGTGCCCACAATCTCGAAATCGGGTGCAAGAGTCGACAGCACCAGCTTGAGGCTTTCCAAAAAAAGATACTGGTCGTCTACCAGCAGCAGCCGCACTGTTTGCGCGCGCGTCGAATCAGTCATTGCGTCCTCCTTCGAGCGGAATCTTCGCAAGGACCGTAAAGCCGTCCCGCACTGCTTCCATGGCGAACGTTCCGCCGACACCCTCGATGCGCTCCCGCATGCCCTGAATGCCGATGCCTTCGACAATCGTCCCTTCCGGGTGCCGGTTCCCATTGTCCCTGATTTTCACCGTCAGCGTATCGGCAGATGTCCAGAACGAAACGCTGATAACGGTGGCTTTTCCGTGGCGGAACGAGTTTGTCATGGACTCTTGCATAAGCCGATACAGGATCTCTTCAATGTCGACCCTGATTTTGCCCGGGAAGGACACAAAATCAAGGTTCACGACGATCCCCGTCACTGTATGAAAATTGCCGGCAAGGTAGCGGATCAGGTCGCTGCCGTGCAGCGCAGTCTTCGTTGTCGATCGGAGTTTGCGCATCGCAAGGCGCACTTCCTGCAGGCTGTCGTTGATGTGGGTCTGCGCTTTTTGCAGCAGCTCGGTTATCTTGTCCTGATTGTCCGAGTAGAGCGCCGCCTGTACGATCATCAAAAGATTGGTCATCGAGTAGCCGACAATGTCGTGAATATCGCGCGATATTCGGCGGCGTTCTTCTTCCTTGGAATTTTCTTCTATATAAGTAGCGTAGGTTTGCCAGGCGGTATTGGTGCGCGTCAGATGGCTTACGGTCTCTTCCAGACGGCGGATTTCCTGGGCACGCCGTCGTGAGCTTCTGAACGCGGCGGAAATGCCCGCACCGGCAATCGCCCAGGCGGTTCCGACCAGCAGAAGTACAGCATAGCCTGCGTCGCTCAAGGGTTCCCGCACGTCGTTCCAGGCTGCGTGCGGGACACGGGTTCCTGCAAAAAGCGCCGCCGAGGAGGCGAAGACTATACCCGCGAGCCATGCGGGCGCAAGGTAGAAGGCTTCGAACGACAGCGCCGAAAACAGGCATACGAGCGCTACGACGTCGGCTCCTGTCGCCCGGGTGACAAAAAAAAGACAGAGGAATTTGCACAGAAGGGCGGGTACCGAAAGTTCTATTCGGCCGAAAAAGTAGACAAGGCCCGACAGGGCAAAGAGGATTTCAACAGCAACTATCTGGGAAAGTACATGGGGCGAATAGTCGCCCGATGAAGAAAAAAGGAGTCCCGCTGCCAGAGTGAGGCAGCAGGACGCCGCAAAAACCGGAGAGAAATAGCGGATTGAGTTTTGTACACCGGTTACCATGATTCCTGGCGGACCAGGTAATCGCGATAGCCTGTTTTTGCAAGTTTTTCCTTGACCGCTGCAAGCTCAGCGTCCGGTACCGCAGCAAGTACGACTCGAGTCATTGTTTCCGTCTTTTCAAAGGCCGGGCTAAATCCGTCGGAACGGAGCTTGACTACAAGCCGTGTTGCATTTTCTTCGCGGGTGAACGAGCCGAGTTGTATGCGCCAGGTAACACCGACCGGCTTTTCCGAAAGAACCGGTTCTGCACTCCTGGCTTTATCGGCTGCCGGTTCAAGAGCTGCCAATGCAGTGACTGCCGGTGCAGAAGCCGCCGGCGAGGCGACCGTTCCGGTCTGAACTATGGATGCCCGGGCGGTCCCGCTTGTGATAATGTCGAGCTCTTGCGCCGCGGCCTTTGAGACGTCGAGCTCCCGATCTTCTACAAAGGGGCCGCGGTCGTTTACGCGCACCGACACTTTTTTTCCGTTAGCGAGATTCGTGACTTCGAGAATTGTTCCAAAGGGCAAATTCTTGTGGGCTGCCGTCAACGCGGTCATATCGAAGATCTCCCCACTTGACGTTGGTCTTCCGTGGAATTCGTCCCCGTACCACGAGATGATTGCTTCATCTTTTTTAAAAGGAGTTTGTGCGCTTACCATACATGAAGCTGCGAAAGAGAGCATCAAAGCGGCCGCTACAGCGGATTTGTTCGTGAATTGCATGATTCCTCCCGAGAATAGGCGTTGCCATACAAGAATGGCTGGTTTTTTCATTGCCTCATTTCACTATCGGGGAAAAATGAAGTATACTTGAGAAGTCCCCTGTTCTGTTTTTGTCCAAAGGGCTCTTCGATACAATGGTTCGTTTTGTCGTGGTTCTCAATTGCATTTCAATTGTCTTTTGACCGGTTTCCTTTTCACGATTGCTTTCACTTCACGTACGCGCACAGAATCATGGAGGAATGTATGGACTACAGCACTGAACTTGTCGACTGGACTCAAGAGTACATGGCTCTGGTCAACGCGGACTTTGGCGGCACCGTTCCCGCCGAACGGCAAATTCTGGAAAACTCGAGGCTGCTTATTATGAACAATGCGGCCTGCCATCTGGCGCACCTTGCGCCGATCGAGTTTTTATACATGCTTCCCGACAGCAGGGAGTATTTTTTTTCGCAGCCGATTCCCTGGTGGTTGAAAGAGGCTGGCTATACGGCAACTTGACATCAGGGCCGGTACGGGGTATTTTATGTGTGTGTAGCGCTTAATGCGCGCCCTGCAAGAAGTTCCGATGCTTTTTTGCAGGGAATACTACTTGGGGGTGCACCGGATTCGACTGCTGTGTCGAAGCTTGGGCTGCAGGTGAGGTTGCCTGTCCTCTGAACGGGCAAAACTTATAACTGCCGAAAATAACGACAGTTTCGCTCTCGCTGCGTAAGTAGCAGAGCGCGGAAACCGGATGATGCTGCTC
>SHOL01000016.1:8882-25388 GCA_004294945.1 Treponema sp.
CTCCGAAGCATCCGGATCTTCCGACGCCAACCGGAGCTTGCTTTCCGTCGGGCCTGAACGGCGGAAAGGACATCAACCAGGATACGGAACCGACGCTTGCGGTGCTGCCACCGGGTCCCGACAACCACCTCGCGCCGCTAAACCTGTAGACGCTCCTGTTTTACACTTCAGGACGGGGGTTCAATTCCCCCCATCTCCAAAAAGCAAAAAACCACCCAGTCGGGTGGTTTTTTGCTTTTTAGGGGGGTATTCCACAGCGAAGCTTCGAGAAATTGAACCGGAGGCGCGTAGATTCGGCCAGGGAAGGCCGAATAGCGCCGGAGGCGGCCTGAAAGGAGCCGACACGAAGTCGGCGACTGGAAGGCAATTCCCCCCATCTCCAAAAAAAGCAAGGCCACCCTGAAGGGTGGCCTTACTTTTTTATCGAGAGATGGGGGAATTGAACGGGTTCGAACGCCGACCGGAGGGAGGAAGAGCGGCCAAGGAGGGCCGCGGAAGTGAGAACCCCGGCACGGAACGAGGAGCCAGGAGGGCTCCGAAGTGTAGTGGCAATTCCCCCCATCTCCCGCCGCCCTGACGGATAACTTCCTTTATTCGGAAATCGAGTATCGCGCAGCTATGGGCTTTGATTTTTACATGGGGATTTCGCGAATCTGTCGGCGTCGTTACTCGATCTGGAAGAGTCCTGGAAGAGTCGACATTCTGAGTATGTCAGGGTATTCTTGAATCAATGATTCCTTCTGGAGTTCTGTTGCCCGGTTCCGCGAATGTGCTTTTTGATGCGCAGGGGACCCGGCTTGCCGACGGCTCGGTTGTGCAGGTTGAAGTTCTCGCGAAAAGCGCCGGAAAAAACGCATCCGGGGCAGTTGCGCTCATTCGTGTCGCAGGGCGGGTAATCGAGGTAACCGATGCGGCGGGGTTTAGGCCGGGAGATGTGTTTACTGCCAGAGTTCAGGCGGGAACAGGGGCGCTGATGCTCAAGCCGGTTTCAGGTTCCGGTTTCGGTCCGGGTGGGGAATCAGTGTGCGCTCGGCTTGGTATACCGGAAACTCCAGCCAACGTTCAGGTTGTTTCGCTGATGACTTTAGCGGGTGTGGCACTTGATCCTGCGGTTGTTGTTTCTGTTGTACGCGCTGCCGAGAATGCTGCAGCCTGCCGGGTGTTTCTGAAAACTCGCCGCGCAGGAGAGGATGCAATTCGCAGCTTCAGTCACAGCCGGAGCCGGAAGCTCGACAAAAACCTTCTGTTTGCGTCCTGGCTGCTTCAGGATGCGTCTGTAGAAGCCGATCCGGAGCTTCTTGAAAAAGTTGTGCGGGGGCTTGAAGGCGGTACAGAATTTTCGTCTCTGTTTGCGTATCTGAACCATTCCAGGGGTGCGGACAAACACTGGATTGTGGTTCCGTTTGAACGGGGAACAGGCGATTCGGCCATCAGGGGGTCTGTCAGAATTTTGGTGGATCTGGTGAACACGTGTACGGTGCGGACGGAAGTCTGGTGCGAAGCCGACAACCGGGTATGGGAGTTTTATTTTACAGGTTCAGAGTACTCGTTTTCGTCCGTACCGGAATTTTCCTCTATTACTTTTGAGCGTTTACGTGTATATTTAGAGAAGCTGTTGTCGTCTTTCGGTGTAGAAAACGTTTTCTGCTATCGGCCGGAAGCTCAAGTATCTGCCGGTTCTGTCGATATTCAGCGGTGATGTATGAGTAAAAAAGCTGTTGCACTGGCCTGGACTGTCGACCTTTGTTCTCCGGTAATTATCGCGAGCGGAAAAGATGCGCTTGCAGAGCGGATGCTGGAGATTGCTCGGGAATATGGAATCAAAACGGTATCCGATCCAATCCTTACGGTTCTTCTTGCGGAGAGCAGCGTAGGTTCGTATATTCCTCCCGAAGCATGGAATTCTGTTGCTGCCGTGTTTGCTTTTCTGGATGAAGGCATTAAAAAACGATGGTTCATGTGAGCCGATTTCAAAAGGCGATTACTTTTGAAAGAACCTTATGTAAGAGCCTTATGTAAGAGGACGAGTATGTTGAAAAAAGTGTATCGAAAAGATCTTGCTGAAGGAATGCGATTCTCGGCCAATGTGTTCTTTGATGACGGAGCGAATATGCTGATAGCCAAGGGTGTTCCCCTTAAGGCGCGGGAGCTTGATGCGCTCGACCGATGGAAAATCCCCTATGTGCTGACTGCCGGTTCGGTCGTAACTGGCGATTTTCCTGTTTCCGATTCCGTCGACGAGGTTGTCGACCTCGAAGAAGTGGACTGTGAAGCTGAAGCGGTTGTTGACGAGATCGAAAAAGAGCCCGCTCCGGCGCACGTCAAGCAGTTTTCCTCCGGGCAGGAAAAAAAAAAGACTTCTGACGCTCTGAAAGAAACGCCGGCCATAGACGAGCTTGCCTTTACGTCCGAGCAGATACTGAAGCTTCCTGCGGTTCTTGTCCAGGATTCTGTGTATGAAGCGTACACCGGGCTGATTACCGAACTTGATGCTATTTACTCGCAGCTTAAGGAAGGCTCGGAGGGTAAAAGCCGCGCGATAGACCGCCTGGCAACGAATCTGCTTGCGCTCATCCAGACAAACCGGTCGGAAGTGGTCGGTTTTATTCTGGGCGGAGAGATCGTAGATATGGATCTTGCAAAAAGCTCCGTAAATACCGCCATTTTGTCTACAATTATTGCGACGCATCTGGAATTTCCGCGGCACCGGATTATGCAGGTTGCAATTGCTGCTTTGCTCCATGATGTCGGCATGCTTCGCGTTCCCGATGCCATAGTTCGCAAGGAGGGCAAGCTGGACGACGGAGAGCTGTACGCGATGCGTTCCCATGCGAATTACGGATATAAAATTATTGTCAACGATCTTCTGTACCCCGACGAAGTCGGCAAGGCCGCAATGCATCATCATGAACGCTGGGACGGGACGGGCTATCCGGCAGGCCTCGCAGGGGATCGGATTGAACTGATTGCCCGGATAATTTCTGTTGCAGACGCCTTTGAAGCGATGGTGTCTCCGCGCAGCTGGCGCGATTCTATGGTAGGATATCTGGCAATGAAGAATCTCCTTTCGGACAACTGCCGCCGCTTTGATCCGGAAGTAATCAAGGCGATGATTCAATGCATGGGGATATTTCCCATTGGATCGCTGGTACTGTTGAACAATTCTGCCATTGCACGGGTTGTCGAAAGTCATCGCGAAGCGCCGCTTCGGCCGGTTCTCCGAATTCTGGTAGACGAATTCGGAACGCTGTTTCCGCAGAATGAGGGTGAGCTGATCGATCTTCTGGTAAACAGGAACCTGTTCATTGCCCGGGCTATCGATATCGCGGAGTACCGGTCTATCGCGTGAACAAAACGACAGGCGATGCCGGAGAGGAGCTGGTTGCCCGCTGGCTCGAGTCCCGGGGCTGGACGCTTATATCTCGCAACTGGCGTTCGTACCGGGGCGAAGTTGATATAATTGCTGTAGACGGGGACTGTCTTGTTTTTATAGAAGTAAAAAACTGGCCGCATGGGGTTCAGGAGGATCTTGAACTTGCTGTGGGGCGGACAAAACAGAAAAGGATCATTGAAACGGCTAAATGTTTTTTGGACACGCATCGACAATATAGTGGTATGTATGTGCGGTTCGACGTAGTATTTGCACGATGGGATCCCGAATCGGGTCAGAAGGCAGAGCTTCGTCACATTAAAGATGCCTTTTCGGAGCGTGCAGAATGACCAAGAAAATTGTTGCTGAAAGTCCCAAGATTCGTGAACTTCGCGAGAAAATAAAGGATTATGGGTATGTTCAGGACGCAATTCAGAGAATAGCTCTTGTGTTGAGCAATAAATTGATAGAGGGTAGGAATATACATGAGCGACAACGCTGACAGCCAGCGCCGACGAGACCGGCACAGAAGACATAAAAACCGCGACGAACGCCAGTCGCCCAAGAATACGGCCCAGACGTCCAGAAGTACTGCCCAGACGTCCAGAAATTCAGCCCAGTCGCAGTCTGGTGGGACCGGGCAGAAAAACTCCGGAAAATCGTCTGCTCGCGACCGCGAACGGCTGGAGCCGGCTCCGATGCTTCCCAAATTGCCGACCCCTCTGTGCGCCAGATGCGGTGAACCGATTCAGGACATTACCTCGGCAATGAACGATCGCGACTCGGGCGCTCCTGTCCATTTCGACTGCGTCCTGAAGTTTTTGCAAGGGGCGGAAGAGCTTGCCCAGAATGAGCGGATCGTGTACATCGGGCAGGGTCGTTTTGCAGTCATGTATTTTGAAAACCCGGTAGATACCAGAAAATTCAAAATTATCCGGACTATCGAATGGGAAAAACGCGAACAGAAAGAAAACTGGCGGACAGATATTTCCGGCAGATTCAGCCAGATCAAGTGAGGAACCGGTATGTTAAAACACATTGTTATGTGGCAATTCAAGGATGAGGCCGAGGGCCGGACCAAAGCCGAAAACTGCGCATACGCCAAGGCGCTGCTCGAAGCTCTTCCTGCGAAGATTCCGTTTATCCGGAAGCTCGAAGTCGGCCTGAACGCGTATACATCCACAATGTCCGCGGATATGGTTTTGGTAACGGAATTCGATTCAAAGAACGATCTTGATTTGTACGCGGTGCATCCGGATCATGTAAAAGTAAGCGAGTACATCGGTACAGTGCGGGTTTCCCGCATGGTGTGCGACTATGAAGTGTAACCGGAATGCGCAATGGCTGCTGAAAAACACGTAAACTGGTTTGCGCTCGAAAAAGCGTGCGCACAAAAAGGCTGTCCCCTGTGCACTATCGTTGCAGACCGTTCAAAGCGTTATATCGACAACATGCTGTTTGAGCACGTCTCCGACCGCGGATTTCGGGCAAAATACCGCTCTTCCGGCGGGTTTTGCGCCGATCATGCACGGAGCCTGGATTCCTATCGCGACGGTCTTGCGGTTGCTATTCTTGGCGAAGACATCCTTGCCGATGCGCTGCCGTCGTTGAAGAAGCGCAAATTCTTGAAGTACCCCGGCGTATGCCCCGCCTGCGCCGAAACCGATCGGATCGAAAAAGAATTCCTCGGATTCATCGCCGAAATTACCGACCCCGATTTTATTTCCTTTTTTACCGCGTCCGACGGTTTGTGCGTCCCCCACTATAGAAAACTGATACAGACCGTCAAACGTATTCCCGCATGGATCGAACAGTCACAGGTCGACAAATTTGATTCTCTTCTTGCCCGCGTTCGCACCTATATCGAGTGTTCCGCATGGGGCCGCCAGGACGATTTTGCCCGGCTTTCTGATGCCGACAAGATTGTCTGGAAAGAGATTGCCCTCGTTCTTCGCGGAAAGGCCGACTGACTACTTTCCCGGCCTCCTCGATTTACAGAAAACTGAAAAACCTGTAGTATTTGTCCAGAGGAGATTTCTATGAATAAAATTGTTACCCGCGCACTGTGCGTTGCAGCTTGTGCGCTGCTCGCTGTTTCATGCGCAAAAAAGGCCGACTCCGGCGCCGACAACTCGCTCAAGGCTGTCATGGACAAAAAGAGCTTCATTCTTGGTCTTGACGATTCGTTCCCCCCGATGGGCTTCCGGGATGAAAACAACGAGATCGTCGGCTACGATATTGATCTTGCCCGCGAAGTTACCCGCAGAATGGGCGTCGAGCTGGTTCTCCAGCCGATCGACTGGAATGCGAAGGAGCAGGAGCTGAATACCGGTAAAATCGACTGCATCTGGAACGGTTTTACCATGACTCCGGAACGCGAACAGGCGCTGACTTTCTCCAAGCCCTATCTCAAGAACGCCCAGGTGGTAGTGGTTCGCGGAGACTCTGTCTATAATTCTCTTGCCGACCTTTCCGGAAAGAAAGTCGGATTGCAGGCCGGATCGTCGGCTTCCGACGCGCTTGAAGCCGCAGTTGAATTCAAGGCGAGCCTGACAGGCGTCGTGGAGTTCAAGGACAACCTGACCGCTCTGATGGATCTGGAAATCAAGGGAGTCGACGCGGTTGTTATGGATCTGATGGTTGCAAACGACAATATCAACCGCTCCGGAAAAGACTACCGCATTCTGGAAGAATCTCTTTCTCCCGAGAACTACGGTATTGGTTTCCGTAAGGCTGATATTGCCCTGATGCAGAAGGTTCAGGAAACCCTCGAGGCTATGGCTGCAGACGGCACTATCGCCAAGATCAGCGAAAAATGGTTCAAGGCTGATATTTCGATCGTTGGAAAGTAATCAATGCTGAAAATGCTGGAAGCGATGCTTCAGGGCTCGCTCATTTCAATAGAAATATTCGTGTTGACCCTGCTGTTTTCGCTTCCGCTGGCGCTTCCGGTGGCTCTGGGGCGCATGTCCCGGAGCCGCCTGATTTCAGGCGCTGTTAATGTATATCTGCTGATTATGCGGGGAACTCCGCTTATTCTGCAGCTTATTTTCGTGTATTTCGCGCCGTATTATCTGTTCAAGATTTCGTACGACCGGTTTACCGCAGTAATAATCGCGTTTGTCATCAATTATGCGGCTTACTTTGCGGAGATATACCGCGGCGGGATCGAATCTATCGGGCTGGGGCAGTACGAAGCTGCCAAGGTGCTCGGGTTCACCAAAACCCAAACGTTTTTCCGGATTATTCTTCCGCAGGTGGTCAAACGGATTTTACCGTCTACTGCGAATGAGGTGATTACTCTGGTAAAGGATACCGCGCTTGCCCAGACAATCGGAGTCGCCGAGCTGTTCCGCGTCGCCCAGAACGCGTCTGCACGCCAATTTTCCACAATGCCGATTTTTATTGCCGGCATATTTTATTTTCTGATGAATTGGCTGGTGTCGGCGCTCTTTACCCGTTTTGAAAAAAAACTGTCGTATTACCGGTAAACACAGAGGCATATATGGAAATTTTGAATGTCAGCCACCTGTCGAAATCGTTCGGCGATCTCGAAGTGCTCAAGGATATATCGTTTTCGGTTCACCGCGGAGAGGTTCTTTCCATTATTGGACCTTCCGGATCAGGAAAATCGACGCTGCTTCGCTGCGTAAACCATCTTGAAACCGTCTCCGGGGGTACTATTTCCGTGCTTGGCAGCAATATGGTTGCTGACGGCGCCTATGCAACTCCAGCCGAATTGCGCGCAATTTGCCTGAAAGTCGGCCTCGTGTTCCAGAACTTCAATCTGTTCCCCCATTTTTCGGTGCTGCGGAATATTACTGAAGCGCAGCTTCGCGTGTTAGGACGGACTTCTGCCGAAGCAAACCGGCGGGCGCTTTCCCTTCTGGATAAAATGGGTCTTTCCGACAAGATTCATGCCTATCCCTGCGAGCTTTCCGGCGGCCAGCAGCAACGGGTTTCCATAGCCCGCGCGCTCGCGCTTGACCCGGAGGTGCTCTTTTTCGACGAACCGACGAGCGCGCTTGATCCCGAGCTGACCGGCGAGATTCTCAAGGTTATCCGCGACCTTGCCGCCGAAAAAATGACAATGGTGATTGTTACCCACGAAATGTCCTTTGCCCGCGATGTTGCCGACCGTGTTATCTTTATGGATTCAGGAGTAATTGTCGAAGAAGGAATTGCTTCCGAAGTGATCAATAATCCTAAAAATGAACGCACCCGTCTTTTTCTCAGGCGTTTCAGCGAATAAAAAGCCTGAGTGTCTTTGTCTGTGCAGGACAAAACCGGCTTGACTGCCGCAGCCTGTGTTCAGCTTCGGGGTTTCAGGTTTGAGATTGCGAACTGCTCAGCTTCGTCTTCGGGGAGCGCTTTTGAAAACACCCAGCCCTGGATACGGTCGCATTTTTGGTTTGCCAGATAGGCAAGCTGCGTTTCATTTTCCACACCCTCGGCAATAACTGTAAGCCCCAGCTTCTTTCCGATTTTTACAATGTTGCCGGTTATGGACGTGTCCTTGTCGGCTTCCACAATATTGTCTATGAAGGTTTTATCGATTTTCAGTGTCGAAATCGGAAGCTTGTCGAGATAGCTCAGAGACGAGTATCCCTTGCCGAAGTCGTCGAGCGCAATACTGATTCCTTTTTCTCGAAGCTTGGTCAAGTGTTGCACGGTGATGTGCTGGGATTCCAGCAGAATGGATTCCGTAATTTCTACTTCCAGTCGAGCCGGATTGGTTTCCGTCTCTTCCAGTATTTGAAAAACCATTTGTGCAAAGTTGTCCTGCAGTAGCTGTATCATGGAAATATTCACCGAAACATTCAGATTGGTGTACCCCTGTTGATGCAGCCGGTGAATAAACTTGCACGCCTGCCTCAGCACTTGTTCGCCAATTTGTATAATCAGATGCGTTTCTTCCGCAATTGGAATGAATTTGTCCGGCGGAACCTTGCCCAGTATCGGATTGTGCCATCGAAGCAGTGCTTCAAAGCCGGAAATGCTTCGCGTCTCCGTATTGATCTGGGGTTGATAATACAGCTCCAGTTCCTTTTTTTCGAGCGCGGTATGCAGGTGTTCACCGATGGTGGCCCGTTCATGAACTGCGGCAAGCATGTTTGCATTGTACAGAACAGAACAATTTTTTCCTGTTTTTTTGGAATGAAACATAGCCATGTCGGCATATTTGAGCAGTTCATCCGCATTATCGCTGTGAATGGGATACAGCGATATACCTACGCTGACCGTACTGTGGATGTAGGTTGTATCGATCAAGAACGGTTCGTCAAAGAGTTTCAGAATCGATTCTGCTTTTTCCTTCAGACTGGATACGCGGGAAAATGTCGTCAGGATTACCAGTTCGTCCCCCCCGATGCGGAACAGCTCGTCCGGAGGGATCAGATTTCTGGCCAGTCGTTGCGAGGTTTCGATAATAAGTCTGTCGCCGACCGGATGGCCTAAGGTATCATTTATAAGTTTTATATCGTCAATATCGAGATAGATGAGCGCTTTTCCTTTGCTGGTTCCGTCATCCAGATAGTCCGGCAGCCGCTCCAGCAGTTTTCTGCGGTTAGAAAGTCCGGTCAGATGATCGTAGTACAGCATGGTTTTCAGCTCGTTGCGCTTTTCAAGAATAACCTGTTCGTTGTCGGACAGCTTTTTCAGGGCCGGATATAACAGCAGATATTGAAAGATTGTGCTGATCAGGACAAACAGGATTCCTTTGAATATCCCGATATTGGCCCTGAGTTCAGGTTCGCGGATAATAATGTTGACAACCGAATCGGAAATCAGAATCCAGAGAAGACCGAAGCACATATATATGAAAGTTAATTTTAGAACGACGGGCCACACTGGTTTGCGATCGGAAAGGAAAATGAATTTCGACTGACTGCTGTTGTGCCGTTTCATTGTATCAGTATACAATAAAAAACTCATTTTATCCGGATTATTTTCTGTACGTGTGCTAAACGGTCTCTTTTTCGGATTCCGGCCAGGCACCCTGAACGGAAAATCCGGAGCAGAGAGAGGTGGTATTGACTGAAAAGTCTTGTGCGTCTTGACCGTTTCCGCCGTTTCCGGTATAAATAGGGTTCCCGTATACACAGGAATTTATGGGTGTAATCCCAGGAGGATATAGTGAGCGTAAAGATCAGATTAAAGAAATTCGGAAGCAAAGCCCGTCCCTTTTACCGCATTGTAGTGCAGGATGCCCGCGAACCCCGCGATGGCCGCACTATAGAAGAACTGGGCATCTATCATCCTATTGCTGCCGAAGACAAGCAAGTTTCTTTCGATTCCGACAAAGTACGCAAATGGATCAACAACGGCGCGCAGCCGACCGATACCGTTCGCGGCCTTCTGAACAGAAACAATTTTACCCTCTGAGTTTAGGGGAAAGGCACCGAGCGTGGAAAAAGATTTAGTTGAATATATCGCTAAATCCCTGGTCGACGATCCCGGTGCGGTAACGGTTACTGAGGTTGAGGGCGACAAGTCCACAATTCTCGAGCTCCGTGTCGCGCCGTCGGATATCGGAAAAGTGATCGGCAAATACGGACGCATTGCAAAAGCCATGCGGACTGTGCTGAGCGCTTCTACCGGAAAATCAGGGAAAAGGGTGACACTGGAAATTCTCGACTGATGGATAGACTGGTTACCGGTTATATCCGTTCGTCCCATGGGGTTGACGGTTTCGTCAAGGTTGAGAGCGCTTCGGGCGAGGTTGGTCATTTTGCCGGTCTGACCGATGTCACTCTCAGAACAGGCGGTTTGAAAGGAACCGAACGGCCATTCGTAATCGAAGCCGTTGAAGGCCATGCAGGCTGCCTGCTGTTGAAATTGAGGGGAATCGATACGCCCGAACAGGCTAAAGAGCTTGCCGGCGCAGAGATTCTGGTTCCCCGCGACAAGGCTTGTCCTCTTGAAGAAGGCGAGTTCTACGTCAATGATCTTTGTCAGTGTAATCTTGTATATCAAGGTACTGTCGTTGGTTCCATAACAGATGTAATGGAAGGCGGCGCGGGAGACCTGCTCGAGGTTTCTCTTGCCGAAAGCGGACAAATACGGCTGGTTCCGCTCCGGAAGGAGTTTATCGGTGAAATCGATATTGGAGCCAAAACCGTGGAGCTGATGCACCGCTGGATACTGGATTGAATCCGTGATATTCCATGTGCTGACCTTGTTCCCTGAAATACCGAGGGCTTTTTTCGAAAGTTCGATAATGGCCCGTGCGGTAAAAAAGGGAATTATTGCCTACAATCTGATTAACATCCGCGATTTTGCGTTCAACAAACACAAGTCTTGCGATGACAAACCATACGGCGCCGTCAATGAGCGGCATGTGCCCGGAATGCTGATGATGTGCGAGCCTCTTTCGCTTGCCCTGGAATCTGCAGGATGCAGCGCCCGCGATGCGGAACCGGCAAAACTGGCAGAATCGCCGGAACCGGTAGTCCTTGCGGAATTGGCGGAATCGCCAGTCGTTGCGGAGCGCACACCCCGAAAACGGGTGATTTATGTGACTCCTTCCGGAAAACCTCTCACGCAGAAGCTTGCTTGCGAGCTTGCCCGGGAAGAAGAGCTGGTGTTCGTGTGCGGTAGGTACGAAGGAATCGACCAGCGGATTATAGATCTGTATGTCGACGACGAAATTTCGATTGGGGACTATGTTATGTCCTCCGGCGAACTTGCTGCAACAGTGATCATCGACACTGTGTACCGGCTGATAGACGGAGTTATTTCCAGCGAATCGCTCGAGGACGAAAGTTTTTCGGACGGATTGCTTGAATACCCGCAGTATACAAGACCTGAAATATTCCGGGATCTTCGGGTTCCGGAGGTGCTCCTTTCGGGGCATCATGAAAACATACGGCGCTGGCGTTTGCGGAAACGCATCGAGAAAACGCTGCGCGTCAGGCCCGATCTTCTGGTGAAGATGCGGGATTCCGGTTCCCTGAACAGAGAAACGGAGAAAATCGTCAAGGAGTTGCAAAATGGGAATGGAATTGATCCAGAAAATCGAAGAGAGCCAGAAGCGCGAGAATGAACTCAACTTCAAAGTCGGCGATACAGTAAAGGTTCATTTCAAGATTATCGAAGGAAAGAACGAGCGAATTCAGATTTATGAAGGTCTTGTTCTGTGCTTCAAGAACAGTGGAATCGGCCGGACGTTTACTGTCCGCAAGAACTCCTACGGAGTCGGCGTAGAACGCGTATTCCCCCTTCATTCACCCCGCATCGCCAACGTTGAAGTAGTTCGCCCCGGTAAAGTACGCCGCGCGAAGCTGTACTACATCCGCGAGAAAATCGGTAAGGCTGCGAAGATCAAGACTCTTATCTCCGCAAAACGCGAAGACTGATTCATTCAGCAGTACGCGGATCAAATCGATCAAAGAACCGGCATCACGCAAGATGCCGGTTTTTTTTTACCCTCGTCGTTGTATACTTGAGATGTATCCAACGACTTGAAATGGAGTCAAACTATATGAGAGGAAGAACCAACAGAATCGAGTTCGGTGTCGACTACTATCCCGATCAGTGGCCCCGCGATATGTGGGAGCGGGACTTCGAACGCATCAGGAATATGGGAGCGCAATCCGTACGCATGATGGAATTCGCCTGGGCGATTCTCGAGCCGGAGCGAGGCCGCTTCGACTTTGCACTTTTCGATGATGCAATAGCCTGCGCAGCGAACTGCGGCCTTTCGGTAGTTCTGGGAACACCGACCGCGACGATTCCGAACTGGCTCTACCGCTCCGCTCCTTCGGTGATGCAGATTCATCCTTCCGGCGGTTCGCGCCCCTTCGGAATCCGCAGACAGCCATGCTATAACGCACCGGCATACCGCGATGCGTGCACACAGATCGTTCGTGCTGTCGGCGAACACTTTGGTGCCAATCCAGCAGTCGTAGGTTGGCAGATAGATAACGAAATCGGCCACGAAGGCTCTGACCGCTGCGTATGCGAACACTGTCGCGCACAGTGGACTGAATGGCTCCGCGCAACATACGGCATTCCGGCAGCAATGAACGAAGCCTGGGGAACCGTATTCTGGTCCCAGACCTACGCGTCGTTCGACGACGTTGAACTTCCCGCAAGCGACATGCACCTTGTGCACAATTCCGGCCTCCTGCTCGATTATTACCGCTTTATGTCCGATTCCGCCGTACGCCACGCGTCGGCCCAGGCGGACATCTTGCGCACATACATTCCCGATTCAGCCTGGATTTCAACCAACCTCTACGCACCGCCGACCGGTACGGTAATCGACATGGAAGATCTGAACGCAAAAATGGATTTTCCCGGCTATGACAACTATCCGGTGTGGGGCGACATGGACGAACCGCTTCCCTGGTACTTCAATGCGTACGCCCTCTCGTACATCCGCGGCCTCAAGGATACCGGCAACTATACCATATTCGAACAGATATCCGGTTTTCAGGGCCACACCTGCCTTGGCTACCGGCCGAATGAAAAGGAGATGATTTCTTTTACGCATCAGGCTATCGCACTGGGCGCCGACCGGCTGTTTTATTTTCGCTGGCGTACCGCAGCCTGGGCTCAGGAACAGCTGTGCTCCGGTATACTCGACACCGACAACGAAGACAACGACCGGCTCCGGGCAATTACATGCAACATTGCAACGAGATCGGCGGAATACAACCGGTTCGCCCATCTTCCGTTCGAAGCACAGGCGTGCCTGGTGTACGACCGCGATAATTCCCGCCTGGTCAAATTCCAGCATTTATCGCGCGGCTTGAAAAGGCACATCGGAATGATTGCCGAAGCGGGCTACGATCAGGAAATGACCCGCTCCTTTGCACCGTTCTCTATTTTCGGAGTCAATGCGGACGTAAAAAGCGCGCGGAGCGTCGATCTTTCGCGTTACCGCATAATCAGCCTGAACGTCTACCAGATGACCGATCCAGCCTTTGTGCGCCGACTCGAAGCATGGGTGCAGGAAGGAGGGACTCTAATACTGGGATGGAGAACGGGGGCCCGGACGACCGATAACCACAATTCAGCGAAAGCGCTTCCAGGGGAGTTCTCTCAACTCTCCGGCGTGCGCATATCCGCTTCGGAATCGCTGAACGAAACCCGTGTTGGTGTGCGCATCGGATGCATCCCTGTACAGGGCGAAGTGTGGGCGGATGTGCTCGAGCCGGTGACGGCCTGTGTGCTTGCGCGGTACAGCGGCAAGAAAAAATTCTATGCAGGCAAACCGGCAATCACGGAAAACAGGTACGGAGCGGGGCGCGTTTTTTATGTCGGCACATCACTCAACCCTGCGGGTGTTTTTCTGTTGTACCGCTCACTCTTCCGGAAAGCCGGCGTTCCGCACCGTTTTGCCGGTTTGGGGCTGGAGGTTGTACGGCGGCGGTGCCAGGACGGATCTGAAGTCGAGGTCGTCGTCAATCATACCGACCGCGCGAAATGGTACCGTTGTAACCGGATTCCGGCCTGGGACTTTACATTGCTGCCGTTGTAATGCAGAAGCCTGGCACGCCTGACCGGTGCATCCGGTCAGGCGTGCCGTGCGCGGCTACTTCCTGAACCGCTGTATCGTTTCGGCGAGAGTCTCATGGCAGACCTCCGTGACGTCAAACCGGAGGAGCGTGAAGGTCAGTTCAATACAAAACCCGGTCGCGATAGCGCTCAGGACGGTGCCGAACCCGAAAAGTCCGCCCAGTGCCCAGCCGGCAAGGAGGACTGTGCCTTCTATTACGGCCCTGCTTATACCGATGGGAATCTTGGTGAGCCGTCGCAGCGCGATCATAAGGCTGTCACGTGGGCCGGCCCCGAAACCGGAGCCGATATAAAAGTACGAAGCAAGAGCAATCACAAACAGTCCGGCTACGAGCATGCCGATTCCTGCCGGCACAGAAAAAGCGAGCGGAATGATGTCGAGCGCAAGAATCGCATTCAGGAACAGACCAATCAGCACCATATTGAGAATCGTACCCAGACCGATTTTTTCGCCGAGCAGCACTGTAAGTGCGACTATTACAATCCCTGCAGCAATCGATGCCGTTCCGAGCTGTATGCCTGCGAGCTTGGCTACTCCCGCGTGGAAAATATCCCAGGGCGCATAGCCTATATGCGCCTGAATCGTGAGCGCGATTCCCAGAGCGTACAGGAAAAGTCCGAAAACAAGCCTGACAAGACGGATTACAAATTTCATGCGTTCGAAGGTATCAGAACGCGGAATCCGGCGCAAGTGAACCGCGCAAGTGAACCGCGCAAGTGAACCGCGCAAGTGAACCGCGCAAGGGCGTCCTGCGAAACGCGGGGCGAAAGCAGAATCAACGTGCGAGAATCTCTTCAAGGATGCAAATCGATTCGGCGACGTACGTCGAGCATTTTTCACCAAGCCGCTCATCGCGGAACCGGGCCTGGCCTTCGCTCGTCAGAAGATCGGCATCGTCGACAAGAGTTCTGCACTGGACCGTACCGAATGTTGCTTCAAAGCGGTCGATAAGCTCCCGCGCGAACGCATAGGCTTCGTCCTGCCCGCTCTTGACTCCGCCGAGTCCGCGTCCCTTCAGCATCGAAATTGCGAGCAACGCTCCCGTGACTGCTCCGCAGGTATACTGCTTGCGGCCTCCGCCGGCACCGAACGCGCAGGCCATTTTGCAGACGGTGTTTTCATCGAATCCTGCATCAGCAGCGAATTGAACCGCGACCGATTGTGCGCAGTTGTACGATGATCGGAACATGTCCTTTCCTTTTTCTGCTTTCGTCATGTTCTGTTTTCTCCTTTGAATCTATAGCGGGTAAGTATGTGTCTGTCAGCAGCAGCGGATGCCGTCGCCGCACGAACAGTCGCGGCTCTTTCCGAGCAGTCGGTTGATGACGGCAGCAGCACAGCCGACTCCGGATGCTACCTGGATCGCTTTGGCAGGACAGTTGAGTGCGCACGCGCCGCAGGCCATGCATCGGTCTGCAGATGCGATGCAGGCGGTTCTGCCTGTATTGTGCGATGTTGTGGCACCCCGGGTCTCGGCGAATGCGAACACACTGTGCGGGCAGACATCAATGCAGGTTCCGCACCCTGTGCATCTATTTGCATCGAGCTCAAGCGATTCTCCGTTCAGGGGATAGTGCTCTTTCACTGCATGCCTCCCTTTGTTGCGATCGCTGAGACCGCCCAGACTAATGCCATAATCATGCCGATAGCGGCAGTGCCTGTAATGACCGGCAAGGACCGGCTGACCTCGCGTTCGACTCCTTTCTGGTTGGTAAACGTCGACGATCCGGTGAAGTTCATTGCGAGATACGCAACCGCCGCTCCCGAAAGCAGAAAAGCCGCAATGGTCGGAATGAGGTGCAGAAAGGCACGGGAGGGTTCAATGGCAACAGCTGCTGGCAGGATGAGGTGCGCACACACTGCCGCGATGACGCTCAGTACCGTAAAGGGCAGAATAGACCGAACTGAAAAAAAACGGCCGGGCAAAAGAGGCAAAATGAGCGGGAAGCCTGCGGCGCCAAGTGTTAGCGAGGATGAAAGCCAGGCTGCGTAAAAAAACCAGCGGATGGTAACGTGCGGATCGGCGGGAAGCGCAAGTGCGAGCGATACCGCAAGAGAAGCTAGATAGAGCGGCCCTGAGTGAACGAGTTCGACCGGAATGAGCACCGCACGCTCGGAAAGCGTGAAGCTTGCACGGCGCATGGCTGCAGTTTTTTTGAGCCCGGTGGCTAGGAATGCGGGAATGTCGCGTGCGCGCACCGGTCCAAAAACCACGCGCCGTCCGGTCAACGTGCGCAGTTCATTCGCGTTCACGCCGCTTGCAGACAGTTGGGGAAGCACGAGCGGAGCGCCTGGAGCGAGCGTGACCAGGGCGCTAGCCCTGACTTTTTGGGCGACCTCTTGTGCGCAGAAGGTTCCTTTTCCCGCCGCGCACCATACATTTACGCCCCGGGTGTCCACAACAAGTATCCATGCGTCGATACCTGAAAGCTCTTTCCTGATCGCGTCGAACGAGAGCCGGTAATTGGCACTTACAAGGACAGGGGAAGCTGCTCCCGGCGAACCGACAAAATAAAGTCCTGGAGTGACGCTTGCCTTGTTTCGGCCGATACCGAGCCTGAGAGCGGCTGCCGAAAGCTTGTCCGTTGCGGAAAGCCGGGTTGCCGTTTTG
>SHOL01000187.1 GCA_004294945.1 Treponema sp.
ACTCGACAGACACATCGGTGCCGATATAAAATCGGTCGGAGAAGCGCTCGCGTTCGGCCGCACCTTTGCCGAAGCCCTGCAAAAAGCCCTGCGGATGACCGGATCGGGTTTCCGGGGGCTTGCATGCAACAGCTTCAGATTCAAGGATATTCGCGAAGAACTTGCCGCCCCGACCGACCTCCGCATTTTCGCCGTGTACGAAGCGCTGCGCGAACACTGGTCCAACGAACGCATTCATACACATGCAGGCATTTCCCGGCACTTTATCCAGTGCATGCGCGAAATCTGCGATACGGAGCGGAAATTGTCTGCCTACAAACTGCAGGAGCGGATCGCCCCCGAAGACATACTGCAAGCCAAAAAACTGGGCTTTTCCGATGCGCAGATTGCAGCATGCACCGGGCTATCCGAAGAAGAAGCCAGAGCCCTCAGAAAAGAATACGGAATACTCCCTTCCGTAAAACAGATAGACCCCTCCGCAGGCGAACTGAGCGCAAAAAACTGCTCACTGTACCTCACCTATTCCGGAATCGCGGACGACATTGTTCCCTCCGGCAAAGGGGCGCTCGTCCTGGGCTCAGGCCCGTTCCATGTGGGCTCAAGCCAGGAATACGACTGGTGCTGCGCAAGCGCCCTGAAAACAATCCGGACTGCCGGCAAAACCTCCATCATGATCAACTGCAATCCGGAAGCGGCAACAACCGATCCGGCGCTTGCAGATAGACTGTACTTCGAGGAACTGTCGTTCGAACGAGTTTCTGACATTTACGAACGCGAACAGCCCGAGGGAGCTCTTGTTTCCATGGGAGGACAAATACCGAATAACCTTGCCTGGCGATTGGAGAAAGCGCATATACCAATTTTCGGAACCAGCGGGGCGCATATCGATCAGGCTGAAGACAGAAACAAGTTCGGCGAACTGCTGGACCTGCTTGCAATCCGACAGCCTGCCTGGACGGAAGCATCCACCCGGGAAGATGCGGTTTTGTTCGCGCAGAAAGAAGGATTCCCGCTTCTGGTCAGGCCGAGCTATGTCTCCTCCGGAGCGGCAATGAGCGTAGCCTGGGATATGAACAGTCTCAGGACAGTTCTCAAACGCGCCATTGACGTCCATCCCGGACAACCGGTAGTGCTTTCCCGTTACGAAGAAAACTCCAAGGAAATAGAAATCGACGCAGTTGCGGACAAGGGAGAAATTCTGGTGTACGCAATCAGCGAGCACATAGAAAACGCAGGCGTACACTCGGGCGACGCAACAGTCGTTCTGCCGGCGCAGCGCATCTATCTTTCCACCGCGAAAGCGATAAAAAAAGCCGCGCGGAAAATAGCCCGGGCGCTCGATATTACCGGTCCGTTCAATATCCAGTTCCTTGCAAAGAGCGAAGGAATACAAGTAATCGAATGCAATCTCCGCGCAAGCAGATCCTTTCCCTTCTGTTCCAATGTGTTCAGAATCGACCTTGCAGAAATCGCAGTCCGTGCCCAGCTTGGCCTTCCGGTTTCGCGAATCGACAGTGCCCTCCTCGACTTTGATCATGTCGGTGTCAGAGCCGCCCAGTTCAGCCACTCCCGGCTCAAGGGAACCGACGCCGTTCCGGGCGTCGAAATGACCAGCACCGGCGAAGTCGGCTGCATCGGGCGCGGCGTGCGCGACGCTTTCCTGAAAGCGTTTCTTTCGGCAGGGTTCCGCATCCCGCATAAAAAAATACTGCTTTCGACCGGACCGATTGAGGACAAGGTGGATTTTATCACGAGCGCGCGCAAGCTCCGGGCGATGGGATTCGAACTCGTCGCCTCCAGCGGAACCGCCCGGTTTCTCGCACATAACGGAATCGACGTGCAGGCGCTCGCCTGGCCGCTCGAGGAGAAAAAACCGAATATTGCTGACCTTATCAGAAAAGGGGACATCGATCTGGTTATCAACATCCCGAAGAATAATCGGGAATCGGAGTTGAAGAACGATTTTTCCGTCCGCGCTCTGGCGATAGAATATGGAATACCGTTGATCACGAATATCAAAATTGCAAAACAATGGACCGACTCGCTCGAATGGTTCTATGCCCGCGGCGTCGAGATAAAAAGCAGGGAAGAATATTCCTGAGCGCACACAGCGGTACCGGTCCCCAATACAGAGCAAGAGCCTCTGGCGCAACAAGGTCCGTTTGAGTATAGTCTCGATATGAAAAATAAAGCACCTTTCGCGACGCCGGCTTTCTATAAAGGCGCGCTCGCCATTGCGGTTCCGGTGATGCTGCAGGCTTTGCTGCAAAACCTGGTTTCGCTGATCGACAATTTTATGGTCGCAGGCCTCGGCGACATCAAGATGAGCGGCGTCAACATCACGAACCAGATAATGTTCGTGTACTTTGTCGCACTGAACACCGTGGCGGCCGGCGGCGGTATTTTTATGTCGCAGTTCAACGGCGCTAAAGACGCTGAAGGCATGCGCCAGACGTTCCGCTACAAGATCCATACATCGCTGATCCTCACCGCAGTCATTCTGGCGCTGTGCGTGTTTCTGCCCGAAAAGCTGCTCGGCTTTCTGGTGAATACCAATACCCAAAGCGGGCCGATTGTTGAAGAAGGGAAAAAATATCTTGCGATCATCGTGTTCACACTGATTCCCACGTCGATAACCGTCGTCATCGGTTCGTCCCTGCGTGAAATCGGGAGGGTCAAAGCCCCGCTTGTAATATCAGTGCTTGCAACACTCGTTAATACATTCTTTAACTGGATGCTTATTTACGGAAACCTCGGGGCGCCCCGGCTGGAAGTCCGGGGAGCGGCACTTGCGACGGTTATCGCCCGTGTTTTCGAGATGGTGGTTTTTATCGCTTTCATACGGATAAAAAAACCCGCGTTCTATTCGCGTTTCCGGGATCTGTGGAAAATCAAACTATCGCTTTTCTTCGGCATTCTGCGCAAGTCGGGCGTTATTTTTATTTCCGAAATGTCCTGGGCGGTAACGGAAACCATTATGACAGCCGTCTACAACGGCCGCGGCGGAGCCGAAATCGTGTCGGGGATGGCAGCCGGCTGGGCTATTGCAAACCTCTTTTTCCTTGTGTTCGGGGGCATTCACACCTCAGTCGGGGTCATTGTCGGCGGCACGCTCGGCCGCAACGATCTCGAGCGTGCACAGGATGAAGCCCGCTGGCTCATGAACGGTTCGTTCCTGCTCGGAATATCGGTCGCGGTTCTGGAGGCATTTTCGGTTTTCCTGATACCCGTCGTGTTCGGAAATCTTTCGATGGACGCACAGCTGGTCACCCGTCGCATGCTCTGGATTATTGCTCTGTACATGCCGGTGTGGACCTATCTGAACGCCCAGTTCGCCACGGCACGATCGGGCGGGGATGCGATTATGGGAGCCTGGGTTGATATCGGCGTAAACACCACGCTGTTCCTGCCCGGAATTTTCGCCCTGGCGATCTTCACAAAGCTCGGACCGATCGAAATGTACGCAATTGTCAAATTGACCGACCTGGTAAAAATCGCCATCGCGCACTGGCAGCTGAAGTCCGGGCGGTGGATACGGAATCTGACGCATGCACATGAGCACCCGGAGATAGCACCATGAAAGTACGAATAATCGAAATGCCGCTCGACTATGGCGCAAGCAGGCGCGGTGCGGACATGGGACCGTCGGCGATCCGCCTGGCAGGGCTTCGCGACAAGCTCAACAGTCTGGGAATCGAATCCGACGATCTGTATCCGCCGATACACATTCCTCCCCAGGAGTACATCGATCCTGCAAGCGAGATTTCGTGCGACTGCGCAAAGCATCTCGGGCCCATTCTGGACGCGTGCAGTCAGCTTGCGAACCATGTCGAGTCGGTTTTAAAGGCGGGCGACTTTCCGCTCATTTTGGGCGGAGACCATTCGATCGCGCTCGGCTCTATCGCCGGCGTGTCCGCCGCGCATGAAGCGGCCGGAAAGAAAACAGGGGTACTGTGGATAGACGCGCACGGCGACTTCAACACGACCAAAACGACGCCGAGCGGAAACATCCACGGCATGATTCTCGCGGCCTCCTGCGGCTACGGAATCGAACAGCTAACCGCCTTCTATACCGGAAAACGGAAAGTTGATCCGACAAACGTGTGCTACATTGGCGTACGGGATCTGGATGCAGGTGAAAAACGGCTTATGAAAGAGGCGGGAGTCCGCGTGTTCACGATGAGCGATATAGACCGACGCGGCATATCTCGGACTATTTCAGAAATCACGACTTTTTTCCGCGAACGGGTGGATTCTGTGCATGTCAGCTTCGATATTGACGCGATAGATCCGCGTTTTGCCCCCGGAGTCGGCATCGAAGTGCCCGGCGGGCTTACCTACCGGGAGGTCCTGTACCTGACCGAAGAAATGGCGGCGACGGGAATGATTTCATCGGTGGACATGGTCGAGGTCAACCCGATCCACGACGTAAAAAACTCCACGGCGCGGATGGCGGTCAACCTGATCGGACGGCTGCTGGGCGAAAAGATTTTTTAATCTTTTGAGCCGATTTCAAAAGTCGGTTACTTTTGAAATCGGCTTTTGGAGAAAAATCAC
>SHOL01000188.1 GCA_004294945.1 Treponema sp.
ACTATACACCAAAGAAATGATACTGGCTTTCTTTATTTTTTATACGGATTCAGGTTAATTATTGTTATTTATATTTCTTGAAAGAAGTGTTATTATAATTAAATAACCTTTTATTTTGTTTTCAGAAAATTCCGATATTTTGTTCGTAGGAAAAATAAATGCAAGATCATGACACTTCTCTTGTTGATGAAATCGATCTTCTCGATCTCGTATCTGTTTTGCTAAAACGTAAATGGCTCATCATTGGTATATCTACCATTGCTATGGTTGGCGCCCTTGGATATGCAATCGGCTCCCTTCTCTTACCCCCAGAGTCCTCTTACCTCCCTAACGAATACACCCCTAAAGCACACATGCTCATCAACGATTCCTCCTCTTCTGGAGGCGGGATGGCTTCCATGCTTGCTTCAAGCGGTCTGGGAGGCCTTGCAAGTCTTGCCGGAGTTAGCGTTCCAGGCGGTTCTACCTACAGCGCGCTTGCGGTGTATCTGGCGGGTACCAATTCGTTCCTGGACTCCGTAGTAGACAAGTTCAATTTGGTAGAAAGATATGAAATCAGGAAATCTGTTCGCGCCGAAAGCCGTAAAGCACTAAAGGAAAAATTGTCCGCAAGTTTCGATGAAGACTCGGGTGTTTTATCCATCAGTTTTACAGATATTGATCCTGCTTTTGCGCAATCTGTGGTCAACTATGCTGTGGATTACATGGAAAAGCGATTTACCGAGATGGGCATCGATAATAACAAGCTGCAAAAGGAAAACCTCGAAGTTAATATACAGAATACCTACGATGAAATTATAAAACTCGAAGCCGAGAGCATGAACCTCGACCGGGCAACCTCTCGCGGATCGTATACAACTAATGGAGGGTCTCTTGTGCTTGAGGCCACAAGGATCAAACGCGAGCTTGAAGCACAACAAGCAGTGTATACACAACTCAAAACCCAGTACGAACTCCTGAAAGTCCAGATGGCAAGCGAAACCCCCGTATTCCAGGTGCTCGAATATGCCGAAATTCCCGATCAAAAATCCGGCCCGTCGAGAGGAATGCTTTGTATCATTGTAACCTTCGCTGGATTCTTTGGTTCAGTGTTCCTTGCCTTTGTATTAAACGCAATCGAAAACATTAAAAAAGACCCGGTTGCTATGGCCAAACTCAAAGGAATAAAAGAATGAAGCGTTTTGGTATAGCCCTTTTCCTTTCTGTTATAAGTATTGGTCTGCTGTTTTCTCAAAAAGTTGTTGAAGAAAAAACGGTAGCAGCTCCGAATCCCGCTCTTAAAGCTTCTGTTGCCATGTCGAACGCCGAATACCGGGTAACGGCAGGCGATGTGTATATGCTTGCGTATGCAGCAGGCACCATGCCGGTAACGTATCAACTCATTGTGGACTCTTCCTACAAGATCAGGGTATCGAACCTCGCCGTAATTGACGTAGAAGGCAAGACCTTTCTGGAAGTCAAGGCGCAAGTTGAACAGATTGTTTCTAGAAATTACCCCATGAGCGGGGTTCAGTTCGTCTTGACTTCACCTGCGGTATTTTCCGTCGCGGTAACAGGCGAAGTCAAACAGACGGCCGAACCGGAAGTCTGGGCATTAAGCCGTCTTTCGTCTGTCCTCCAGCCCCTTCTTACCCAGTATTCCTCTACCCGCGACGTAACCATCGTTTCCCGTTCTGGTAAATCCAGAACCTACGACCTCTTCAAAGCGCAGCGCTTCGGCGATCTTTCCCAAGATCCGTACCTCCGCCCCGGCGACACGGTGCGCGTCGGCCGGCTTTTGCGATCGGTAAAGATCGAAGGCGCGGTGGAACGACCGGGAACCTATCAGCTCCTTCCGGGCGAAAACCTGAAAGACCTCGTAGAAATCTACGGTTCGGGCCTCACCCCGCTTGCCGACCCTTCGCGCATCGAGGTAATCCGGCACATCGGTTCGGGCAAAGTCGCGGGCCAAAAGCTCTTTTTTGATCAGACCGATATTGACGCCGGTCGCGAGCTCCAGCATTACGATGCCATCACGATTCACCAGATTTCCGATCTGATTCCCGTCATGTTCATGGAAGGCGCCGTGGGCGTGGCAGAGGAAAACGAAATTTTGCCGACCCCCGAAACCTCCAACCGCCTTACCATCCGCTTCAACGAAGGCGAAGACTATGCCAACCTTGTCCGCGGCTACCGCACCGCCTTTTCGTCCGTTTCCGACACCGCGAACGCCTACATTATCCGCGCAGGCGAGCGCATTCCGCTCAACCTTAACCCCATGCTCTATGACGCGGCCTATCACAGCGAATACAAGGTGGAAAAGGACGACGTGCTCATCATCCCGTTCAGGCAGTACTTCGTAACCGTCTCCGGCGCCGTCAAAACCCCCGGCCGCTATCCCTACATACCCGACCGCGACTGGTCCTACTACATCTCGCTCGCCGGCGGCTTCAACACCCTCCAGAACTCCCTCGAACTGGTCTCGATCACCGACGTACAGGGCAAAAAGCACACCAAAAAAGACCCCATCACCCCCGAAACCGTCATAGAAGCCAAAACCAACTCCTTCCTCTTCTACTTTAACCAGTACGCCCCCGTCGTCACTACAGCCCTCTCAATCGTCTCCACCTTCCTCACCGTCATCGCCGTCACCCAATAACCCCCCAGCACCGCTTTCCCGGTGCTTTTTTTTTTCTACAAGTTAGTCGTTTCTAATATGGCAAGAAACCCTTTCGTAATCGACACAGCGGGGAACAACCCTTGAATTGCCATGAGTAGTACAATAAAGTATCTGCCCGAATTGCATCGCCGCGTCTGATCGAGGACCGAACCCTGTAGGTTCTTTCTTCCCGGGGGTTGTTGTTTTGGTGTACCGTGCAGATTGCTTGACTTCAATATTGAAAAAACCTACTATTATTCTGGATTATGACAAAAATGGAGATATACTGATACCTATGATGCATTACCTTTTTTTGCTTGCCATTGCGTTTACGGCTTCCGTTGTTTCTATCTTTATCGTTTTGCGTCTGTCGCGGTATTTTGGTTTGTTCGACACGGTCAATGCCCGGAAGGTGCATAGCGGCAAGATTCCGCGCCTTGGCGGGGTAGGGATGTTCGTCGGGTTTGTCATTGGTCTGATTATTTTTGCGCTTGATAATTCCGTGGACAATTTTTTGAGCGTACGTATCTGGAATCTGATTATCAGCTGTGCGCTCATTTTTGTTATGGGCGTTTGGGACGACCTGAAGCCCTGGGGGGCTCGCTGGAAGCTGTTTGTCCAGATTTTTGCCTCTGTGCTGGTACTTTCGGCCGGTTTCACGTTTCACCGGATTTCGTTTCCTGCGCTTAATCTGGTCTGGAATATGGGCATATTGCGGTATCCTGTTACCCTGTGCTGGATAATCGGCGTTACCAATGCGGTTAACCTGATCGACGGCATCGACGGGCTTGCCGGGTCTGTTTCGGCCATGTCCGCCCTTATTTTTGCCTTGTTTTTTTCCCGGTACGGTAACACCGGCGCCATGTTTATCTGTATTTTGCTTGCGGTTTCCATTGGCGGCTTTCTGGTGTTCAATCTGCCCCTCCCGCGCGCTAAAATCTTCATGGGCGACGGCGGCAGCCAGTTTTTGGGCTACATGCTGGCCGTCCTGCCCCTCATGCCGAACAGCTCTGGCGGTGCCAGCATATCGCTTCCCTTTGCCGCCGCAGTTCTTATGATTCCCATTTTCGACACCTTTGCCGCCCTGTGGCGCCGCAAGCGCGAACACCGCAGCTTTTTCGAACCGGACAAGTTCCACCTGCACCACAAACTCATGATGCTCGGCTTTTCCGCCCGCCACGCCCTGCTTATTTTGATCGTTCTCCAGTTTATTATCGGGCTCCTCGTAATCATGGCAGACCAGGCTACCGACCTTGCTTCGGTTATTCTGCTGTTTACCGTCTACCTTCTGGGAATCCTCTTTTTCAGCGTCATCCACATCCGCAAAGAAGAAATTCTGGAAAAATCCAGACTGATCGACAATTAAGGCATCTGCCTGTTCCGTTGAAACCTGCCACCGATTTTCCCACCTGTACCAACAGCTCCACACGTGCTGTAAACTCCACCCGCGCTACACGCGCTGTTGGTGGTGTTAGGTGTGGTGGGAGTGTGTGCTGTTGTGAGTGTGTGTGCCTCACAGTCAATAAACTTGACGAATGTTATTTTCTAGTGGAAAATTACGGTATGAAAGCCGATGAGAAAAGTGAAAGCGATAGCGAAATGTCAGCTCGTATCCGTGCATGGCTCGATGTGGCACCCATACAAAACGGCCAGCTTACGGTAGATTTTTCGTCCATGCCCGAGCTCGATCTGGCTGGTTTTCGGCTGCTGATCGCCCGATGCGCCCAGTGGAAAGCGTGTGGCTTGGATATACGGTTTACTGGGGAGCTTTCATCGCGCATTACCGAACCGGTAACCGGCGCCATCACCGGCTACCTTTCCGCAGAAACTGGCCACAGCCTCCAGCGCATCCTGGAACTCTACTGCAAACAGTCCGCCCCCCGTTGACACCA
>SHOL01000017.1 GCA_004294945.1 Treponema sp.
ATTTTTCATGAACTAAACTTACGATATGAAAATCTCGGGCACGTTGATTCTCTGCTGTACCTGTTACCTGGCCTGCATTCTTTCCGGTATCTGCGCCGAACAAAAGTTCAAGTTTACCGGTATAACCGACAATCTTCCCTCTCTTTCAATATCGTCAATAACGCAGGATTCTCGCGGCTTTTTATGGCTCGGTACGCACAATGGTCTGGTCATGTACAACGGTATCGAATACGAGTCAATGTCTGCGGTTCCATTCGAGGAAAACACCCTTGCGTCCAATCTGGTTCAGACTGTGTACATGGACCGGAATGATATTCTCTGGATCGGTACGTATGCAGGGCTGGATCGCTATGATATCGCAACGGGTACGTTTACCAATTACCCGGTGGGCAACAATGTTGTCGTTTCGATTTTCAGGGATTCTGCAGACCGGCTCTGGGTTGGAACGCTGGACGGCCTCGGGTGCATGCATCCGGGAACCGACGAGTTTGTTGTCTATAAGCCGGACCGTCTTTTTCGTTCCATCCCCGACAAGGTTGTCCGCAATCTCTATGAAGACATGTCGGGAACGGTCTATGCCTGCACCTATAACGGTTTGTACCAGTACGATTCAGTTTTCGACTCTTTTATTCCCTCTGCGATACTTCTTCCCGGAAACCCGGCTCTGGAAGGAGTGGTGTATGCGATCGAGCAGGACAAAAAAGGTGATTGGTGGGTAGCAAAATGGGGTACAGGATTTATTCGCATCGACCGGGAAAGTTTTGCATATACGGTGTTCCCCCTGAACGACAATCGCATATATTGCATGAACTCCAGAATCGACCAGGACTTGATAATTGCCGGTACCTGGGGTGGAGGACTGAATGTTCTGGACAAACAGACGGGTTCGGTAACTTCCTATACGCAATCTTCCGGGCCGGGAAAGCGTTTGACCAATGATATCGTGTATTCAATGTATATCGACACTCAGGGACTCTTCTGGATTGGCACGAATGGAGGTGGCCTTACAGTCTACGATCCGGATTTTGCCTGGTTTTCTTCCCTTTATGCCGACCCTGAAGGATCCCGTGGGCTTGTAAGCGGAAAAACAAACGTGATTTTTGAGGATATCGACGGCAGAGTATGGATTTCGATATCCAATAAAGGGCTTACCCGCTTTGATCCTGCAACCGGGACCATAACGCCGATGGAGTATAATCCCGCAAAGCCCGCGCTGCTTCCCTCTCTTGGGGTATATTCAATTTTACGCGTGTCGGACAATGAGCTGTATGTCGGCTGCGATAACGGCTTGTACGCATGGGATCGTACAACAGACCGCTTCTCTGCGGTTCCCTGGTTTTCCAGGATTAAACCGCCGGGAAAGCTGCTTACGGTATATTCTCTTGCCCGAAGCCGGACGGTTCCGTCTGGATCGGGACGTACGAAAACGGGGTGTACCGGTACAATCCCCAGGACGACAGCATTCTCGAGTATCATCATGACGAATCCGATCCCGGGAGTCTTTCGGACAATCTGGTGTATTTTATATATGAAGACCGGTCCTCGGACGTCTGGATCGGTACCAACAGGGGCTTGAATCGCATCAATAGCGAAACCGGAGCGCTAACCGCATATTATTACAACAGGTCGAATCCCGCAGGCATCAGCAGTAACACTCTGTATGCCTGCTATGAACATTCCGACGGTACTCTGTGGTTCGGGACGCGCAACGGCGGTGTATGTTCATAAGATCCTGTGTATGACACCTTTCTCATGTCACCTCAAAAGACGGGCTGCCGTCCGATACGGTATCCGGGATCGCTCCGTCCTCCGGCGACTTCCTGTGGCTTGCAACCCACAACGGCCTGGTCCGGTTCGATATGGTCGGTAAAACTGCGCTTGTGTACAAGGCTTCGGATGGTTTGGTCAGTCAGCAGTTCAATACAGTCAATTATTCCGCCCGCTCGGGGAACCGGTACTTCGGTACGCCGCTGGGAGTCATGTATTTTGCGGAAAAAGACATCCGCAATAACTACCGGTCCAGCCCGCGGATGGCAATTTCTTCTGTGACGGTTAACAACGAAACAATCAGATCGCCCGCTTTCAATACGAAAGATGCTGTTCTTCGTTTGCGGTCCGATCAGGTACATATAAACATTGGGTATACAGCCCTCGATTTTTCTCCGTATGCGAAATACACCTATTCCTATATGCTGGAAGGATTCAACGAAGAATGGGTGCGCGCCGGAAGCCGACGCTATGCGATATTTACCAATCTTTCGCCAGGCTTGTACCGGTTTACAGTAAAAATTGATTCCCGGTCTTCCGGAGCAGGGGAGACGGGAACAGAGGAGTCCGGAACAAGTCTGACATTCAGGATCGACAAGCCGGTATTCCTTCGGTGGTATGCCTGTATCGTCTATGCGCTGTTTTGTATGTTTTCCGTGTATGTTTTTTTTTACGGATCAGAAAAAGCGCCGTCCTTGAGCGGAAAGTCGGAGAGCTTGAAGAGGTTGCCACTTCCCTTCGGACGGAAAATACCCATCTTGGATCGCTGTCGTATCAGGATTCACTTACCGGAATACCAAACCGCCGGTATTTCAAGTACGCATTTCAACGCGAATGGGCAGCGTCGCGCATCAGGGAAGAACTCCTTACGGTGTTGATGATCGATATTGTTTTTTTCAAGCGGTTTAATGATACCTTCGGGCATGTCGAAGGCGACCGTATCCTGATACTGGTTGCAAAAGGTATACAAAAATCTCTGTTCAGGCTTACAGATAGTGTCGCACGATTCGGCGGCGAGGAATTTGTTGTTATTCTTCCCGATATGAATGCGGAACATGGAAGTATAGTTGCCGAAAGAATTCGCACATCAATTGTCGGCTTGCGGATACCCTTTGCTTCTGAAACCGGCGAATATTTGACAGTCAGCATCGGATGTTTTTCGGGCAGTCCCGACTCTTCCTTTTCTGCGGACCAGTTCGTGAAAAATGCCGATGCTGCATTGTATCTGGCTAAAGCACAGGGCCGAAACTGTGTTTCCATTTACAGTTCGGGCTGTTTGGGAGTATAGTTATACTCTGGGGCGCCTCTGAAAAAATTCCGGTTTTTAAGGTGCCCTCCACATACATCATGTGCTGCAATTGTAAAAAACCACTGGTCTTTGCAATTGCTTCGAATGGTTGAGGCAGGGAAGGTATGGATATCAGGCAGATACACGACAGCATTCAACAGGGCATCAAGGATACCGAACGCATATATACCACTCTTGGAGACAGCTTTCCCAAGCTTCTTTCCGTGCTTACAAAAAGCGGCAACAGGTCTCTTCCCGCTTTGCAGGAATTGCTCGGCCGGATAGGCGACGAGTTTTCTTCGCTCGGCGACGATGAAACCGGTTTTTTTGAGGATTACAACAGACGTAATAACGCTCTGTTTGATCAACTGAGCGACAAGATGGCAGCACTCGATTCTATCAACGAACGAGTTTCGTCCATTCGAGCCGATTCCGAAGAGCTCGAGATTATTTCGCTTAACGCGATGGTAATTTCGATAAAATCGGGAGAAAAAGGCCGCGCTTTTTCCACAATAACTGAAAACCTGAAAAAATTGTCTGCCCGGATGATATCTCTTTCCAATGAACTGATCCTGGATGAACGGAATCTGATCAAAAAAAACGAAGAGCTCAAGCAATCGTTTTCGTCGCTGATAACTATCCAGAAAGAGCTTTCTTCCGTAGAACACGGTGTCTCGTCTGCAGATATTCGCACTGCTGTCGACACGGCTTCGGAGCTGCTGCGCGGGAAATACGAGCTTGCGCTCGGAATTATGAAACCCATCCAGGAAGCCATGACCGGTATTCAAATGCAGGATCTGATCCGCCAGTCGTCAGACCAGATACGTATTGCTCTGGAAGACATTGTCAGTCTCGAGGCGGCCAGTTCTCCAGAAATCCGGCTCGATCAGCTTTCTATGACGGTAGATTTGATTCAGGTTTGCCTGCGTATATTGACCGACATCAATAGTCATCTGGATTCAAGTCTCGCCATTTTTTCTGAAAGCTGGCGCAAGGTTAACACTATTCTTGATCAGGTAGAAAAATTCAGGGTCAGCTTTATTGCCGATTTCCTTGACACCACTAATCCGAAAGGGTGCTCTCTGCCTTGTCTTCTTCGCCAGATGGATGCCGGATTTACTTCCTACACAACCAGAATCAGCCGGTACCAACAGGGCCAGAAAAGTATGGTTCGGGATAGCACGACTATCGTTCGGGAAGTGAAACATCTGCGAACCCTGTTCGAAACCATTAAACCGATAATTGCACGGTTGCAGCATGTACGCATCACCCAGCAGATAGAAGTAGCCAAAAATTCGGCAATACATGCAGTAAAAGATACTGTCGACCACATGAGCACCCTTATCATGCAGTCCGACACCCGGGTTCAGGAAACCCGAAAAGAGCTTGAAGCTTTTATCGATTCGATCGAATCGATTACAACATCCTTTACAGACGACGCTGAAACGGACAACCGCGCGCTTGAGCGAATAAAACAGGACAACACCGCTTTTTTCAACAAGATGAAAGGTCTGCAGGACGAACTGTATAGTATGGTGCAAAATCTGGAAGTATATCCTGCTTCTTTTCAGAAAATGTGCAATGAGGTGAACCTGCAACTGGGAACCCTTGCCAGCGTCAAAGATCTGTTCTCCCGTTCGAAAACCGGTCTTGAAGATGCACTGGAAACAAGCACTGCAGAAAAAAAACGGTTGCTCTCAGAATTGGGTGTTTCTTCCTGGTCCATCCGCAACGATACACTGCGTGCGCTCGTCGAACGGTTTACTATTACCTCGCACAAAGAGGTTGCAGGACAGATTGGCGGTTTTACCGTAGAAAAAAGCGGGCTTGACGATATCGAATCCGGAGATGTGACTCTTTTCTTCTGAGGTATTCAGGCTGGATCAGACAGTTTTTGCGGGCTGTTATCGGTTTTGAGTTCAGCTACGAGCTTGCTTCGGACAGAGCTTTTGTTTCTTCACGGCTCAGAGGTCTTTTGACGCTCAGACCGTATTCACTTGTTTCGACAATCTTCGGTGTTCCATCCGGTTTTGTTTCGCCGACAATCTGGACAATCGGGTATTTTGGATTATCCGGGTTCACGTCTATAACCTGTGCTTTTTTATCGTTGGAAAGAAGTACGTAAATCCCAATGGGATAGAGCGACAGCGAGAAAAGAAGTGCGCGTATAACCATATCATCGTATTGTTTTCCCGGATTTTTCATCAGGTCTATAATTCCGGTAAAGGCATCCCGTGCTTCCTTGAAAGGGCGGTTAGCAGTCATAGCCTCATACGAACAGGCGACGGCTATTATCTTTGCATATATTGATATTTTGTCCTTTGCCAGCTTTCGGGGATAGCCTTCTCCGTTTTCGCGTTCATGATGCTCAAGCACTCCAAGGCAGATATTCAAGGGAAATGAAAACTCTCTCAGAATGTTGTACGAAATAACCGGATGCGTCAGAATGGCGTTTTTTTCAATCGGTGTCAGCTCTTTTTTCCCCATATACACCTGTGGTGGCAGCCTTACCATGCCTATCTCGTGCAAAATAGTTGAAACTCCAAGCTCGATAAGTTTGTGGATGGGAAATTTCAGCTGTTGGCCTATAACGATTGCAAATACTGTTGACCTCATGGAGTGGACAACCAGATAGTTCTTGTCGCGGTTTTCCTGGGAGGGTTGGATGCGAAGGACATATTTCCGGTATTCCTTGATAAACTCGCACAGCTCCTTAACCTTGTCGGAAATTGCCTGTAACTGCAATTCTTTTTTTGTAACATATTGGGTATATACTTCGGCAATGAAATTCTGAAAACCAAGGTACGTGCGCTCGACCTGTGCATATATCGAATCGTCGGTATCTGTCTGCGAAGAATCCCGGGATGCGTCGCCGCCGGATTCCGCGTCGGAACTGGATTGCTGCCTGTCCTTATCTTCATCTTCTGATTGTGCTGAACTGATGACCGAGGTTTCGGTCTGTTCGCCTTCGGAATATATTTTCAGAAATTCCCATTCTTTCAGTTCCCTGATAAACTCCAGGGATACTGCAGTTGCCGGTGTCAGGAGGATAAACTTTTTGTCCAGGAATACATCTTTGCTGAAAAAGACACCTTCCTGCAATTCTGTGGTATTGAATGTATTCACTTATCGTCACCCCTGTAGTACAATAATACCCAACTTCGGGAGTTTTTTCATGAAATTCGGCTACTTGCTTGCTTCTTTTAATATCGTCCTTTTTTTATGTTTCCTTACAGTTTTTTTGCTTCCCGCCTTTATACTGGATTTTACATTCATGGAAGAATTCTGGACTAAAAGCTGGTATATAGGAATTCTGTTTCTGATGCTCATTCTTTTTGTTAATCTACTGTATGCACGGAACCGGATTCTGCTGCAAAAACTGGAACAGGAAGACTGGCCCGGACTGGCCCAATATTTAGAAACCGAGCTTTTCACCCGGCAGAAAATATCTGCGCGAAAAGTAAATCTCCTAACCGATTCCTTGCTCCTGTTGCATGATCTTGAGACAGTAAAAAAACTGGAAGTGCTCGTTGCGGATAAAAAGCCCTCGATATACAACGCATGCGCAACAGGATTCGCTTCGGCCGCACTTGTATCCGCAGATCATGCTTTTCTCGAATCAGTGGTACAGCACGCCGCCTCCGCACGACCGGAAGAACGTATCTGGCTGGAACTGCTGTCCGGCATTTCGTCCCATTCAGTCAAACAGTACGACAAGGCCGGCACGTATCTTCTGCCCCTGGCACAGTCTTCGTCCGATCCGGTTGTTGCCGCTCTTTCCGGCTATATATGCGAAAAAATGCTTGCCCCGAAACTCGGTGATGCAGGCGGTCGGTTCATCGCAGCCGGAGCGGCAGTAAAACAGCGGATTATTCCGAAGCTAAGCCGGTCAAAGTGGCTCCGACTGGTTGAAGAGGCAAAGTCGTCCATGCACGTTGTTATTCTTTCGAGACTGCTTGAGGATTCCGGTTCCTGGCTTTTCGACGCTGCTCACTCAGTCAGGGTGTAACCTTCCCGTTTCCGGCAATCGTTCCTGCTTGCAGGAACCGCTGCTTGGAGGAACTTTTTTTTTCATTTGCCCCGATCAGCTCACACGAAATTGACCCGCAGGGTAAAAAAAAAGACCACATCTCTATCGATGCGGTCTGTCTTGTCAGTGCTAACGGCGTCTGGACGTCACTCCTGTACGCCGTTTTATTTGTAACCAACACTATAACTATCGGAATACCTCAGGAAATCTTTAGCCCTTGTTCTGATTCTCCCGTTTTTTTTTTCATGTTTGCACCGATGCTTACAGCACAGTGTTATCCGGCTGAAGGACGGTGTCAGAGTCTTTTCTGTTGTGTGACTCGTCTGCGTATTCTTGCTGTCTTAACAGCCCGATGCGGATTAAGTGTATATTCCTTTGGGCCGCAACTTTTATCGCGCTGTAGACTTCCTTGGAATCGCTGACAGGATCTGATGCTGTACTGCTTTCGGATTCGGTGTTCCTGAACCGGTCGAAAATCATTGCAGCCAGCTCCTTAGCCGGATGTGATATCAATTCTGTATCAATCCGATCCAGTTCGGTGAAACTTTCAGCTTCGATTTTCCGATTTTTTCGGATGACTGATGCCTGCATCCGGTCGCAGATAGACATTCCACGGGAAGCCAACTCTTCTAGATCCTCGAGCGCTGCAATCAGTTCATTCAGCGCAGAATGATACGACATGTTTCTTGGCTTGCTTCTGGCTCCGGTCTTTGTTTGTGCAAGGTTCAAGCGTCGGTTAATTTCATCCCGTCGGTCGGGTAAATTTTGGATGTGATCGAGCGGGACGGGATTGATTCCGGCAATCTTCATTCCTGTATGCGTTAGGGTTGCTGTTTCCGGTGAATCGGCCTGGGCCAGCCGGTTTTCGAACCACCAGGCATAGAGGGAGAGTCTGTGGTCGGTAAGAACGGTTCGTCCTCGATAATCAGGTACTGGATACGGATGCGCGCCGTACAGGGCGAGGTAGCCTGCTGTTTCGGAGGTAGCGAATCGGGTAGAAACGCAATGCGTACGGTCTTCAAATATGCTTCCGGTAAAATGGGTTTTGAGGTCGGGAAACCCGAGATCCAGAGCGGCCAGGTATATGCGGGGAGTTCCCACATATGCCGCGAAGTCCCAGGCTGTTGTTGCGACCGAGCCTCCAGCTCCCAGTTCTCCATGCAGACCGAGCCTTTGTTCCAAAAAATGCGCGAGCGGAAACCGGGAGGAAAACAGATGTATAGCACGGCATGGAAATCTGAAAACAGCCGGCCATGCCGCAAGTTCTGTGATCAGATACGACTTGGGACAGGATTGTCCGTCGAAATGCCGCCAGTTCCAGTACTGGGGATCGGCAACAACGATAAAGTCCGGCTCGACTCCGACCCGCATGCATGCCCGCACGGCTGTATCGACCGCAATAACAACACATTTTTTTTTCAGTTCTTGCAATGCCGGAAGTACTTCGTCGAGAGAGGGGCCTGCAGCAAGCAAAAGAACCGGAATATCGGTAAACATTCCCGAAAAACGGGAGATGCCTTCGCGCCGCTCAAGTTCGGCCAGATTCCTGCACATGTTTTTCAGCCAGAGATCTCCGAATCTGCGTAATGTATTGCGATTGATCTGTCGCTTATCCTTCCATCGTTTAAGTGAAATTTCCAAGCGCGCATACCAGTCAGGATTAATCGAGGTTATTGCCGGAGAAGCGTAGGCGGAAAGCTCTTGTAATCCAGTCCGCTCGAGAATCGATGGAAGCTCTTCCGGCTCAGCTCCGCACACAATAAGCAGTTTCGTATGGGAAAAAAGTCTTTGGAGCGGTCTTGAAGCAAGGGCGAGCGCAAGCAGTGCCGGATCGCTTTCTACAATAACGATCGTAGATTCCGGATATCGGATCGCATACAGCTCGGGAAGGTATGCCAGTCCGAAGCCGGCAAAGACACAACCTTCTTCCCTGAAAGATTTCGAAGCTTTCAGGATATTTTCGGCTTCGGCTACCGGATTATAGCGCGAATGCAGGGAGCGTTCTCCGGAAAGAATAGTGACGTCTCCGTTCCGGCAAGCTTCCAGCCTGACATCTGCCGGAAGTCTGCTCAGCCACTTTTCTGCCTGTGGACGTGTTTCCAGCGCACATAGAGCCGCCAGATCGGGAAAACGGGATCTGAACAGCGCCATGTTGGCCTCCAGAACGTCACTCGAGAACAAGATCAATCGTCATTCCTTTTTCGACCGGGGTTCCTGCTTCCGGACTTTGTTCGACGACATACCCGTCGCCCGATATACGTACAATGATGTCGGATCGCTCAAACAGCGGTGTCAGCATTTTTTTTGGTACGCCGGAAAAATCGGGAATGATATCGCCCAGTACTACCGGCTTGTTTTTGGGAATACGGATGAGCCCTGTATGCGTTACCGATGTTGCCTTTCCTCTTCCGAATCCCAATGAATCTATCAGGACATTCGCCGCTTTGGATACAACCGGAGCGGCAATTCTGCCGCCGTACGTTTCTCCGACCGGCTTTACAATGGCGAGGTACAGGATTATTTCCGGATCGTCTGCGGGGAAAATGCCGATACAGCTTGAAATAAAATCTGTATCACTGTATCCGGTTCCTCCGGAGTTGCGCATTTGGGCGGTACCGGTTTTTACTGCCATGGGAACATCTCCCACAGAGGCTCTTGTGCCGGTTCCGGTTTCTGATGTCGTTTGCATATAACTGAGCATAAGACTGGCTGCTTCAGGGGATAACACGGGGGTAATGGGCTTTCGTTGATGTGAATATATCAGCGTACCATCGCGCGAATACAGTTTTGACAAAAGTGTAAGCTTGATGGTTTCTCCCTTGTTCGCAAACGCAGTTGCGGCTTCAACCATTTGCAGCGCAGAAACAGATATTTCCTGACCGATAGCAATAGTTGGTTTAGATCTGAGCGACCAGTATGTACTCCGGTTAAAAATACCGTTTGTTTCTCCCGGCAATTCTATACCTGTTTTTGATCCGAAGCCGAATTGTCTGAGTTTAGACTCGAATACATCGTCCGGAATTTTCTCTACAATCTGGCCGGTGCCATCGTTGCAGGAGAGCTTGATAACTTCGCGGGCAGTCAACCAGCCGTGCTGGTGCAGGCATTTAATCTGGATCTGTTCCCCCCGCGGCGTGGTTAACGAATATCCGCCGTCACACAGGAATAGATCAGAATCCTGTATGACGCCCAGATCCAGTGCAGCAGCGATGGTGAAAATCTTGAATACGGAACCCGGCTCAAAGGCATACAGAGCCGGACGGTCAAGCCGTTGTGACTGTGTACTTTGAGAATACTGGTTCAGGTTCGCTGCCGGCTCGCTGATATAGGCAAGTATTTCTCCTGATCGCGCGTTCGCGGCGAGCATGAGTACCGCTTCTGCATCTGTGTTCTCCATCGTCTCTTTGCCGATTTTTTCCAGTTCATACTGGAGTGTCGCATCGATTGTAAGCATGACATTGTAGCCGTCCTGTACCTCTGCCGGAGACACTGACAGGGGCGAAAGAATGTCCTGGAATGAATATTCGACTCCGGTCAGGCCTGTTCCGTCATCGCCAAGAAAACCGATGATATGCGACGCAAGCCTATTTTCCGGATACGTTCTGCTGAGCACCGGCTCCAGCCGTATGCCGTGCAGTTTTCCCTGCTTTATGGCTGCGGCGACAGCAGTCTTTTCGCTTTCGCTGATTTTTTTCTTTAGGTAGAAGAAGTCTCCCGGGCCAGAGCTGGCCATCGAAAAAATCTCGTCTTCCGATATGCCGGTAACCGGTGCAAGGAGATTTGCAAAATGCTTTTTGTCCGGAATCGAAGAACGAGTGACAGCGATATTATACAAGGTGGTTTGAACTGCCAGTATTTTACCGTTTCTGTCCAGAATTGAGCCGCGCTCCGCAGAAAGCGTCGGTGTTGCCGGATCCGGTCTGGGACCGAGCATCCGGGTCCCATAGGCAGCGACAATGGCTGCAGCAAAAAGCACAAAAAATGTCCCGAGAAAAATCATGCGCCTGACAGAGTAAAACCCATTTATTTCCATAAAACGGTTCCACGAATGCTGTCGACGGAGACGAATCCGTAATCGCGAGAATCATGTGATTCGGCCATGTTGTCTCCCACAGCGAAGATCATACCATCGGGTACCTGTTGTACGTTTTTCAGTTTATGGTACTGTTCCCGGTTTAGCGGAATTTCTCTGGCACCGGAGCGTACACTATATCCTTTTTCATTTGAAAATACCAGCTTTTCTCCAGGTCCGGCTACGCAACGCTTGACTACAAGCCGACCCTGCCATGGATAAATTACGATATCGCCCGCAGTCGGAGTGCCCCAGCGGGTGAAATATGCATTTTTGAACGGGACGGGGATTCCCCATTCAAGCCGGAATTCTGCCACCAGTGTTCCCGGTGTAATTACTGGGCTCATTGAGGGTCCGGCGACGTACAGGATATCGATTACGAGCAGTTTTACTGTTATAGCAAGCAAAAAAACGGTTAAAAAGACCAAAACGGGAGATAGTCGGGTTTTCATGCGAATTCAATTCTAATTATACAGAGCTCTTGTGTCGATACTTTTCGTATGGATGTTATAACCATTTTGCAGCCTGAAAACCATCTGCCATCGCGAAAAAACTCACCTCTTGCTCTGCATGCGCGAATCCGTCAACCGGAATTCGTATCCCGGAATGAACCGGTCGATATGCGTTTCCTGAACATGTATATAACGTTTCCTGTTATTTTTGCACTGACAGCAGTTTTGTGTTTTGTGTCCGCTCCCCGTTTGCAGGATCGATATGGCGGATACAGACTCGGAACCGTGTCTTTTGCGCCCGACAGTCTTGCAGAGTCTTCTCTTCGCAGTTGTATGATGCCTGAAGCGTCTTCCGGGTTCGAATCAGAAGGAATCGGGACAGAAATTCCGTCGGTTGTTTTCTCTGTTGTGTACAGCATGTATACGGTCAAGCCCGGAGATACCGTGAGCGGCATCGTATCCCGTTTCGGACTGAGGAATATGAGCAGCATTCTGTCCGTAAATGCAATTGATAATGCCCGACGCATCAGATCCGGACAAATCCTGAAAATACCGTCGATGGACGGTATTGTGTATACTGTCGTCCGTGGGGACTCGCTTGCCAGAATTTCTGAACGGTTCGGCATACCGGTCAATGCAGTTCTCGACGCAAACGACCTGGAACAGTCGGCTCTGACTGCCGGCCAGCGTCTGTTCATTCCGGGCGCCGCGCTCTCCAACCTCGAACTGCGCAAGGCCATGGGCGAACTGTTTATAACCCCGATCAGAGGTCGCCTAACTTCGTCGTATGGCTACCGGAAGGATCCGTTCACCGGAGTTCGAAGCTTTCATACGGGTATTGACCTTGCCGCTCCGACCGGAACCCTTATCAAGGCTGCCCTGGACGGGAAGATCGCGACGTCCGGGTATTCGCCTGTTTACGGAAACTATGTCATAATATCTCATGACGGCGGATATCAAACTCTGTACGGACACTTGAGCAGTATTTCCGTCAAGCGCGGCCAGCGCATTGTCCAGGGTGCGACTGTCGGCAGGGTCGGAAATACCGGATACTCGACCGGGAGTCATCTTCACTTTTCCGTGTATAAATCCGGTAAGACTATAGATCCCTTTTCTGTACTGAAATGAAAGAGCACCCTTAGATGTGCATGAAGAAATTTACAAATCTTTATAATAGAAAGACTTGTAATTGTTCTACAAAAGCCGGTTTCAAACGTAACCGGCTTTTGAATTCGGCTTGCATAGTCCCGCTTCGGAAATCGCTCGTACAATGGAGGATGCAAATGAGCAAGGAATCGATATGCCAAGCCTGCGGCTGTACCCTTGATCCCCAGTTCATATTCTGCCCATGGTGCGGATCGCCGACCGATCCGGACTGTTTCTTGGCAGAACGGTTTGATCCTGTATTCGAACGAATACAGAATCTTCAGGTCCGTTGGACTCAAACCCGTATAGCCCGCATGGAGCACGACCTGTCCGAAATCGACCGATGTCTTTCGGAAATCGTACCCGCTTCCGAAACTCTTTACCAGGAATTATAGATGAAACATTCAGTCCGCGTTCTGTGCTTTGCACTGTCTATTTCGCTTTTTTTTCACCTGACGGCAGAAATTTCGTTCCGTTCACCGGATATAAACAGCAAAAATGAAGTGCTGTTCACTGTAAGGGCCGATATACCGGGAAAGGGATCCTACGACACGCTCTGTTTGAAAAATATCGACGCCGGAATTATCGAGCAGCTGACGTTCTATCCGGAGCGGATGGAATCCCTGTCCGGGGGAGCAATTCTGCAGATCAGAAACCGGTTCGGTACCGGCCGCTTTAATACCGCAACTGGGGTATTCAGCTGGGTCAGGGATTTTCGTCCTTTCTTTGAAGGCGGAACTCCGGCGCTCGGAGTCCTTGGCGATGTGTCGGTCAGTCCCGATGGACGATGGATTGTGTCCATCGAGGCGGTAACCTATTCACGCGGCCGTCTGGTACTATTGGATTCAACAAGAAATACCCGGTATGTTCTTGCCGAATCGGTGGAGCGCGGCGGCATCCCGGTGTCCTGGGCGCCCGATTCGTCGATTTTGCTATATTCTTTGGACGGTAATCTGTATTTTTCCCGGCCGGAAGCTTTTTTTTCCCAGACTCCCGTCGACATGAAATACCGGCTTCTCGGTCCCGGCAGTATCAATAATATCAGCTGGTTTTCTTCTTCGCGGTTCCTGTATGCCTCAGGTTCGTCCGTGTACCTTGTTCAGTCCTCGGAGCTGTTCGCCCGGGCGTTGTACAGTCCGCTGATCAGCATTGGTTCTCTTGCAGGAAAACTGCCATGCAGCTTCGACAGCACTGCAGATTCTTTTTGCGCTTCGCCCGACGGAAGGGCAATTTTGTATGCGCGGGATCATCGGAGCGTCTATTACTGCCCGATGACGGGCGACGATTACGCCCTGGCGGAGGCCGCAGGCTTTATGCCGTATCTGCTGCTGGCAGGCAATACGGCCGATGTTGCATTCATTTGGACTTCATCAGCGGTTCCGGTCGTTCTGACCGAAGCAGTGGAGGATGGCAAACGGATTATTAGGGGCTGGAAACTGGATTCGGTAAAGGAAGGTGCGGTGTTTACCCGGCTTTCCATACCCTTCGGTCCTGTTTCTTACGCTGTTTCGCCTGATGGTTCCCTGATTGCGTTCAATACGACCTCCGGTATACGGATTTATTCGTTGTCCACCTGGAAAGAAACTGCTTCCTGGAATGATGAAAAGGTATCATCCATAGTCTGGGCTGATGAAAACGTGTTGTATATCGGGGGAGCCGAAACGATCCGAAAGTGGAATATTGCGAGCGGACAAGCTGCTCCGCTGCTTCTTTCTTCAGTGTCCGCTGCGGGTTGGAACGAGCAGGGCGATTCTATTCTGGCCGATACCGAAAGCCTTGGGCGCTTCCAGTACCGTGGCTCGATGCTGTGGGATCAGGCGGCTTCCGGCCGCATGCGGCCTGCTGCAGGTTCAAACGCGTCATGGCGCATCTACCTGGACTCCGGCAGCAATTACTATTCAAATATGCTGTACGCCCGGTCTTCCCGAAGCCCCGGGGGAACCTCGGCGCTGATCAGCGAACCGCGCATCAGTCTTGACAGCGTTCTTCCCCAGACAAAGGCTTCATCCAGGCTCGCGTCGGACATCTTTACAAACGGATCGAGGTCCGGTCTGCGGCAGGTAGCCCTTGTATTCGATGCGATGGACAGCATTGAGGGCTTGAGCAATATTCTGTCCGTGCTCCACCGCTACAGCATTCGCTCGACTTTCTTCATAAACGGAGAATTCATCCGCCAGCATCCTTCTGCGGTCAATGAAATAGTGAAGGCCGGCCATCAGACGGGATCTCTGTTCTTCACCACCTGGGATCTGTCCGGCACCGGCTTCAGGATCGACGAGGATTTCATTATCCGCGGCCTTTCGCGCAACGAGGATGATTTCTACAACGCGACCGGCCAGGAGCTCACGCTGCTCTGGCATGCACCGTACTATGTCGTTTCGCCCCTTGTTCTCAAGGCCGGTTCTGCCGCGGGCTATCGGTATGTTTCCGGAGACGTATCGGTTCCCGATTGGGCAACTCTTGAGCAGGACCGTCTGATGCCGGGACTCTACAAGAGCTCTGCCGATATTATAGAAGACATACTGAAGACAAAAAAACCGGGATCGATAATCCCGGTCAGAATCGGAAGGACATCCGGAACCCGAAACGATTATCTGTACGATCGGGTAGACCTTTTGATCAATGCGCTGGTAGAAGCCGGATACGAGATCGTGACAGTCGACGAGCTGATCAAAAGAGCTCGCTGAACGCTTCTGCCACACGGTCGACAAGGCGGCGGGGAAGGCCCGACGCAGCGGAGTTTCGGTCGGCGATCAGCGGAACTGTGTGGCAGACGGTTCCATCGATCAGATACTCGACAGTACCGAGCCTTTTGCCGGCGAAAACCGGCGCGCGCACTGCCTTGTTGAGCAGGATGCGTGAAACCGGTTCTGTGCCCGCTGCGATCGCACGCGGTGCGGTAAAAAAAGCCGGCTCGGCCGGTATTGCGTACACAGAATCTTCCGTACCTGCCCATACGGTTACGGCCTGCCGTTGTGCTTGAGAACACCTGATCGTCGTGAAGTTTGTAAATGCCCACTCCATGAGCGATGTTCCGTCGCTGTTCCTCAAGAGGTTTCCTTCATACGAACCGTTGCCGGGACCTCCCATAGTGACCGATATGAATCTGTCCGAGGCTCGTTGCGCAGTCAGGGCGAGATTGTATCCCGATTCGTAGATAAAGCCTGTTTTAAGTCCGTCGCAGCCGTCGAGCGTAGTCAGCAGTCTGTTTGTCGATGCCTGGACAACCGGCGATTCGCGTCTGCCTTGGGGAAGATTCCAGGGCATGGGATACTCGAAACGGGTGCGGGAATTGAAGGCTTTCAATGCGTCCGGGTACCGAAAGATGTATTCCCGGGAAAAAGCCGCGAACTCTCGTGCGGTTGTCGTGTTGAATTCGCTGAGCCCGGAAGGTTCGACGAAACGTGTTTTTGTCAGTCCGAGCCGTTCCATTTCGGTGTTCATCCGATCGATGAAGGCTTCTACCGAGCCTGCGGTGTGATACGCCAGGGCGATTGCGGCATCGTTGCCTGATACAATCGCCATTCCGAGCAGGAGTTCGCGAACTGTGACGATTTGTCCTTCCCCGAGAAACATCAGTGATGATCCTGCGGGGATGTTTTTTGCCCAGCTTTGCGGCGGTAGGTCCACGAGGTCGTCGAAGCTGATTTCTCCGGTTTCGATTGCGCGGAATGCGGTATACATCGCAACCAGTTTGGTCATGGATGCGGGAGGAATTGGCGCGTCGGCGTTTTTTTCCAGCAGGACGGCACCTGTCTGCGCATCCACAAGAAGGGCGGAAACCGCGTGCAGGTTTGCCGCAATTTCGTTTCCGGAGCTTGCGAGGGCTTCGGTCGGTTCGGGCCACTGCCATGCATGCAAGCCGGGAACGTCGTCCGGACCGGGTTGCCGTGTCTGTCTCCAGACAGACACAGCCATGGCTTCCTCGGCTGCCGTCCGGGGCGAAAGGTTCGGATTATCGAGTCTTCTGGCGGTATATGCAGCCAGGAGCACGAGACATACTGCTACGGCAAGGAGCGCCGCCAGCAAGACTGGCAGCGGCTTGCGTCGTGCAGTTCGTGTACTGCGACGTGGCGTTTTTTCTTTTTCCATGCGGCTCAAATCAGAAGTCCGCCAGTTTCGGGGCTCTCGGATAGGGAATGACGTCGCGAATGTTGCCCATGCCAGTGATGTACAGCAGAAGCCGCTCGAAACCGAGGCCGAATCCTGCGTGAGGAACGGTGCCGAACCGGCGAAGATCGAGGTACCACCAGTAGTCTTCGACGTTCAGTCCCATTTCTGTAATGCGTTTTTCGAGCTTCTCCAGGTTTTCTTCGCGTTCGGAACCTCCGATGAGTTCGCCGAGTCCGGGAACCAGCAGGTCTACTGCGCGGACGGTTGTTCCGTCGTCGTTCAGCTTCATATAGAAGGCTTTGATGTCTTTCGGGTAGTTGTAGACCATTACGGGGCGGCCATAGACTTTTTCTGTCAGATAGCGTTCGTGTTCACTTTGAAGGTCGCACCCCCAGAACGGTTTGAATTCGAATTTGTCCGCGTTCTTTTCCAGCTCTTTCATTGCGTCGGTGTAGGTGACACGCGCGAAATCCGCTTCGGCGACTGCTTTCAAGCTGTTGATGAGTCCAGGCTGAATGCGTTCGTCGAAAAACTTCATGTCTTCGGTGCATTTTGTGAGCGCCCAGTTCATGAGGAATTTGACGAACTCTTCTTCAAGATCCATGTTTGCGTCGAGATCGTTAAAGGCAACTTCTGGCTCTACCATCCAGAACTCAGCAAGGTGCCGGGTTGTATTCGAATTTTCTGCCCGGAAGGTCGGTCCGAAGGTATAGACGCGGGAAAGGGCGGTTGCATACGTTTCGGCTTCGAGCTGACCGGAAACAGTCAGGTTTGCCGGTTTTCCGAAGAAGTCCTTCGAGTAATCCACTGCAGGCTCGCCTTTTGCTGCTGCGCTTGCGCCGTCTTTTGCAATGCGTTCGAGGTCAAGTGTCGTAACCTGGAACATTTCTCCGGCTCCTTCGCAATCCGAGGCGGTAATCACGGGAGTGTGGACGTAATTGAATCCCCGTTCCTGGAAGAAGACGTGAATGGCGTAGGCCATTTGGCTTCGTACACGGGCAACCGCTCCGAAGGTGTTTGTTCTGGCTCGTAAATGAGCGATTTCGCGGAGAAATTCCAGAGAATGATTTTTTTTCTGAAGAGGATAGGTATCGACGGGCGCTTCGCCGATAACGAGAACCGAGTCTCCCGCCACTTCGACTGCCTGCCCGGATGCTGGAGAAGGCACGAGTTTGCCGGTGGCGCAGATTGATGATCCGGTTGTTATCCGTTTCAGTTCCGCTTCTGTGTCCGGGCTGATTCCTGCATCGCGATCCAGCGTTATCTGAATCGACGCGAAACAGGATCCGTCATTTACCTGAATGAACACGAGATTCTTGGTCTCGCGCTTTGTGCGGACCCATCCGTATATGGTCACGTGACGCCCGTCGGGCTCCGACACAAGGATTTCCTTGATTAGTGTGGTTTTCATGAAAGTAAGGTATCACGTTTAAAGGCCTCTGGTAAAGCAAGAGCGCTACAGTTTTTTTGTCTGAAACCTGAAAATATTCATAGAATTGGTATAAATATACATAAAAACGAATTGTTTATTGTTTTTTTTCAAAAAACTGGTTTGGTACTCTTGAGCAACTTAGTATGTTCCTGTATAAATATGCACATACAACCTCTTGGGGGAAAAATTATGCAATATGAAGACGAGAATCCGGAGTTGCTTACCGAACTTGCCCGGCTGGCGGAACGAAACGATTTTATAGATCCGGAATTATACACAAAATATGATGTCAAGCGCGGGCTTCGCGATTCGGACGGAAAAGGTGTTCTTGTCGGACTTACCCGGATCGGAAACGTGTATGGCTATGATGTTGTTGACGGAAAGCCTGTTGCGGTTCCGGGGAAACTGATTTATCGCGGCTATGATGTTGAAGATATTATTTCCGACATTGAGCAGGCCGATCAGTTCGGTTTTGAGCAGGTTGTATATCTTCTTTTGTTTGGCGAACTGCCGAATGCATCCCAGCTTGCGGAATTTGATGCAATGCTTGGGTTATACAGGGAATTGCCGAATAATTTCGTTGAAGACATGATACTCAAATCGCCGTCATCGGATGTTATGAACAAGCTTGCCAGATCCGTACTTGTTTCGTATTCATACGATCCAAATCCCGAGGATATGTCGATTGCCAACAACCTTATGCAGTGCATTCAGCTGATTGCCCGATTCCCTGCAATGGTGGCCTATGGATATCAGGCGAAACGTCGGTACTATGACGGAAAGAGTATGTATCTGCATAATCCGCTTCCGAATCTGTCTACAGCAGAGAACTTTCTCAGACTGATCCGTGCCGACAAGAATTACGACAAGCTGGAAGCGGAGATTCTTGATCTTGCATTGATTCTTCATGCTGAACATGGAGGAGGAAACAATTCGTCGCTCACGGTTCATGTTGTTTCTTCTGCAGATACCGATACCTACTCGGCGATAGGAGCTGCCGTAGGTTCTCTCAAGGGTCGCCGCCACGGCGGAGCGAATATAAAGGTCATTGAGATGATGGATGACATCAAGGCTCATGTCAAAGACTGGTCGAGCGAGAAGGAAGTTGGCGAGTATCTGAGGAAAATTGTCCGGAAAGAAGCCTTTGACCGAACCGGTCTGGTATACGGCCAGGGCCATGCGGTATATACCATTTCCGACCCCCGTGCGATTCTTTTGCGGGAAAAGGCGCGAAAGCTTGCAGAGGTAAAGAAATGTACCGAAGAGTTTGAATTATACTGCCTGATCGAGAAGATTTTCCCCGGGATTTTCAAGGATGAGAAGGGCGAAGAAAAGCGAATTTGCACAAATGTCGACTTCTATTCGGGGTTTGTATATTCGATGCTCGGGATACCCAGAGAACTGTACACACCCATTTTCGCGGTGTCGCGAATTTCCGGCTGGGCTGCCCATCGTCTTGAAGAAATCGTTTCTTGCGGCCGTATTTATCGCCCCGCATTCAAGCATGTAGGAGAGCTTCGACCGTATGTGAAGCTCGATGATCGGCACTGAGCCGGGAGAGTCAGCAGTTTTACCTGCTGACTCGTTACTTCCGGTTCAGTCGTCCTCTTCTGCCTGCTTGATAAACTCTTTCGCGGTTGCGATTACTTCTTCCGCTATCTTTCCGGATATCGGGCTGTAGTGATCAAAACTCATCTCGAACGAACCGGTGCCGCTGGTCATAGACCGTAAATCGATTGCATATTTCAGCAGTTCATGGTGCGGAACCTGGGCTCTGATTTCTTCAATACCGTTTCCAAGGCTTGTCTGACCCAGAATATGGCCTCTCCTGCCGGAAAGGTCGCTCATGATATCGCCCAGATTTTTTGTATCAACAAAGACTGTCAGGTTCATGATCGGCTCAAGGAGTATTGGCCCGGCGTTGCGCATGGATTCCTTGAATGCGTTTCGTGCGGCAATCTTGAATGCCATTTCCGACGAATCTACCGGATGTTCCTTGCCGTCGAGCACGGTAACCGCGACATCTACAACGGGGTACCCGGCGAGAACACCGGATTGCATTGCTTCCTTGACGCCTTTTTCTATACCCGGGATATATCCCTTTGAAATTGCACCGCCGAATACTGCATTGGTAAATCGGTAGTCTTCTCCCCGGGGAAGGTTTTCGATAGCGAGCACAACACGAGCATACTGTCCATGACCTCCGGACTGTTTCTTATGTGTATATTCCGACTGTGCTTTTCTCTGTATGGTTTCACGATACGCTATTCTGGGAATAGAGGTCAGAATGTCTATCTTTGTCTGGGTTTTGATGCGGTTCAGGATTATGTTGATGTGAAGGTCTCCCATGCCTGAAAGGACATTCTGTTTTGTTTCGGGATTATAGGCAAAACTCAGCGTTTTATCTTCTTCACACGCCCTGATAAGGTATTCTCCCAGTTTGTCGTCGTCTTTTTTTTCTGCAGCCGATACAGCCATGGAATAGACGGGATTCGGGGTTCTCAGTTTGATGAACGGAAGAATTTCGGCCGAAATTCCCAAAGTGTCATTGGTTTTGGCGTAAGGAAGTTTTGCCGCAATGCCGACATCTCCCGCAGCAAGTTCTCTTGTTTCGATCAGTTTCTTTCCGATAGTTCGGTACAGTTTGCCAATTTTTTCCTTGCGGTTTTCGGTGACATTGTACACTTCTGAATCTGCTACAAGCGTGCCGGTAACAATCTTGATAAAGCACAGTTTTCCCGAAAACTGGTCATTAGTTGTTTTTACAACCAGAGCAGACAAGGGCTGTGCCGGATTAATTTTTACGGCTACTTCATTACCGTCCTTATCCAGTGCGACTTCGAGAGCTCCCGACGGTGGTGGCATTATTTCTGCAATAAAATCCAGAACAGATTTTATGCCGGATCCCTTTTTGGCGCACCCGGCGAATACGGGAACAATGCGATTATCCTTGATAGCCAGCTCAAGCCCCCGTTTTATGTCGTCATCCGACAAACCTGCTTCGTCTATGAATTTGACCAGCAGTTCGTCGTCTCCCTCTGCTGCGGCGCCAGCAAGTATTTCCCGTGCGCGCTCGTACTCGTCTCTAAATTCTGCAGGAATTTCGGCTTCTGTTTCGCCGCTTCCGTCTGTAAGCCATGCTTTACCGTGAAGAACGTCGATTACGCCCTGATACGCGGCTCCGCTTCCGATGGGGATTGTTACAGGACAGGCTTCCACTTCGAACTGTGTGCGCAGTTCATGGATGCAGTTGCTGAATGACGCATGTTCGTCATCAAGGTGGTTGACAAACACAACGCGGGGTTTGTTGCGCCGATCCAGCTGGCGCCAGAGTTTTACTGTCTCTATCTGTATGCCCGCTTTTGCATGCATCATCATCAGCGCAAGTTCTGAAGTTCTGAAGGCGGTGATGACTTCGCCGAGAAAATCCGACGAACCTGGGGTGTCCCAAAAGTTGATATTGATATCTTTCCAGGGAAGATGGACAAGAGTCGCGTAAATTGAAATTTTTCGTTCAATTTCTTCGGGGGTATAGTCGCTGACGGTTTTTCCGGATTCGATCGGCTCGGCCTTTGCCAGTATGCCGGCAGCGAGCAGTAATTGTTCAATCATTGTTGTTTTACCGGTCTGGCCATGTCCGGCAATGGATACTGTTCGGATCAAATCAGTAGAAAATCCCATTTCTCGCTCCTTCTGCATGCTCATTATCGGATTGTTGATATGTTGGCAGCCTTCCTCGAGAGGGGCGTATAATCAACAGTTCAATCGTAAGTTCTGTTTTGAACTATTGTCAAGAAAATAATATCCGTATTACAATTACAGGATGAACGAACAAAGAAAATCAATACAGAGCCTCACTATTCTCCTTGACGAGAAGCGGGGGACGCTGTCGAACACATATTATCAGTTCGGCGAAAAATTGCTTGCCGATTCTGTCGATCCGGTAATCCTGTCCGGTGCAGTGAATTCCGAACGGCTCGAGTCTTGGCAGGCTTTCCGCGCTTCGCGGGAAGCTGATACGCGGACTGTCCTCGATATAAAAGATGCGCTTGCCCGGGAACAGGAACTGGAGCGATTCAGAAAAGAGATACTGGCACAGCTGAATGAAGAGAACATCCTGTATTCCAACGAACTGTCTGCGCTTGGAAAAGCGCTCTGTGATTCTTATACTCCTGAGGATGTTGCCGAATTTGGTGATTTTTATGATAAAGTCGCATCGCAACAGGATGAGCTGATCAAACTGGAACAAAAACAGGAAAAAATGCGCCGAGATATCGAACAGTCCGGTTTTTTTTCCAAGATGTTTGCCCAGCTGAAGATCGCCGGTGTGGCGACTACGATACGCCAATTCAGATCGCGGCTTGATCGTCTGTTTGCCGTAGAAGCGCGAACGCTTCTTGAAAACGGAACAATTGACGCAAAAGCCGAGGCGGCCGGCCCGGATAGTCCGTTGGGAGTCCGTTTCGCTTCTGCGCGTGAAGTGCAGAATCGCATTGCCACGCTTACCCAGAGGGACCAGGCGGTGTTCGACGATCTTGCCGCTGTGCGAGCTGCTCTCGATTCGTACGGAGCTTCTTCGAATCCGTCTGCCCGGATCAGCGAACTTCGGTCTTCCATAAAAGAGGCGGACAAGAAAATCGATTCTCTTGTAGTTCTTACCGCCCGCGAGTATACCGATAAATTTCTGGACGAGAATGGTCGTTCTTTGCTCGGTAATACCGGTGACGGCCATACGTTCAGCGATATGGGCATGTATGCCCGTCAATTGGAGCAGATAGCAGTATTACGATCTGATATTTGGACTATTCGGCAGAAAATTGATGTGCTGGAGACGAGTCTCAAGATAGAATCGCTTGACAAAAATATTAGCTCGTACTCGCGTTCTGTCGAAGAGTATACCCGTAAAATTGAACAGTATACCGAGATGATTGCAAATCTCAGAAAAACTATCGCAGACGCCGAGCTCGATAAAGAAGCTCTTGTTCAGCATCGCATCTCCGTTGAAGCATCTTTGCCTCGAGATGCACGCAATGAAGCTGCTTCTGAATAACTGCACGCTCTGACAGCAAACGACTTTTTGAAATTGGCGCATATTTCGTGACTTTTTCATTCTTTTTCTGATATACTCATGCCGTTATGGCAAAAAAGATAGCTGACTACGATGAATCGAAAATCAAGACACTGAGTTCTCTTGAGCATATTCGCCTGAGAACCGGTATGTATATCGGACGGCTCGGAGACGGATCGAATCCCGACGACGGTATTTATATACTGCTTAAGGAAGTTATTGATAATTCGATTGATGAATTTATCATGGGGAACGGTTCGAAAATCGATATTTCCCTGAAAAACAATCAGGTAACAGTTCGCGATTACGGCCGGGGAATCCCGCTGGGCAAAATTGTTGAATGCGTTTCTGTGATCAATACCGGAGCGAAATATAACGACGATGTGTTTCAGTTTTCCGTCGGCTTGAACGGAGTCGGAACCAAGGCTGTCAACGCGTTGTCCGGTCATTTCCGGGTACTGTCCATTCGTGACGGTAAGTGCTCGGAAGCGGTATTCGAACGTGGTGTGCTGAAAAGCCAGCGGAACGGTACGGTAAAGGCGGGCGTAGCTAACGGTACTTTGATCGAATTTATCCCGGATGAAAAGATATTCGGAGATTACGAGTTCAATGTAGAGTATATCCAGAAGCGAATTTGGAATTATGCCTACCTGAATGCCGGTCTTGTGCTCAATTTTAACGGCGAACGGTATGTATCGGAAAATGGTCTTTTGGACCTTCTCGACGCCGAGGTTGGGCAGGATCATCTGTATCCCGTCGGCTACTACAAGGGCAAACAACTTGAATTTGCCTTTACCCATTCAAATAATTACGGTGAAAACTATTTTTCATTTGTAAACGGACAGTTCACATCAGACGGCGGGACGCATCTTTCTGCCTTCAAGGAAGGTCTCCTGAAGGGTATTAACGAATATTTCAGGAAAAACTATAAAAGCGAAGACGTCAGAGAAGGTACTGCTGCGACCGTCGCTGTTAAAATACAGTCGCCGGTATTCGAAAGTCAGACAAAGAACAAGCTGGGCAATACAGAAATACGCACTTGGATTGTTAACGAGACGAAAGCCGGAATCGACGACTGGCTCAGGAAAAATCCTGAAGCAGCGCGGCAGCTTGAACAAAAGATTCTGGCAAACGAGAAACTGCGCACCGAATTGAACAGTGTCAAGAAAGAAGCAAAAGAAGCTGCAAAGAAAATTGCGCTCAAGATTCCGAAGCTGAAAGATTGCAAGAATCATCTGGGCGACGGTCCGAAGGGCGAGAATTCCATGATATTCATAACCGAAGGCGACTCGGCTTCCGGTTCGATGGTTTCCAGCAGGGATGTGTATACCCAGGCGATTTTCGCGATGCGCGGAAAATGCGAGAATATGTACGGAAAAAAACGGGTCGATATTTATAAAAATGCCGAGCTCTACAACATGATGATGGCTCTCGGGATCGAAAACGATCTTGAAGGTCTTCGATATTCCAAAATTATTATCGCAACTGATGCTGATAATGACGGCTTCCATATCCGCAATCTGCTGCTGACTTTTTTTCTTTCGTATTTCGAAGAACTGGTAACGAGCGGACGTGTCTATATTTTGGAAACACCGTTGTTTCGTGTTCGAAACAAAAAAGAGACATTCTACTGCTACAACGAAAAGGAACGGGATGCTGCCATGAAAAAACTGGGAGCCAGTTCCGAAGTCACCAGATTCAAGGGTCTTGGAGAGATAAGCCCTTCGGAATTCGGTCAGTTTATCGGAGAGGACATTCGGCTGCTTCCGGTAACAGTACAGAGTCTTAAGGCTGTTCCCGGTATACTGGAGTTTTATATGGGAAAAAATACTCCTGAGCGGAGGGAGTTTATCATGAAGAATCTGCTCGCGGAGGTTGATGTCTGATGGACTATATTA
>SHOL01000189.1 GCA_004294945.1 Treponema sp.
CCTACAACCTGCTAATCGCAAAAGAATAAACCGCCCGGGTTTAGCTGTCCGGCGGCAAAAACTGCCCGGCGTCCAGCAAACTCCCGCCTGGGTTTTACCGCCCGGCGTCCAGCTGCCCGGCGTTCAGCTAACTCCCGCCTGTGTTTTACTGCCCGGCGGCATACCCCGCCGCCCAGATAACTTCTGCCCGGCGGCATACCCCGCCTGGGTTTTACTGTCCGGCGTCCAGCTGCCCGGCGCCCAGCAAACTCGCGCCTATCGAATACCGACACCGGGGAAAGCGGCAAAATGGACGGCAAACCATTTTGAAGGATCGGCCATGTCGGCGGCTATCAGTCCCGGCTTAACACGCGCCGTCGTATCCGCAAGAAGGTATTTAATTCCCCCTGATTCAAACCGCGCCCCTGTGCCCGGGCAATCAATGCCCGCAACCGAATGGCTGTACTCGGGCGAAATCAGAAGAACCGCGTCAGTCCCCGTCATGTTCATGAGCAGCACCAACAGAAGAGCTCTGCTGTCGCAGTCCCCTCTTTGTTCAAGGAATGCTTGCGGAAGATTGAGAAAATCGCTGCCTCCGGGATCTCGCTCATAGCTGAACCCTTGCGTCCAGGCAAGCAGCTGTTCAAGCCGTTTGTACGGATCTTCTTCAAGCTGCGCAGCTGCGTCGAATACTGCCTGTTCCAGCCGCTTCCAGGCATCGCGCCATATCATACGATAATAGCGCTTCCATGCATCGAATACTTCAGGCCTGTCCAGGTATCGGCTCAGCAGTCTGAACTCCCGGTCCACAACCGACTGGTTCGCCTCCGCATCGTCTTTCATCATACTAACGTTTGTCACACGTCTTCCTGCCGCGAAGGTTCCGGAGATATCCCCGTTTTCCGGCCAGGCAAAGGTGGTCATCGGTCCTGCTTCAAAGCGTGAACCGTGATCCGTAAATACGGCGTCCAGTGTCGAAATAATCAGATCCTCGCACTCTACGGCGCGTTCCGGCGCAGATATTCCTGCCAAAACAAGCCATCCTTTTTGTTCCGCCAGTTCAACAGCCAGCGTCCACCCCGCAACAGTATCTGTTTCGACACGGCCAATCGCCGCGCCTCTGTGTCTCCACACAAACGACACCTCGTCCGCCTGGGGAGCAAGTTGCAGGTTCACATAGGAAAGCGCTTTGCCCGCATCCGGAAAACCGGAATGCGGATACAGCGCTATTAATAAATCTGCCCCGAGAATTTCGTGCGAGAACCGATAGCGGTCATTTCCGCTTTTTTCCTGAAGAATCCAAAGCTCCGGCAAATCAAGCGCATAGCCCCATTCCGGCGAAGCTGCTTCGAACGGGTGTGCCCCTGTTCCTGCCGTCATCAGAAACAAAACCGTGCACAAAATCAGCGGCAGATTTTTTTCTCGTTTCATTGTATGATACTCCCGATGAAAGATATTCCGATTATCTACGATAATAACGACATACTTGTTATCAACAAGCCCTTTGGCATCGCCGTTCAGGGCGGCGAAGGCGTCACTGTTACAGTTATCGGCATACTTGAACGGCAAACCGGAAAAAAAATATATCCCGTCCATCGGCTGGACAAGGACACCGCCGGGCTAATGATCTTTGCGCTTTCGGCGGATGCAGCCTCCCGCTACACCCGTCTTATCGGTTCCCGTTCTCTCGTCAAAACCTATCAGGCAGTGTGCTTTGGCTCTCCGCAAGGAACACAGGGCAAAATCCTCCTTCCCGCGGGCCGTTCCGGTCAGGAAAAGCCGGGCGAAACCTCATGGAAGCTTCTTCACTCGAATGGTACTCATTCTCTGTTATCGCTTGGCCTCGGCACCGGACGCATGCATCAGATTCGCATCCATCTGGCTGCAACCGGATTTCCAATCATCGGCGACGACAAATACGGAGATTTCAAAAAAAACCGTGAAATCCGTTCCTCGGCAGGAATCCGGAAACTGCAGCTCGCCTCTGTGTCTCTGGAATTTCCGCTTGAAAAAAGAACAGCCCAGTTCCAAATTCCGTTGCCGGATCATATCGCAACCGCGTGCAAAGCCCTCGGTCTTACGGTTCAGTCTTGACAGAACCGGCGGTTTTCTCCATCATACGCCGTAGTATATGGAAAATCCCCCGTTCAACCGTGCATATCTTGAATCGCTGTCAACTGCCGACCTTGTCGATATGGCAGACGACAATGGAATCGATATCCCGGAAGGCCTGAACAGACGTTTCATCATCGGAGAACTGCTTGATCTCGCCGACGAACGATCCGGTTCCGCCCGCGATTCCGGAATCCTTGTCGAAACAGACATCACCGCATCCCACGACGCCTTACCGGAAACTTACAACGAAACCGGCATCTCGGTGCTGCTTCGCGATCCGGGCTGGGTATTCGTGTACTGGGATTTTCATTCAAACCTGTTTTCGGCGATTACCCAACATCATCGGTTCGAGACCTTCTTCCTCAGGGTCAACTCGCTTTCCTCTGCCTCACCGGCAACCCTTATTGACTATTTCGACGTCGAAGTCGGAGTGTACGACCGAAAATGGTATGTGCATTTTCCCGGAAAAGCCTACGCCTGCCGCGTAGATCTGTATACCAAAAACTCGCAGGAAAAAGAACAGCTTCTGGCACGTTCGCCCGAAATTGTCATTCCCTGCTGCGAAATACTGGATGGTCCGATACCCGGAAGCCGCAAAGAGTCTCCCGTACTGGAACTGTCCGGAATTACTGTATTGCGGAAAAACCATTTCCGTAATCACCGGCAATCATTTGGCTCATAATCCGGAGAAATCAGCTATGTCAGATACTTCTATACAAATCATTCTTGACGCAGACATGCCGTTTATCCGTCATCCGGACAAACCCGGCTGCGTCGAAGAAAGCAGATTTTTCGACTCTCTTTCGTTTACCTATCTACCGCTTCTGCGAAGCTGCACCGCGCTCGAAACCGAGGGCATTCCTTTTAAATTGGCAATCGCGTTTTCTCCAACGCTTTGCGAAATGATGTCCGATCCGCTGCTGCAAACCCGCTACATCGAATATCTCGATCGTACCATAGAGTATGGTCTGTCCGAACTCGAACGCTGCTCCTCAGATCCCGCGCTCAGGGAACTGATCAAACTCAACATGGACATGATGCAGCTCAACCGCCGGGACTATGTAGAAATCTACGACCGGAACATTCTGGGCAAATTCGACTACTTTGCCACGCACGGCTTTATCGAGATTCTCGCGACGACTGCCACAAGCTGTTTTCTTCCCATGTTCTCCGACATACCCGAAGCTGTGAACGCGCAGATAGAAACCGGTTTATTGACATACCGGACTCATTTTACCGCAATCCCTTCCGGTTTCTGGCTGCCTGCCATGGCGTATACCCCCGGGATAGAAGTCGTGCTCAAGTCCTACGGTTTCCAGTACACAGTGCTCGAAACACATGGGCTGCTGTTCGCGTCTCCTGCTCCCGACACCGGAATATTTGCTTCCGCAACCTGTAAAAACGGACTTTCGGTTTTTGCCCGCGACAAAAATTCGTGTCTTGAAGTGACCGATCCCTCCACCGGCTTTGCACGGGCTCCGTTTTGCCTTGATACCGAACGGGATATCGGTTTCGAACTCGACAGCGAAACGCTTGCCCCGCTGTTCGATGTGAATACCGGACGCCGCCTGACCGGCTTCCGATACTGGTCCCGGCATGCCGGCGCGGACGGAAAAAGGGCAGTCTACGAACCTGCCAAGGCTCACGAGGCTGTACGGGCACAAGCCCTCGAATTTCTTGACCGCAGGAAAGAAACCCTCGAAAAAGCCTCTTCCCTTCTTGAAGGTGAACCGGTCTGTATAACCTGCGCGTTTCCGGCCTCGTATTTCGGAACCGAATGGTACGAAGGCGTCGCCTGGCTCGAATCTCTCTTTCGCCAGGCAGCAGTCCGTTCCGATATTTCCTTTTCGCTCCCTCTTGCCAATGTGCGGCTTCGTCCTGCCGAAAAGCGGATCGATCCCTACCACTCATCCTGGTTCGCCAGCGGTTACGCCGAAGAAGTGCTGAACAGCACAAACGACTGGATGTATCCGTATGTCAGGAAAGCGACTGTCCGCATGATCGATCTCGCCGACCGCTTCCCGGACGACACCGGTCTCAAGGAACGCTCCCTCAACATGGCCGCGCGCGAACTGTTGCTTGCACAAACCCTTGACTGGTATACCGGCATGACCCGCAGCGAAGAATCCGAATACGCCAAAGCCCGTTTCGAAGAGAGCCTGAAAGCCTTTACCGTCGTCTACGAATCCCTCGGTTCAAATTTTATCAGCACCGAATGGCTTACCACAACAGAAAAAAAGCATAACCTGTTCAGGGACATGAATTACCGGGTGTTCAGCCACAAAAAATAGTCCTGTATCTATAACGGGATCGAGGCAGAACGCTCAACGACGGGCGAACGCTTCGCGAACCTCCGGTTCGCACTTCGGAGCCCCCTCATGCGAACGCCCCAAGTC
>SHOL01000190.1 GCA_004294945.1 Treponema sp.
CAACCTTAGATGTACATAGAGAAAAATCACAAGTATTTATAATAGAAAGACTTGTGGGTTTTCTCCAAAAGCCGATTTCAAAACCCGGTTAGTTTTCCCCGATGCCCTGCAGACCGTCGAATCCTTCCCCGACGAACAGTATTTCCGGTTCGAGTTCGTATCCGGTTACTGCGTGCACCCTTGTGCGGATTTCGGTAACAAGGGCAAGGACATCGGAAGCGCTGGCGGCACCGGCATTGATAATAAAATTCCCATGCCAGGGAGCCACTTGCGCATCCCCGATCCGGAACCCGCGTAATCCGGCTTCGTCGATAATTTTCCCCGACGGCTTGCCGAACGCATGGTTATTCTTGAACGCGCTCCCTGCAGACGGATACCTGAAGTGCCCGCGGCTTTCCCTGTCGGAAACCCAGCCGGACATAGCAGCGGTAATGGCTGCCGGATCTCCGGGCTGTACCCGGAAACCGGCTGAAAGCACCAGAACCGTCCCGTCTGCGACAACAAGCGGGTCGCAGGATCGGCCTCCCTGGAATGGAGAACATTTGTACGCCCATTCACCGGGAAGAAATTCCTTATTTGTTATTGTACACCTTCCATCCGCAAAATAAAGGCATTCAGCGCCCAAAAACACATCCGAGACGGAAATCTCGTAGCATCGGGCGTTCATGAACACCGCACCGCCAACGCTTCCGGGCAATCCGGCAAACCGTTCGATTCCGGACAAGCCGTGCGAAGCACACCAGGCACCGAGGTCGTTCATCATAATTCCGGCGCCTGCCTGTACGCCTTCAGCTGTCCGGCGGACGGTATTGAAACACGCAAGAGAGACGGTTATGCCCCGGATCCCCGCATCGGAGACAACCAGATTGGAGCCGCCGCCAATGACGGATACGGGAATTCGTTCTCCCTGCGCAAAATCGATGATTGCGGCAAGATCGTCTGCAGTCTCCGGTTCAACCCACACGTCGGCTGGTCCGCCGATCTTGAAGGTCGTATGAAGAGATAAAGGTTCGTCAAAGCGGGTTTTTTGCGCAAGATGCGGCCGGGAATGCGTTATATTGCCATTTTCCCATATTTTCCGTACAGTATTCATGCCTGCATCAGTATACAGGACTGTCGATGAAAAATCGAGACGGGAGGAAAAAGATGGCTTTGACATTCTACAATACAATGGGAAGAAAACTGCAGGAATTCACGCCGATAACACCGGGCAAAGCCGGTTTTTACGGGTGCGGACCTACCGTCTATAATTATGCGCATATCGGAAACATGCGGCCCTATGTTTTCCAGGACATTCTGAAAAAAACGCTCCGGTATCTCGGATACGACGTAACGCATGTAATGAACATTACGGACATCGGACATCTTTCGGGCGACGCCGACGACGGTGAGGACAAAATGGTCAAGACTGCAAAAGAGCGGGGCCAGTCGGTGCTCGACATTGCGCAGTTCTATACGGACGCTTTTTTCCGTGACACGGACCTTCTGAACATTGAACGACCGACCGTTGTCTGCAAGGCGACCGACCACATCAGTGACATGATCGAACTGAACAAACGGCTCGAAGCAAACGGACATACCTACATGGCCGGCGGCAACCTCTACTTTGACGTTGCGACATTCCCGGAATACGGCAAGCTCGCCCAGATACAGCTCGAAGACCTGAAGGCAGGCGCGCGTATCGAAGTCGACACAAACAAGCGCAATCCCCACGATTTCGTTTTGTGGTTTACCAAAAGCAAGTTCGAAAATCAGGCGCTCACCTGGGATTCTCCCTGGGGCCGCGGATATCCCGGATGGCACGTGGAATGCTCCGCAATGAGCATGAAATACCTCGGCGAGCAGTTCGACATACACACCGGCGGCATTGACCACATCCAGATTCATCACACCAACGAAATAGCCCAGTCCGAGGGCGCAACCGGTAAGAGATGGGTCAACTACTGGCTGCACAACGAGTTTCTCGTTATCGACAAGGGCAAGATGTCAAAATCGGGCGGCTCGTTCCTTACCCTCCAGAGCATACTGGACAAAGGCTACGATGCGCTCGACTACCGCTTTTTCCTGATCGGCGCGCACTACCGGAGCCAGCTGGCGTTTTCCTGGGAATCCATGGAAAGCGCGAAAAACGCCCGAAAAAGCCTGCTCAAGCAGATTGCGAAAATACTTGACGCCCTGGAAAAACCTGCGGCGGGTTCGGCCGGCGCGGGTTCGGCTGCGGCGGGTTCGGCCGGCGCGGGTTCGGATACCGCGGGCACAGCGCCCGGAGCCTTGGCGCACCAAGCCGTAACGGCCGACGTTGCGGAAAAGCTGCTCGCTTCATCACCGGCGGCGCCCTATCTGGAACGGTTTCGATCGCATATAGAACAAGATCTGAATACAGCGCGGGCATTGTCTGAATTGCAGGGAGCGGCACGCGACGCGGCACTGCCAGCCGCAGATGCGCTAGAAGCAATCAGAATCATGGACAGCGTACTCGGGATCGACCTGGAACGGTCTGCACGGGAGCTGCGGGAACAAGAAGAACCGGCCGCAGAAAGCGATCCCCGTATCGACGCACTCATCCAGGAACGGACTGCTGCCAAGAAAGCCAAAAACTTCGCCCGCGCGGATGAAATACGTAACCTCCTGAGAGACGAAGGAATTATACTTGAAGACAGCGCGACAGGAACAATCTGGAAACGGATCAATTCCGGGAGCAATACATGAAAAGCCCATCCAGATGTAACGTTCCGGAGGTTTCAGTTGTTACTTGATGCAGGCCCGTTAAAGGCGCGCGACGATGCCGACTTCCGGACAATTTATAATGCCACCATGCCGGTGCTTTTCCGGGTGGCAGTCCGGATAACGGGGAACGAAGAAGCTGCCGAAGATCAGTGCCATGATGCGTTGATCAAGATGTCCGAGAAAGACATGGTTTTTCCAACGGTTAACGACGCAAAATATTGGCTGATATGCGTCGTAAAGAACGCATCCTTGAACTATGCCAAGCGGAAAGGCCGCGAACGGCGGGCTTATGAAAAAGCGCTGAAGGAAGACCGAAGAACGATCGATTCAGGAGAAACCGCGCTTCTCAAGGAAGACGCAGTTTCCCGAGTGCAGGCCGCACTGGAAAAACTGCCGGTAAACTTGCGGGCCGTACTGCAGCTAAAAGAATACAGCGAACTGAATTATAAGGAAATCGGACGGATGCTCGGAATTACCGAAGGTAATGTGAAAGTCCGGGTATTCCGCGCACGAGAACAGCTTTCGCGGTTGATAGGAGAAGAAGATGTCTACATGCCCTGACGCAGACCTTTATTCCGCATACGTCGACGGAGAGGTTCCCTCCCCCTGGAAGGAGAAACTCGAAGCCCACAGTGCGGTATGCCCGGACTGCAGAAAACGGGTCGAACGCTATCAGGCACTGCATTCGCTCATGAAAAAAGAAATAGCACCGGTCGGGGAAACCTTCCTCGACGAGTCATGGGAACGCCTCCGTGTTCGCGCAGCTGCGGCGGCTTGCACAAGCCAGGTAAGGCGCGTAAAAATACCCTGGTCGCTGAATGACCAACTTACGGTACGCATACCGATCCCCGCCCTGGCCGCCATGCTCCTTTTGGCCCTCTTTATTCCGGCAACCTTCCTGGCCCGCACCCCCCGGGGCAGCCAGCAGCAGTCCCTTCAGTATACCGCCCTGACTTCGCAAGCGACCAAGCTTCAAAAAATCTCTACATCGAATGCAGTCTACAGCCCGGATCTTGCCCCCTCGACACTTATCTCCGGAACTCTTGCTGCAAACAAGGATAATCTATTCAGGATGATCAATCTGGCTCAACAATTTGCAACAGAAAAAAATCTGTTCTCCGACGGAGAAATTATCATTATACGGCTTCCGTCGCTGACCCATTTCAGCAATTCGGGCGATTTTCTCGAAAAGACCGATGAACCGCTGCTTCAAACCGCCAGTTTTCTGAAATGACATCCGGCTTTTTTACATACCTGTTCCGCAAATCAGACCTGGCTCGGTTTATACTGATCCCTGTTTTTTTCCTGGCATTGTGGGGCATCATCTCTGTAATCCTTGCTGTTACAGAAAAAAAACCGGTTCTGACCTCCATCAATCCACCAATCGGAATCCCGGGCGACGTGATTGCCCTTCAGGGAATGCACTTCGGCGACGAACCGGGCGACAGCTGGGTGGAAATTGCAGGAAATCGAGTATCATCCAGTGCCTATCTCAAGTGGACCGACACCACAATTCTGATCATTCTTCCCGGAACAGTCGAAGATGGCCTTATTTACGTCCACACCAGCTCGAGCAAAAGCAATGCCCTTGCCTTTGCCAACCGGAACAACATCCCCATTGCAGCCCGCACCGATTCGGAAGAAGGACTTCCCCTTATCACTTCAGTATCAGGATCCCAGAGCGGCCAGGGAACATATAAAACCGGAGAACTGATTAC
>SHOL01000191.1 GCA_004294945.1 Treponema sp.
CTCCTGTTTTGTTTGCGCGCAGGATTGCCGTCGTTCTTCCCTAGTGCAACACGCGGGGGAACGGCGCCTGCTACCGCTTGAACTCAATAACTGATCTTGAAACCGACCGAAGGTATCGGTATGCCGATGCCGAAATCGGCCTGGTCGCTATTCTTCAGTTCCTTTCCGGTAAACTCGTCGAAGCCCGGATTGGTTTTCGGCGAGTAGATATTTACGAAAGCGTCCTCGAGTCCAAAATACATTTCCCAGCGGACTTTCGTTCCGGGATAGTAGTCCGAGAATGCAAGGCGGAAGTCGACGGGGCAGGACAGGTCTGTTCTGAGCGTATCGCTGTAGTTTTCGGTTCGCTTGTACCGTTCAATGACGCGTGTCGTACCGTCCTGAACCAGCAACACGGGGTACATGTAGATTTCTCCTGCTTCGGCCTTCGGCGCGCCGCTTGCGAGGCTCGCCTTGGTCGTGAAGGTGATACCGCGCGCCGGCTTCCAGTTGAGCACGAGGTTGAGATTGTGGAAGCGGTGGAAGGATGGGTAGAACCACTTTTTAAGCGGTTCGCCGGCAAACGAGTAGTTGCCTTCAGAATCGAGCGCGTCGGGATTGTTAAACTTGGCAATGTTGAACGAATAGGAAAGGTATCCGTCGAAATATCGTCCGTCCTTCTTCTGTATGAAGAAATCGGCGCCGGTCGAATAGCCCTTTCCGTTCGTGTGGGCGGTTACCTTGATGCCGTTGGTATCCGTATCGTAGAAGCCGGTCAAATACAATCGGCTGAAATAATGCTTGTAGTAGGATTCGATCCTGAACAGCCATCCGTCTGCAAGGTCTGCTTCTGCGCCGAGCACCTGGAACCAGGCGCGGTCCGGACTGATCTCGAAGCTCTTTATTCCGTAGTCTTGGCTGGCTGCGATCGAATCCGGCGGGAACATGGAAAACACGCCGGTTCCGGCTGAAAGGGTCAGAACATCCAGAACGCCCCGGTTCTGCACTGCTTTCCAGCTTGCGTTCACCCGCGGGTCTGCAACCGGCCAGGTATTCAGCGTGAAGGTGTCGTTCCACAGGTAGAAATGCTCGCCGCGGATGCCCGCCTCGCCAGTCAGCCTGCCGTCCGCGGTTCCGTAGTTCCACAGCGCGAAGGCGGACGAGTTGATTATCCTGTTGCCTTCGAGATTGTTCGTCACCTTGAAGTTGCGGTATTCTGCCGGATCGAGCGCGTTGACGATCTGCCAGCCGCTGAATTCCTGCTCCGAGCGGAACATTTGCACCACCGCTTCGCCGCCGAGGCTTAGCACATTGCTCCCGAACAGGCGCTCGGCTTCGAGCTTGCCCTGGAACTGACGCACGATCTGCCGGGAAAAACCGTTCATGCCGAAATCCTTGAGCGTGTAGCCGGTTTCGCCGTCTATCTTGCCGTCAGGGTCGGCGTTCATGATTCCCGGAAAAGGGATCGTGTCAAATGCTGCAAGAAATGCGTCCGAATACGTCCAGGTGCCGTTCGTCTCGAATTTCATGTCGAGGTCGGCCATGATCTGGTTATAACTCCCGACAAAGTGCACGCGGCTTTTGTCGTTAGGAAGCCATTTGATATTCGTGCCGGCAAAACCCTGCAGGTACAGCCAGTTGAAGCCGGAAACCGTTCGCACTCCGTCGTTCGTGGTGTCTCCTTTCGTACCGATGCCGTCGCTGCCGAAGAAGCCGTTGACCGTGATGTCGAGCGACGGGTCGGGGATGAAGTACGCCTTTGCATACGCGTCGCGGATGAACGGAGGAGTGGGGAGGTTTTCGCCGACTTTCGGCTCCATGTCGAGGATTTCATCATTGAGATAGACGGCCGGCTCCATGTACGAGACCTTGCCGCCGGCGAAAAACCCGGCTTTCGGGCCCAGAGGCACCTGGGCGAACAGATCGATAGCATTCGTCGAAATGCCTGCGTCGATGCGCACCCGTGAGGATTCGGGCGTTTTGGTCGTTACTTCCAGAAGGCCCGACATGGCGCGGCCGTAGCGGGCGGAGAAAATACCGTGGCTCATCTTTGCCGAGCTGGTCATGTTCGGATTGAAGATGGAGTATGCGCCGCCCCAATGCCAGGGCTGGAGCACGTAGATGTCGTCCATGACGGTTCCCATTTCGTTCGGGTAGCCGCCACGGATCGACGGCATTGCGTTGAATCCGCCGGAGAAGCCGATGCCGGGAAGCGTCATGATGGAGGACATGACGTCCTCAACAAGGCCGAAGTTCGCCGTAGTATCCATTTCCTGCATGGTCATCGCGACCGACACGCCGGGAGCGGCATCCGTTTTGCCGGGCGCCGACCGCTCGACGACGAGTTCCTGCCCTTCGATGACTTCGGATATGCCGAGCGTTACGGCAATGCTTTTCTGGCTTGCAGTAACCGGCACCTTTGTATCGGCATAGCCCGGAAGGCGGGCCGAGAGTATTCCGCGGGTAAAACCTTCGGGAAGTTCGATTCGTGCCTTACCTTCCGGATCTGTTTCCTGTGCCGAGGTGCCTGCCAGCTCAAGGATTACTCCTTCCAGCGGAAATTCCAGATCCCGGTCGGTTACCGTAACGTCGAGCGACGCCGCAGCCAGGCCGGCCGAGCACAGCGCTGCAGCCAGCGTCATGGTGAGTACTTTCTTCATGTAGTCGTTTCTCCCTGCCGGTTCGTCCGCCCAGAAAATCCGCAATTCCCTGACTGAACAAAACCGGCTCTGTCCGTGTTGTTAGAACCTGATCCCGAAAGACCAGGAGAAATAGAGTTTTGCCTTGTCGCTTAGCGTGTAGGGATTGCTGTGCGTACCATATTCGAAGGCTTCATTGTTGTATCCCTGTATTTTCATATTCATATTGTACGAAGCGAAAACGCTCAAATGCTTCGAGAAGTAGGCATTCGCCGTAATCCTGAGCGAAGGGATATTCATTCCCTTGAAGACCGCCGCTATAGCGTCCACATGATTTTCCATGTCTTCTTCGCTGATGGGGGCCGAAGTATCGATCATCGGGATGCGCTTGTAGGCTTCGTCGTACCTGCCGGTGTCGATAACAAGCGTATTCAGGAGCTCCACATCGAAGCACAGGAAATTACCGTGCCCCAACCGAGTGCCAATTCCGAATCCCGCAAAGCCGTAGTCCCAATCCCATTCATTGCCCCAGTTAGCCTTTGTTCCCACAAGGAAGGTGGTAAAGAAGGAGGGAGTTCCTCCCTGATACTGGATAGAGGCATTTCCTTCGGAATCCTGGAAGTACGCAGGAGACATCAGTCCCGATTCGATAAAATTGAGAATACCCAACGAGACGCCGGTGTTTTCTTCTGCGATATTGATGATGCCTATTTGCATTCCTTTCATTGATTTCGCAATGTTCAGGAAACCGGATATTTGAAACAGATCGCTGTCCTGTCCGACTACATTGAGAAAATTGGACGCCTGTACGCCTTCAAACCGGTCTTTTGCCACATTCATAAAGCTTGCAACCTGAATGCCCTCGAAACTCCCGCCGGCACGGTTCATAAAGCATGCAGCCTGTACGCCTCTCATGTCCCGGTTGGTAACATTCATAAAACCTGCGGCCTGTACCCCATCCAGCGGACCGGCTCCGTTTGCGATGTTCATGAAGCCGGCTGCCTGGACCGCATTGAGCGGACCGGTCGAAATGTTCATAAAACCGGCAGCCTGCAAACCGCGGAGCGATCCGGAAGTACTGTTCATGAACGGGCTGAGTTGCATCCCGTTGACATGTTTGTCGATCGCCATGAAAGCGCTGGCAGAAATATTGACATGGTCGGCCGAAGGATCCGGCATCCGCCATCCGGGGAAAATCGTCACCGATATCGGTGTCCAGGTGGTGCTTGCAGGCGGAAACGCCGCATTGGTTCGCTGATCGGAATTCAACTCTGCAGACACATCCCGGGAGTCCGTTTCGCGTTCGAACTGCGAAAAGTCGTCGAAATCGTCATATTCGAGATCATAGGTGCTCCAGTCGTCGTCGTCCATGTTGGTCAGGGCGTTTTGCGAGGCTTGCTGTGCCTCGTCGTATGCCTGTGCGCTGTCGCCCCGCGGCCTTCCGTAGATTTTGGGGACAATGGTAAACGATTCGTTTTCGAGCATCGCTTTCTGGTTTTTGACAAGCTGGACGCTTGTTTGTGTTGTAGCTTTGGATGTTACAATCGCTACGGTGTAAAAACCGGCGGGAAGGGCGAGGGCAACTTCGGTGCCGCGGATTTTTCGCACTTCCGAAACGAGGACTCCGGTGGTATTTCTGATGAAGCAGTTGCCTTCGAGTTCGGAAGGAATTATCAGCAGGGATTCGGCGTCTTCGATGTCGGTCAGTACCAGGTCGCCAGAGCCGACAAGCGTGATGTTGTAGGACGGATGCTGCGGCCCCACTGTGGTCGATTCGGTTTTCGAGAGCGTCTGGTTGAACGCATAATAGTAG
>SHOL01000192.1 GCA_004294945.1 Treponema sp.
AAATTGCCCGGTCTCTTGCCATTGAACCCCGCTTTTTGCTTCTGGACGAACCGTTTGCGGGAATCGATCCGATTGCCGTTCACGACATCAAACAGATAATCCGGCAGCTTGCCGATCAGGGAATCGGCATACTGATTACCGATCACAATGTCCGGGACACCCTCGAAATAACCGACCGCGCCTGCATCATCAATAAGGGCGAAATCGTCGAGGAAGGCCAGAAAGACTATATTCTTGAATCAGAGATTGCCCGCCATGTGTACCTTGGCGAGCAGTTTCGCATGTAGTGGCGGGGGGAAGAGGACCCTTTCCTATTTTAAAGTGGGGGTAGCGCGCAACCCGGGCAGCGGAGCTGACCTGTGCGCGCGCAGGGGGAGCCGCCTCCTTCCCGCTTTAATGGTCGGTGTTGAGCATCTTCGGGAATCGGTGCGGGACGTAGGGAAACGCCGGTCGAGCGACTCCGCAGGTAAAAAACGCAGTTTTTTACCGAGGACTAGCTCGATTCCGGCGTGTACCGTGACTGGGTCCCGCGCCGATTCCCGGGGTGCCCTGCGCTTCCCCTCAAAATGCATTTTTCTTGACATCAATCTTGTTCCCCTATACTATTGAAACAAACAGCTTATGGAATGGAAAGGGGCATACGTATGGAAATTTTGTATGTTATCCTGCCTGCTGTCGGTATTTTTCTTGGATGGACTATTCGCTGGCTGTACGCCAGATTTCAACTATCTGCATCCGAACAAAGAGCGGAACGTGTAAAACAGGACGCAATAAGAGAAGCAGAAGCGCAAAAGAAGGAAATTCTTCTAGAAGCAAAAGAACAGCTTATTCGGGAAAGAAACCAGCAGGAACGGGAAAATCGCGAACGCAGAAGCGAGTTGCAGCGCTATGAACGTCGGCTGACGCTTAAAGAGGAGACTCTGGACAAGCGGAACGAGACGATGGACAAGCAGGAAGAGCAATTTGCGGAGAAGGAAAAGGCTCTTGCCGAGCGGGATAAATACCTGTTGGGCGAAGAAGAGCGCTACCGGCAGGAGCTGGAACGCATTTCCGGTTTGACTGCGGACGAAGCGAAGGGTTTGATAATCAAGGATCTTGAAAACGAGGCGAAGCACGATGCCCAGGCTCTTTTGAACAAGATCGAGCAGGAAGCGCAGCTCGCGTCCGAGAAGAAGGCACGCGACATACTCGTGACGACTATCCAGCGCATTGCGACGGAGACGACCAGCGATATCACCGTGGCTACGGTAAGCCTGCCGAGCGACGAGATGAAGGGCCGCATAATCGGACGGGAAGGGCGGAACATCCGCACGCTTGAAACGCTGACCGGCGTCGACGTTATCATTGACGATACGCCCGAAGCGGTCGTTATTTCGTGCTTCGATCCGGTGCGCAAGGAGATCGCGAAGGTTTCGCTCGAACGCCTTATTCTGGACGGCCGGATTCATCCTGCCCGTATCGAGGAAATCGTTCAGAAGGTTACCCGCGAGATTTCGCAGAAGATTTACGAAGAGGGCGAAAAGGTCCTGTTCGATTTGGGTATTCACAATATGAGCCAGGAAGGCGTTCGCGCCCTCGGCCGCCTGTACTTCCGCACGAGCTATGGACAGAATGTGCTGTACCACTCGAAGGAAGTTGCGATGATCGCCGGCATGCTCGCGTCGGAAATCGGCGCAAACAGGGAGCTTGCAAAGCGCGGAGCCCTGCTGCACGATATCGGAAAGGGCGCCGAAAACGATTCGGATCAGAACCATGCCGAAGTCGGTATGGAAATGGCCCGCAAGATGAACGAGGACGCCCGGGTTATCAACGCGATCGGAAGCCATCACAACGACGTAGAGCCGTCGTGCATTGAGTCCGTGCTGGTGCAGATCGCAGACGCCATTTCGGCTGCACGCCCCGGCGCGAGGCGGGAAACGATAGACAACTACGTGAAGAGGCTCGAGAATCTTGAGGCAATCGCCGAAAGCTTCGAAGGTGTCGAAAAAGCGTACGCAATACAGGCCGGCCGCGAGCTGCGCGTGCTGGTCAACAACGAAAAGATTCCGGATGCCGACGTTAAGGATCTGGGACGGGAGATCGCGAAGAAGATCGAAAACGATTTGCGCTATCCTGGAAGAATCAGGGTTACGCTGATCCGCGAAACCCGCATTGTGGAATACGCGCGGTAGTGCGTACTCAACCTGACGAATCGGTGGTACGCCGATTCGTCCCGTCTTTTACGCCCGATAGGGCGGAGTCGACCAGCAGTACCACAAGCATGAACAGGCCGGAGCCTTACGGGTTCCGGCCTTTTTTTTCCGGAAGGAGCGGCGCTGCTGCAAGCTTGACGCGATGCGGCTGGCAGAAAGAAGCCGGAGTTGGCTCGGGCAGCTGTAAGATGCTTGAATCGCCGGGACCGTGGGAAGACAATCCGAATCATGCGGGCGTTGCTGGCCAACGGCAGGGTCTGACGTGCGGCCAGAAGTGCGGTCCGAAGTGACTCTAGTTTTGGGCGTAGGGGTAGTTTTCCAGAAATTCTGCGGTCAGGAAACCGCAGACGGTGTCGCGTGTAGCGATTGTTTCGCGGGCACAGGCGAGGCCATACCGGATACAGGTTTTTTCTGCCTTGCCGTTTAGAAGGCCGAAAAGGAAACCGGCTGCGAAGGCATCTCCGGCGCCGATGGTGTCTACAACGGCTGCCGGTTTGTAGGCTTTCTCGATCCAGGTTTTTCCGTTGAGGGAAACAAGGACTCCTTCAGCTCCAAAGGTGATGATAAAGTTGTTGAAACCGATCTCGCGAAAGCGGTCGGCGGTAATGTGGTCGGGACCCGGGCGTGTTTCCAGGATGGCTGCAGCCTCGAATTCGTTCGCTGCGAACAGATCGATAAGGGGCGCCCATTGCAGGGATTTTTTTGCGATGTCGGGCGAGGTTGCGTTTTGGAAGATGAACAGGGGCTGAGCTCCGTTCAATATGGATTCCTGCTTTAAACGGTAAAATTCGCCGAGAGTTTCCATGGACAGGTTCGAATCCAGGACGATGGTGTCGATACCGTTCTGTGCGATGAAAGACCGTACTGATTGGTCCAGGCGGATTTCCTGCAGCACTGAATTGGAATAGACGCAGGACGCCGGGCCGCCTTGGGCTCCCATGACCGAAAAAAGGGCAGTAGTTCCTGATTGGCTGGTTTTCAGAAGCTGTGTATTAACCTTTGCCGCATCGAGGGCTGTACGGATATACTCGCCAAATATGTCGTTTCCGACTACTGAACAGATTGCAGATTCAAATCCGAGCTGCTTCAGATTGATTGCCATGCCGCGGGCAACTCCGCCGGGAACAAGATCAATTGTTCCTTCCCGGTAGGCATTGCGGATGTCTTCCTGGTAACTGAATGCTTTTATGTCGACTGAAGCCGAACCGACGCTGAGTACCTTGTGCATGTGTTTCCTTTTCCAGCGCAGTATATACCGATATCTTGCGCTATTGCAATTATACGCGTGTCTGGAGTAGTATGCGCGTACCAGGGGTGTCCGGTGTGCTTTCAAAAAGTGCACCGGTCTGAGATTAAACCCTAGCGCGTTCCCGCACGGGAATGCCAACCTGATCCGGGTAATGCCGGCGGAGGGAGTGATGAAGACACGTCTTTTTTCATTCTTTGTTTTTATTTCAATGATATGGTGCGCTTTGGGCGCGTATGGATCCGGAAAGAACGACACTGCGGGAAAAGCCGGCGGTTCGTCGGCTGTCGGTACGACAGCGGCCGGTACGACAGCAGTTGGCGGTGAGATTACGGTCTACGCGTATGATTCATTTACAGCCGACTGGGGCCCCGGCCCTGAATTGGTCCGTCTTTTCCAGAAAAAAACCGGTGTTGCTGTTAATCTGGTTTCTTGCGGAGACGCTGCCCAGGTTCTGTCGCGCGCTGTTCTTGAGCGCAAAAAGCCGGTGGCCGATGTGCTGATCGGTATTGACAATAATCTGGCAGATCGTGCACGCGCCGAGAATGTGCTTGAACCGTACAAACCGGCCGGCGCGGATTCTGTGGTTGCAAAGGAGCTTGTGCTGGCGGACGACTGGCTGCTGACCCCGTATGACTGGGGGTATTTCGCAATCATCTTTGATACAGCGTCAGGTCTACAACCTCCGGCACGTCTTGAAGATCTTGCGGCTGACCGGTTTGCGAAAAAGCTGATTTTGATGGATCCCCGCATGAGCACGCCTGGGCTCGGGTTTCTCGCCTGGACTATGGCTGTGTATGGCGATGCCTGGCAATCGTACTGGGAGCGCCTGAAGCCGTCCATTCTGACGATGGCTCCCGGTTGGGACACCGGCTACGGCCTTTTTACGTCGGGGGAGGCTCCGCTGGTAATAAGCTACACTACCAGTCCGGCGTATCACGTAGAGTATGACAA
>SHOL01000193.1 GCA_004294945.1 Treponema sp.
GGAAACTACGGCAAGGGTTTTGCCGTAGTCGCCGACGAAATACGCAATCTTGCAGAGACAGCCGGTGCCCAAGCCTCGGGAATTTCAAAAAACCTCAAACTGATTAAATCATTAATCGATAAAACCGAAGCCTCGTCCGAACAAGCCCGAGGCCGTTTCGATCTGGTTGTGGAGAAGGTCAAAAAGGTCAGTGACGAAGAATTGAAAATTCAGGGAGCAATCTCCGAGCAAAGTTCTGGCGGCGCAGAGATTCTCAAGGCTCTTGCCGAACTCAATCAAATCAGCCATACCGTCAGGGATCGTGCCGAGGAACTTTTAAAAACCACTGCGATTATTCACAAGGAGCTCGCTGCCCTGGAACAGCAGGAAATATAGCTGTCTGCGCGCTCGTCGTTCGCCGTGTATGTATTCCATCAGTCGGTGCTGGTGGCTGCCGCTTTTTACAGTCCGAGCGCCGGCTCGGGGCCGATCCTGGGGAGCGCTCCGTTCCGGATTGCATGCATGCTGGCGGTTTCGGTTCCCTGCACTTTCGCACTGTACGAACTGGCCCGGAGGATTCCTCCCCTGAAGAAAATTTTGGCGATCGGCTGACAGCCTCTTTGCAATAATCCGCCGGAGGGATACAATGCCTGTCGACTGAACTTTTAAAACCAATTCTTCCAAGGACGGCGCGAAGCCCATGGCTACTTTGAAGGAGATCGCGGAAAAATCGGGCGTTTCGATGGCGACCGTATCCCGCGTTCTCAATTTCGACGAAACATTGTCGGTTTCTCCTGAAAAACGCAAAAAAATTCTTGAAATAGCCGAAGAGCTTGATTATATTCCTCCGGGACGGAAAGCCGCGCTCGCGGCCTCCTCTGGTTCTGGCGGCAGAAAAGGTGCGGGGCGCAAGGCGAAACGGCCGCGTCTCGGGTTAGTGCATTTTCTTTCGGTAGAAGAAGAGCTCGAGGATCCCTACTATATTTCCATCCGCATCGGTATCGAGCGCAGGAGCCAGGAGGCGGGATTCGAACTGGTAAAACTGTTTAAGACCGATGCGGGATATCCTGCTGACCAGCTGCGCAATATCGCGGGATTGGTGGCGATCGGGAAATTCTCGCGGGCCGAGATTGATTCGTTCCGCACTCATTGCGCCGATATTGTGACGGTCGACTCTGCTCCCTGTCCGAGCGAGATCGACAGCGTGTCGGTCGAGGTTGATACGTCGATGCGCCTCCTCCTTGATTTTCTGATGGCGCAGGGTTTTACCCGGATCGGGTACTTCGGCTGCCGGGAAATCTACGAAGAATACCGCACCTACCTTGGCGAGCGCCGATATACGGCGTACGTTGAATACCTGAAAGAACGCAAGCTCTACGACGAACGGTATGTTGCGCTGGATCTTCTGAGCGCGAAAAGCGGTTATGCAATGTTTATGGACGTGTTCCGGCGGGGTCCGCTCCCCGAAGTGATAATTGCCGGCAACGACACGACGGCGCTTGGCATAATGAAAGCGATCCACGAGTGCAAGCTCGGGATTCCGAAGGATATTTCGGTGGTAGGCATTAATGATATTCCGACAGCCCAGTACACGTTCCCGCCGCTCACTACGGTAAAATTCCATTCGGAGTTTATGGGAGAAACCGCCGTCGACCTGATCCGCGAGCGAATCGAAGGCCGGACGGTTCCCAAAAAACTGGTTATTCCATCGCACCTGGTGCTGCGCGATTCATGCAGGATAACCGATCCCGAGTGCAACCTGGACGGGTTTGTGAGGCGTCCCTAGTCGGGAGTGTATTCCAGAATGTCGCCGGGCTGGCAGTTCAGATATCTGCAGATTTCATTCAGGGTGGAAAAGCGTACAGCCTTTACTTTTCCTGTTTTCAGGTTGGACATGTTCGCAAGGCTTATGCCGACCTTGTCCGCAAGTTCGCCAACCTGCATTTTTCTGTCCGCCAAGACTCTGTCGAGCCGTAATATAATCGCCATAGGTGCTTCCCCTTACAGCGTTGCGTCGTATTCGCTCTGCAGGTATGAGCCGTACTCGAAGACGTACGAAAGAAGCAAAACGATAATTCCTATGCCGAGAATGCTTACGTTAACGGAAAAGGACAGTGCGGCTCCTTCAAAGCTTCCCGTGAACAGGGGAGATTCGATGACGACAGTATCCAGTTCGAGCATGCGGTACAGCAGATACACCGAAAGATTTTTGGTTAATTCCCACAGGACGCTGCCGCCGATGATGCAATAGCCAAGCACCTTTACGGATGTGATGCACAGAGCATCGAACGGTTTTTCGTTGTGTACGCACTTCAATACATTGTGTATCTGCTTTTCCATGAACAGAACGAGTGTCATGCTCAAGCCCCCGAAAAACCCCATGCTGAACAGAAAAGTCTGAATGCGTTTGAACGAAACCGCTGCGCCGGAAATGTGCAGCCGCAGGCTGTTGATCTCGAATGATCCCGAAACCATGCCGGTATCGTCCAAGAATAAGCCGGGTTGCAGTACCGAAAGCAGGGGCACAACGAGGCAGGCAAGAACTGCCAATCCAGTGATCACCATACAGAGTGCGACGCCGATGTTCGGTACTTTTCATGGCGGAGATACAGGTCTGTATCGGAGATCGAGAATCGCCCCTGTGGGTGCGTTGTTCCGGGGGCTCCGGCCGGGGATTGCCGCTCGTCGAGGAATATGTGTGCCTCGGTGTATTGTGATCTGGAAAAAATTGCTATTTTGCTGTAGGTAAAATTTAGTAAAATAGACGAGTAAAAAAGTTTGACATTTAGTAAAACTACCGTATACTGAAATCCATGCGGGGAAGGTGTCCCTGCAAGAAGGAAATCAGGAGGAAAGTGAATGAACATGAAAAGAGTTGCTGCGGTCGCTGTCGCGATTGTGTGCTCTGCGGGCGTATTCGCCGGCGGTTCGAAGGATGCGGGTGCCAAGGGTGCTACGCAGACGAAGAAGTTGACGGTGTGGGCATGGGACCCCAATTTTAATATTGCGATCATGAACGAGGCTAAAGCCCGTTTCGCCGCTGCGAATCCCGGAGTCGAAATCGAAGTGGTCGATATGGCAAAGGCCGACGTCGAGCAGAAGCTGTTGATCAATCTTTCGTCCGGCGTGACCGACGGTTTGCCCGACATTGTCCTGATCGAAGACTACAATGCGCAGAAGTATCTGTCGTCGTTCCCGGGAAGTTTTGCCGACCTGACCGGCAAGATCGATCATGCCAAGTTCGCGCCCTATAAGGTCGGTCTGATGACCCTGGACAAGAAAGTCTACGGCGTTCCGTTCGACTCGGGCGTTGCCGGAACCTTCTATCGCAAGGATATTCTGGAGGCAGCAGGCTTTACCGCCAAGGACCTCGAGAATATCACCTGGGATCGGTTTATAGAAATCGGCGAAGCTGTGTTCAAGAAAACCGGAGTTGCCTGGTGCGCATACGATCCGACAGACGGCGGGCTTGTCCGCGTCATGCTGCAGTCCGCAGGCTCCTGGTACTTTACCAGGGACGGAAAGGCCAACCTCGCCGGAAACAAGGTGATGGAAGCCGCTGTGTCGACCTATGCCAAGCTCATTGCCTCTCCCGCTACCATGAAAACTTCCGGTTGGTCCGAGTGGGTCGGTTCGATCAACTCCGGCAAGGCTGCTTCGATCAGCACCGGCGTCTGGATTATCGGTTCCGTCAAGGCCGAAGCTTCGCAGTCCGGCAAATGGGCCGTTGCACCGATTCCCCGCCTGAACGTTGCCGGTTCCGTGAATGCGTCGAACCTTGGCGGGTCCAGCTGGTACGTGCTCAATGCGTCTAAGGCGAAGGACACTGCAATCGCATTCCTGAACGATACCTACGGAAAGGACACCGAGTTCTACCAGAAGATTCTTGTGGGTCAGGGCGCGGTGGGGACTTTTGCTCCGTCGCAGAGCGGGAGTGCGTATGTGAGTCCGGATGCATTCTTTGGCGGGCAGAAAGTTTTTGCCGATTTTGCCGCATGGATGAACAAGATTCCGTCGATCGAATACGGTTCGTACACCTATGAAGCCGATGCCGCGATTGCTGCGGTGCTTCCCGAAGTCTACAAGGGGGCAAGCGTAGCCGACGCGTTGAAGAAGGCGCAAGTCCAGCTCGAGGCGCAGATTAAATAAGTCATTACACCGGTCGGCGGGGTGCTGCTGAGTTGCCCGCGCGTGGTGCTGAGCTGGCCGCGCGTGCTGCTGAGCTGGCCGCGCGTGCTGCTGAGCTGGCCGCGCGTGGTGTCCCGCCGGCCGCGCGTGCTGCTGAGCTGGCCGCGCGTGG
>SHOL01000194.1:0-3314 GCA_004294945.1 Treponema sp.
TTCCTGCAGGAGCCGGTCTGGGTGGAGGCTCTACAGACGCTGCCTGCGTGCTCCGTTGTCTTGACGAGCTTTTTTCTGCAGGATTGGGTGCGAGTGCGCTTTTGTCTATGGCCGAAAAAATCGGCAGCGATGTGCCGTTTTTTTTGACTGGCGGCGCCGCGATTGTTGAAGGACGGGGGGAGGTTATAACCCCAATCCAGTCCAGAACAGATCTCTTCGGAGTGCTGGTCTGGCCCGATATACATAGTTCTACCGCCGAAGCGTATCGGCTGGTGGATGAATGGATAGAGCAAGGAGGCGAACAGGATGTCGACTGGCCGGATGTACGGTCTCTCCAGTCGGTTTATGAAAGCTCTCCGCGTATCTGGAATTTCCGGAACAGTTTCGAGGTGCCGGTTGGCCGTCGGTATCCGGAAATATGTTCTTTAATTGACCGGTTTAAGGTTTCCGGAGCGTCCTTCGCTGCGATGACAGGTTCAGGATCAACTGTCTTCGGACTGTATGACGATCCGGTTCAGGCCGATCTGGCACAGGAGCTTTTTTCTGCCGGGCCTGGTTGTTGTTTGAATTTTCTTTTGCTTGCGTCCCCGACAATGCAGTAGTACAATTATGGCAGGTTTTTGTGCCTGGTGTTTCTGCTGCAAAGGAGAATGAAAGTATGGAAATTACTGATATCCGTATCAGGAAAGTAACAACGGAAGGCAAGCTGAAAGCGTATGTGACCGTGACATTTGACAACTGCTTCGTGATCCACAACGTCAAGATCATCGAAGGGAAAACCGGAATGTTTATCGCAATGCCAAGCCGGAAGATACGCACCGGCGAGTACAAGGATGTGGCCCATCCGATCTGTCCTGATTTCCGTACGAAACTTCAGGATCGCGTTCTTGCCGAATTCGAGGCAGGAAATATTGAGGAATCAGTCGCTGCTGATCCCGCGGATTTGCATGAATAGGAGTTCAGTCCGGTAAACGGATTGTTCTCTCTGCCTGGTCCCGGAAGCAGTCAGCGTCTAGATACAGCTTTTTGGGACGTCGTCAAGCGGTAAGACAACGGGTTTTGATCCCGTCATTCCGCAGGTTCGAATCCTGCCGTCCCAGCAACGGACAGTTCTTGCAGACCAGTTGTGCAGGAACTGTTTTGTATTTACATGCGACGTTCAGACCGCCGGTTTATTCTGGGTGGAAGGGGCGCGCAATGAAAGGAGTTCCACAATGGAGCAAAGAACACTCTCTGCAAAGCTTCGCACAGCCACAGGCAAGGGCGTGGCAAAAGCACTGCGAAAGGCAGCACGCCTTCCCGCAGTAATGAATGACGGTACCGGAAAGGCGGTCCTTCTCGATATCGATGCGAAGGAATTCAACAAGCTTTTCCAGTCGATTACCGAAAGTACTCTGGTCAGCGTAATGGTTGACGGAACCGAACATGTTTCATTCGTAAAGGATGTACAGTACGATATTATTTCCGATACTATCCGTCATGTAGATTTTTATCAGGTTGAACCCGGCAAGGTTCTCCGGACTAAAATCCGCATCAAGATTACCGGATCTCCCGAAGGCGTGCGTCTTGGCGGCGTTCTTGAGTACGGAATCAACGAAATCGATGTTGAGTGCCTTCCCAAAAACCTGCCCGAGCGCGTAGTTCTTGATGTCAGCGATCTCCAGCTGAATCATTCCCTCCACGTTCGTGATCTCAAGCTTCCCGAGGGCGTCAAGGTGCACACCGATGGTGAAATATCGGTAGTAACCCTGAAGTACACAAAGAACGACATTCCTGCAGCAGCTGAAACTGCAGCACCCGCTCCGGCTGCCGCAAAGTAATCCTTCCGCTTTCTTCGGTTGGATAAGCAAGGCCGTTTCCGCATCGCTGCGGAGACGGCTTTTTTTTTGGTCTGATGATGGAGTACACTGGTCGCATGGTATCACTTCCAGAGGATTCGGTTTCCGCGAAAATCCGGGATTTTTTTCTCGAGACTGAACAGTCACCCCGGCGAATTCTCGCCGCCGTGTCTGGCGGGGCAGATTCTGTATGTCTGCTTGCGATTCTTCATATCCTCTCGTCTCAGCTCGACTACGAGCTGCATGCGGTAACCGTGGACCACCGCATGCGTCCTAAACAGGAAAGCGCCGGAGATGCTTCATTCGTCATGGAACAGTGCGCGTCTCTGGTTCCCCCTGTTCCCTGCACGCTCGTTGAGCTTCCCGAGGGCGAAGTGTCCCGTACGGCCGAAGAGCGTGGCAAGGGACTGGAAGAAGCCGCCAGACACCTGCGGTACGCCGCCTTCGAGAGAACGGCAGATGCCCTGGACTGCACCTGCATCTGCACCGCGCATACCCGCAACGACCAGCTGGAGACGGTTTTGATGCGGTTTCTGCAGGGCGGAGGAACCGCACCCCTGTCCGGCATCGCCGTGTCGCGCGGACGGTATCTGCGCCCCCTTCTCGACGTCGACCGCGGGGAGATCGAAGACTGGCTTTCTTCCAGAAATATCGGATGGCGCGAGGATGCTTCGAATTCGGACGAGTCGTACCTCCGCAACCGTATACGGCACACGCTGGTACCCTGCCTTGACAGCAATTTTCCCGGATGGCGGACGGCGGTGCTTGGAACGGCCGAAAAAGCGGCCCGCGACGAGGAGGCAATCCGGTCGCTTCCGGTGCCAACCTGGGAGCACAGGGGAGAAGCGCAAAGCGCCGCTCTTTCCTGCCCGTCGACGGCCTTTTCAGCCTTGCACCCCGCGCTCCGGCTCCGGATGCTGCAGGACGGTCTTTCGCTGCTTTCGATCGGCGAACGCATTCCATACAGATACCTCCGCCAGCTTGCGGATTCCACCGGAAAACGCCGTCTTGCCTCCGCCGGCATGGTATTCTCCGACAACGGCGAAACTGTTGTCTGGAAAGCGGATATTGTACATCGCAGTAAAACCGGCTATCTTGTATCGGTATGCGCTCCCGGCCGGTACGAACTGCCGGACGGATGCGTAACCGTGTCGGCTGAAGGCCGCGGCATCCGTGTCGGCAGTCTCGATGCGGTATTGTTTCCGCCGCTGCTTCTGCGGTCGCGGGCTGCAGGCGACTGCGTTTCAACGGGCCCGTCGGCGCGTGCGTCCGGGCGCACTGCCGAGAATGCGGTTGAAGACGTATCGGTTGAGCACTCAGCTGCAGCATACGGCGCTCATGCACTCACGGTAAAGAAATTATTTTCAAAATGGGGTGTTTCCGCGAAACATCGCGATCTTGTGCCGATAATAGAAAGCAACGGCGCCATACTGGCAATTTACGGGAGCCTTTTTGGATATCCCGACTGGATCAATG
>SHOL01000194.1:3324-4210 GCA_004294945.1 Treponema sp.
TTTCATGGCTAACAATGACTCTGACAAGAAGGAACACTCCCGCCCGATAAAACCGGGAGAAAAGAAATTCAGTTTTGCATTCGTACTTGCAGGCCTTGTTGTCCTGCTCGTCCTGTTTGTTCTGCAGCCCGGAACGAATTCTGCCAATGAAATGTCCTATACCGAGTTTCTTGCCCGGGTCGGCCAGAACCAGGTCGATTCGATCCGCATAACCGGCAATTCCAAAATTCAGGGCGTGTTGAGAGACGTCAGGACCACAGACGGCCTTTTTTATACCTGGATTCCGTTCCAGGATCCGGCTCTGCCGGCTCTGCTTTCAGAGCACGGCGTCAGGGTGACAGGCGGGCCTGAAACCGTATCCATCTGGTATTACGTGCTCCAGTTCGCTCCGACGTTGCTGATTATTGTGTTCTTTTTTTTCATGATGCGTCAGAGTCAGGGACAGGGCAACCGGGCTTTCCAGTTTGGCAAAGTTCGTGCGCACCGGTACGAGGGCGCAAAGAAAATCACCTTTGCCGATGTTGCCGGACAGGAAGAAGCAAAGCATGAATTGCAGGAAGTCGTCGAATTTCTGAAAAACCCCCAGAAATTTGTCAAAATGGGCGCACGAATTCCCAAGGGAGTCCTTCTTGTGGGTATGCCGGGCACCGGTAAAACCATGCTTGCGCGTGCCGTAGCCGGCGAAGCCGACGTCGCCTATTTTTCCATTTCCGGAAGCGATTTTGTCGAAATGTTCGTCGGCGTCGGAGCAAGCCGCGTCCGCGATCTGTTCGAACAGGGACGCAAGAGCGCGCCCTGCATCATTTTTATCGACGAGCTCGACGCTGTCGGGCGTACCCGCGGCGCCGGCTACGGCGGCGGCCACGACGAGCGCGAACAGACTCTC
>SHOL01000195.1 GCA_004294945.1 Treponema sp.
GGAACCCACCGCATTATCCAGAAGGACGTCAAATTCAAGGACCTCGGGTTGATGATCATCGACGAGGAACAGCGATTCGGCGTCAAGGACAAGGAGCGGCTCAAGGAAATGCGCACCAACATCGACTCGATCGCACTGAGTGCCACGCCGATCCCGCGAACGCTCCACATGAGCCTCCTGAAAATCCGCGACATGAGCCTTCTTGCCACGCCGCCCCAGAACCGGCATCCCATCGAGACAGTTATCGGCGAGTTCAATTCCGACCGCGTAGCCGCAGCGATCCGGCGCGAAGTAGAGCGGGGCGGGCAAGTGTTCTACCTGCACAACCGGGTCGAAAGTCTGGAAGAAACTCGCATCATGGTGGAAAAACTGGTGCCGGAAATGCTCGTCGATACCGCCCACGGGCAGATGTCTCCGACCGAGCTGGAAGAAATATTCCGCCGCTTCAAGATGGGCGGCTTCCATGTGCTCATCGCGACCACCATCATAGAAAACGGCATCGACATTCCGAATGTGAACACCATTGTCATAGATCGGGCCAACATGTACGGCGTGTCGCAGCTGTACCAGCTGCGCGGCCGCGTTGGACGCTCGGACCGCAAAGCCTACGCATATCTTTTTTACCCGGAGGGCAAGGCACTCTCCGAAATTGCAATGAAGCGGCTCCAGGTAATCTCCGACTTTACCGAACTCGGCTCCGGTTTCAAGATTGCCATGAAAGACATGGAAATCCGGGGAGCCGGAAACCTCTTGGGAGCCGAACAGTCGGGAGACATTTATTCCGTCGGCTTCGACCTCTACCTGAAAATGCTCGAAGAAGCGATACAAAAGCTGCAGAACACCGACTACGAAACCGAAGCCGACGTCTGGCTGGAACTGGAGTACACCGGCTTTATCCCCGACGGTTACATCGAACTGGCCCAGACCAAGATGGAAGTGTACAAGAAGATTGCCGCCATCTCTACCGCGGACGAACTGGATCGCGTGTATTCCGAACTGGCCGACCGCTTCGGTCCCGTCCCCGACGAAGTGCAGAGCCTGCTTTCGCTGGCGGACATCAGAATTATCTGCCGCAAGCTTTCCATTGCAAGCCTCCGCGAACGCGGCGGCCGTGTGGAGATTGAATTCTCGCGCGTTTCGAAGGTGTCGGTCGAGCGCCTGCTCAGAATGATGAAAGAATCGGCCGGACGGGTAAAACTTGACGCAAAACGGGCAAATATCCTTATACTTGAAACGGGTAAAATCGGACTGAAAGAAAAGAGCGAGTTTATCCGCGAAAAGCTTGAACAGCTCGCCGCAAGTTGACTGGAAGTCCGGACGGGCTGTTTGGCTCAGGCGGCCAAGTGCCGCCGAAAGGAACACATGTTCGACATCGATATCAAGACATTATTTTATACGAATATTGTCGTCAACATTCTGTCTGTCTGCATCATGCGGGGCGTATGGATGCAGACGCGCGACCGGTTTTCCGGCGTACGGTGCTGGTTTTTCGGCCTCTTGTTCCAGCTGGCAGCTTTCATCCTGATTGCCTTTCGCGGCCGCATTCCCGACCTTTTTTCGGTTGTTCTGGTCAACGCCCTGCTGTTCGGCGGGCAACTGCTGATACTGACCGGCCTCAAGCGGTTTTATGGAACGGGCGGTGTCGGTGCGCATAATCTGGTTGCCCTTGTCCTGTATACAGCCGCCGCCTGGTGGTTTACCGTAATCGATCCTTTTTTGCCCGAGCGGAATATCAATTTTGCCCTCGGTTCCCTTTTTTTGGGACTGCAGAGCATTGCATATATTGCCGGCAGAACAGCTGGCAGAACTACCGGCAAAACAGCCGGCAAAACAGCCGGCAATCCGGCGGAAAGTCCTGCCGGAGCGACTGCAAAACTCGGGCTTCTCTTGATTGCAGTATACACGCTGATGGCGGTCAACGATGTATGGAGGATTGCTGTAAACGTCCCGCTCTCCCGGGACCTGCCGTATTTTGATTCCGGCGCACAGAACAGCGTTTCCCTGTTTGTAAATCAGGTAGTGCTCGTTTCTGAAGTCTTTGTGCTGTTTTTCATGGTTTCCGGCCGCATGCACGCAGAACTCGTTGCCGAACTGGCCGAACGCCGCCTTGCTGAAGATGCAGCGCTTCGCAGCGCAGAAAAGTTCCGGAAAGTCTTCGAGTCGTCGCCGAACACCCTGATCCTTACGCGGATCGAGGATGGAATGATATTGGACGTGAATCCGTCGTTCGAAAAGCTGAGCGGCTATGCGCGCGAGGCATCAATTGGAAAGACAACGGGACAGCTGCATTTGTGGGAGAGCGATTCCGACCGGAGTGAAGTGCTCGAAGCCTTGAGAAGCGGACAGCAGGTGTTCGAGAAAGAGTTCAGGTTTCGTACAAAGGACGGTACGTTTCTGGTGGGCCTGTTTACGACGAACCTGATGGAGATTTCGGGAACGCCGTGTCTGTTTTCGACCATACAGGATGTCACGTCGCGGAAGGCTGACGAAGAACGCATCCGGCATCTGGCCACGCACGATTTTCTGACCGATCTGGCGTCGGGAACGCTGGCTGCGGAAAAGCTGGATTTGGCGCTTGCGATTGCCGCGCGGAACGCCGCCAGGATTGCTGTGCTGTTTATGGACCTCGACGGTTTTAAGCAGGTGAATGACACCTGGGGGCACGAAGCGGGCGATACGCTGTTGGTAGAAATTGCACGGCGATTGCGACGTTGTGTGCGCGAAGCGGATGTTCCCGCCCGGGTAGGCGGCGATGAATTTGTGATTATCTTGCACGAAGTCGGAACAGCTGCTGATGCCTGTGCGGTTGCGGAAAAAATTCTTTCTGCGGTCAGGGAACCGTTTTTTTTTGGCGACGCTCAAGCTGCTATCAGCGCAAGCGTCGGGATTGCCTGTTATCCGGATCATGGCAGCGACCGGGGGGCACTGCTCCGCGCGGCAGACGGTGGAATGTATCGGGCTAAACAGGCAGGAAAAAACCGCTGGTGTATGGCCGGCGGAAACGAATGAAGAGTGCCCCCAGCGGACACATTCCGCCGGGAGGTGTAGAGGAGAATACATGAAACAGGCTCTGGTTCTGGATTTTGGAAACGTTATTTCCGAACCGCAGGATACATCGTGCTACGACAGAATGGGAGAAATGTCGGGTCTGGGCGCCGATTTTTTCAGGAACGCATTCTGGAAGTATCGACCGCAATTCGACCGTGGCGATATCCGGGGAATTCCGATGTACCAGGCGGTGCTTGCCGACGGTGGAATGATCCCCGATACGCGCGACGAAGCTGGCTGTGCCCGCAGAGACGCTCTGGCAGAACGGCTGCTTGCCGAGGATCTGGAAAGCTGGTTTCATATTTCCAGGAGCGTCACTGACTGGGCGCTGGGCGTGCAAAAGGCGGGCTTTACGCTGGGAATTCTTTCCAACATGCCGCACGATTTTCTTGAACGGTATGCCGACCGGATAGAATTGTTCAAGAAGGCCGACGTGCCTGTTTTTTCCTGTCTGGAGCGCGAGATCAAGCCCGAGCCGGCTATTTACCGCATTCTGATTGCCAGACTCGGTATTCCCGCGCACGACATTGTATTCTTCGACGACCTTGAAGCAAACGTTCTGGCGGCCCGCAGGGAGGGCATGCAAGCCTTTTTATGGACCGACCTTGCACAGGCCCAAAAGGACTGGACCTCGGCAGAATAGGACAGCCTGGTGTTGAGTTGCCCGCGCTCCTACACTAACAGAATTGCGAGCAGCGGAATCGTGACAACCGAAAAGAGCGTCGTCATAAACACAATACTAGATGCAGTCCCCGTATCGCCGCCGTAGACTTCGGCAATCATACTCGTATTTGAAGCCGACGGCATTGCTGCCACAATGACCGTAATGGCGTAGAGTTGTCCCGAAACCCCGAAAAGGCGCAAAACCACTGCAGTAATCGCCGGCCATACGAGAAGACGTAGCGCGGATACCGCATACAGTCTCCAGTCGCCTACCACCGAACGGATCGGCGTGCGGGCGAGCATCGCGCCGGTAACCACCATCGCAAGCGGCGTTGTAAGACCGCCGATCATGCGCATCGGAATCGCCAGTATTTCCGGAATCTTGACAGAAAACAGGAACAGGACGAATCCCGCAATCGCCGCAATAACATTGATATTAAAC
>SHOL01000196.1 GCA_004294945.1 Treponema sp.
CGACGCTGCCTCCATCGGCGAAAAAGTCGTCGTGCAGGGTGGCACCTTCAACAATGATGCCGTACTGCGCGCATTTGAAAAAATCTCCGGCCGCGACGTGTTTCGGCCCGATGTTGCCGGCCTTATGGGAGCATACGGAGCCGCGCTCATAGCGCTCGACCAGTGGCGCGATGCCGGTGCCTTTGCCGATGCGCGCACCGGGCTTGCGACTCCCGAACAGCTCGAGAATTTTGCAGTTCAGCTGGAAACCCGACGCTGCGGCAAATGTTCCAACAACTGCCTCCTGACCATCAATACCTTTACTGCCGGCGTCTCCACTGCCGGGCCTGTCGAACAGATGGTCGCTCCCCCGCGCCGTTTTGTCACCGGCAACCGCTGCGAGCGCGGCCTTGAAATAGACCTCGACGAGATGAAACCCGGCGCATCAGCCGACGACATCGGAAAAGGAAAACCTGCCAAGCAACCGGTGCCGAACCTCTTCGACTGGAAATACCGCCGCCTCTTCAACTACAAACCCCTTTCGGCAGAAAAAGCGACTCGCGGCGACGTAGGAATCCCGCGCGTCCTTAACATGTACGAAAATTATCCGTTCTGGTTCACCTTCTTCACCAGGCTCGGCTTCCGAGTTCGCCTTTCTCCGCGCTCGAGCCGGCACATCTACGAACTGGGCCTTGAATCCATCCCGTCCGAATCGGTTTGCTACCCCGGAAAGATCAGCCATGGCCATGTCGAAGCTCTCCTGAAAGCCGGGATCAAGTTCATCTTCTATCCGTGCGCTCCGTACGAACGTATTGAAGACCCGGGCGTCGGAAACCACTACAACTGCCCGATCGTCACCAGCTACCCGGAAGTGCTCCGGAACAACATGGATGCTCTCAGACAGGACGACACCGTCGACTTCATGAACCCCTTCCTGCCGATCGACGACAAAGTCAGGCTTTCCGAACGCTTGTATGAAGAACTCGGCTCCAAATTCGGCATTACGCGGGCGGAAATCGACGCCGCTGTCAACGACGGCTGGGCCGAACAGGAAGCCTTCCGCGACGAAACCGAACGCAAGGGCGAGGAAGCGATTTCCGAAATACGAGAGCGGGGACTCAAGGGCATCGTGCTCGCCGGCCGGCCGTACCACCTCGATCCGGAAATCCATCACGGTATCCCCGAACTCCTTACCGGACTCGGCCTGGCCGTGCTCACCGAGGATTCAGTCGCCCATCTGGGCGAAATCGAACGCCCGCTGCGCATTGTCGACCAGTGGACCTACCACAACCGGCTCTACCGCGCAGCGCAGTACGTCACGTCGAACAAGGACCTCGAGCTCGTTCAGCTCACCAGCTTCGGCTGCGGACTCGACGCTGTTACCTCCGACCAGGTGCAGGAAATCCTCGACGCGAAAAACCGCATGTACACGCTTATCAAAATCGACGAAGGTTCCAACCTCGGCGCCGTTCGCATCCGCATGCGCAGCCTCATTGCCGCCATCCGCGAGCGCGACCGCAACGAAACCGAATTGAAGTCGAAAACATCGAGTCATCAACGCGTGGTGTTCTCGAAGGACATGAAAAAGAAATACACGATCCTCGCGCCGCAGATGTCGCCGATCCACTTCCGCATTCTGCAGCATGCCTTCGAGTACTCGGGCTTCAACCTCGTCATCCTTCCCGACGTGGACACCAAAGCGGTCGACACAGGGCTCCAGTACGTCAACAACGACGCCTGCTACCCGTCGATCATCGTCGCCGGTCAGATGATTTCCGCCCTCAAGTCCGGAAACTACGACCTCGACCGCGTCGCCCTCATGATCACCCAGACCGGAGGAGGCTGCCGCGCCACCAACTACATCGGCTTTATCCGCCGTGCGCTTGCAGACATCGGTTGGGCCCACATACCCGTGATCTCCCTTTCCGCCCAGTCCCTCGAAAAAAACCCGGGTTTCCGCATAACACCGGCACTCCTCCATCGTTCCATGATGGCGCTCATGATCGGTGACCTTCTGATGCGCGTCCTGTATCGGACAAGACCCTACGAATCTGTTCCGGGATCAGCGAACGAACTTTACGAAAAATACAACGAGCGAGCCATCGAACAGATCAAGTCCCTTTCCATTTCAGGCTACAACCGGCTTGTACGCGACATCGTCCGCGACTTTGACGCATTACCCCTTCGAATGGTCAGAAAGCCCCGTGTCGGAGTGGTTGGGGAAATTCTCGTCAAGTTCCATCCGACAGCGAACAACGATATTTTTTCCGTGATCGAGCGCGAAGGCTGCGAATGCGTCGTGCCCGACTTGGCCGACTTCCTGTTCTACTCGTTTATCAACGGCGTCTACAAGCATAAAAAGCTTGCTTTCCCGAAATCGAGCGAGCGGAACGCGCATCTGCTGGTATGGTTCCTGGAGCGGTACCGCGCACAAATGAAAAAGTCGCTTGCGGCAAGCAAGCGGTTCACGCCGCCGGAATCCATCTATCACTTGCAGGATCTGGTAGACGACATTGTCCAGCTCGGCAACATGACCGGCGAAGGCTGGTTCCTGACCGCCGAGATGGTCGAACTGATCCACTCGGGCGTACCGAGCATTGCCTGCGTACAGCCGTTCGCCTGTCTGCCCAACCACGTAACCGGCAAGGGCATGATCAAGGAACTCAGACGACGTTTCCCCGAATCGAACATCGCTGCGATCGACTACGACCCCGGTGCCAGCGAGGTAAACCAGCTGAACCGGCTCAAGTTGCTGCTCGCAAACGCACCCAAAGGATCGCACCCGGACGAAACCAGAAAAGATTCTTCCGCCCGGATACTCTGACGGGATCTGCCAGAAACGGACGGTCAAGGGAGGTACCCTGGGTGCCGATAAAAGAAGCGGTATGAAACGTGTATATTCTGTGATACTTGCCGCATCTGTGGCTGCGGCTGTACCTGCGTATGTCTGCGCAGCTCCGTCTTTGCCCGCGAACCGGGAATCCTTTCCGGGCCCGCTGTATCCTGAATCTGCCGGAGTTCGCTCCGGGATTCTTGAAAGCTGGCTGACTGCCGGTACGCTCGAGGTGTCCGCCCTCGATCCCGTTGTTGTTTCGGATACGAATGGATTTTTGTATCTCGTTTCCCGTAAAAGAGATGCAGCTGCAGGTCTTTTTGAAATATCTGTCGAGCCGTACAACGCCCGCAGTGTCCGCGGCAAGTGGTCACTGTTCAGGCGGCTGTCTGACGGCAGCCCTGAGCGCATCGTTCTGTTTCCCGGCCCCGACGAGGCAGTCCGGCTTGAGCTGCGCCCGTCTGCCGATTCTGCTTCGTCCGATAAATCCAGGGCGGATCTTATGGTGTACGGCCAGTATGCGGCCAGATCGGTTCCCGTCGGTCTGCCCTTTGTCAGGTTGTACTCCCTGAGCCTTTCTGAACTGTATACACTGACGGAAACTTCGATTCCCTGGGACTTGGCAGCTCCGGACAACACTCTCTATGCAGACATAGAATCCGCAGTTGCCGAAATTCGCGATGCGCTTCCGTCTCTGGTCTACCTGGACGACGGCGCTTTCGACGAACACGGGTATCCGGTTCTGATACGGGACGGATCGGCCCAAGACCCGCAGGCAGTCCGAAATGCTCTTGCGAACGGGCAGGACATTGCCAGGGTAGCCGGTGGCGTTAACTGTTCAGGATTTGCCAAATGGATTATCGACGGTATTGTGCGCCCGCGGGCCGGCTCCCAGCTTTTTATCGACCCGCTCAAAACCCCCACGGCTGCGCCGAACACTCACTTTACCGAACCGTATCGGGAATCGCGCGATCTTTTTTTTGGGCTCGATTGGACTCGGAATCTTGCTTCGGCGGTTGTCTCTCTTTCGGCAGGGGCAACCGTTCGTCCTGATGAATCCGGTGTGGATGTGACAGTGAGCCCGTTTTCCGGTGCCTCCGGGTACAAGCCGGCTGTCGGCTACAGAATGTCCGAGCTTGTTCCCGTACTGTATTGGCTTGCGGTGCGCGAACGGGGACATTTGTATCTTGGCGCTGTCAGCCGTGAGCGTGGAACGCCGCCGCTGCGGCAATACCATCATATTGCTGCCTTTTTTCCCTGGTTCGACTCTACCGGCCGGTTTCGTCTGACCGTGTTCGAAAGTGCGGCAGAAACAGAGAGTGCCGAGTTTGTA
>SHOL01000197.1:0-3676 GCA_004294945.1 Treponema sp.
GTATATTCCACCAGGTATCCATGAGCGCGACGGCTGCCGAATACCCGCAGGACGTGTCGAATCCCTGCTCGGACGACCATTGGAACCGGAGTGTCTCGTTGTCTGTCAGTGAAGTCATCAAGGCTAAAACCGCCATGAAATTATGCATGACACAATCCTTTTTGTCGTGATATAAAAGACGCTCATGCAAAAGTCGGGAAGTTTTGCATGAGCAACAAAAGATGTAGGAGGAGAATGCTATTCAAGTGTTTGTAATACAAATATTTGAATAGCATTCTCAAGAGTTGATCGCAAAAAGAACCGCTTTTTGCGATCAACTCGCTTGACAATATCATGGGGGGGGGTAATAATCAAGATACTTCATATCGGCCGTATGAAAAAAAATTATCTTGGAGAAAAGTTATGAAAAAGATTATTGCAAGCGTTATGCTCGCCTGTTTCGGCGCCTCGATCCTGATCGCCGAAGTCCCCGCCACCGTTGCCGCTTCGTCCGACCCCTTTGCCGGAGTCGAAGGCGTCGAGCTGAGTGTGGTTGAGGAAGGAGAAGTTGAGGGAGGCTTTGTTCCGGTTGCAGTGGCCGGAGTGGTCATTACTGCAGATGTTGTTGCGAAAGCTTTGGTAACCGGTGGTTGCATTGCTGTAGTTGGAAGTCAGATAAAACAAATTATCACGCGTGAAGACAAAGCTAAAAGTAGCGTACCTGGAAGTCAAGATCATACACATGGCACAAATGATAAAAAAGAAGACTGGGCTGTGAATAAAGATGGCACTGCTCATCATAAAAGTAGTGCAGGTGTCAGGATAAACAATAATGATGCTTCAAAACTTCGAGAACAAGGTTACAATATTCCCAAGAGTGGGATCATTCCTTCAAAATCAAAGACTAAAAAATAATTAAAATGCGCAATTCTTAAGGTTAGTGAAGAATTGCTTTAAATGAAATAAGGCATCTGGAGGACTTATATAGGATTTTCCGATGCCTTTATTAATTCACGAAAGAAATCAAAGATACCTTGTGTTAAAACCTAAAAACCAAGCACCCAAAAGAGTAACTTGAACGAAAAGGAGATTAATACATGATGGCTAGTTTACTCACCCATGGTAATATTCAAAAGTCAAAAGTGTTGAAGTATTATTTTCCAAACCAGCGCAAGATCGATTCGTTAGCTGAAGAGGAATCCCAACTGAGTTATATTAAAAAACTTCCTTTCGTCAATTTGGTCAATATAATACCTTATATGCATGATGCCTCTATATGGTTTTCCCGGGATAATAATGATGTTCTTATACGCTTCTGGACGGATTATCATGAGGATGAAATTGGAATTCTTTCCGGTTCATTCCGGTTTGTAGATGCAAAGATGTACGGGTTTCAACGTGTTCTTAAATCGGGGCATATTGGAAAATTCAACAAAGATATCAAGAACTTGTCATGGGGTTACGAAGAGTTCTATAAAGTTAACAATTCTCATTGCCTTACTCTGATTGTGTTCGATGAATCGTATTCAAACTATAAGACCGGTATTTATGGGCTTCTTGTGACAATCAAGTTTAGGGATCTTGTTGTGGAATCAAATCTTTAAGCAGTTATTGTCACGCTGATCGTCTCCGCCCCTGATAATTCTTGCTTACGCTCCCGCCATGCGGGGCCCATGCGCGCAACGAGCGATCGCCCCGGTTGGGGCTGTGTGGCTCGGTTTTGTAACGTGCGATTTGCGCTCTTTGCAAAACGAGAATGCAATTGACAATTTGTAAAAGCTTGAAACCGATACGAGGGAAGTTCGCCCGGGCAGTGCTTTTGCTACCAGCTCATGGCCAGGAGCCACAGCGGGAGTGCGTTGCGCGAAGTGAGGTCGATGTCGTCCCGGATTGCGAAGTCCGCCCCTTTGCGGTTCTTTTTGGCGCCACCGACTTCCAACGTAAAGGAATGTGCGCCGTCCGCTGCGTTTCGAGATACGACGAAATCTCCCCGCGTTTCGTCACGCGACGCTTCAATGGTCCAGTGCGAAGATACGCAGCACATGGCGGTCATTGCTTCGCGCGCGGTTCCGGTATTTCCGCCCATGGCGGGATAAAAGGTCGGGTCTGCCAGAAAGAGTTTTGCCCCCGCCGTTTTCTCCTTGCGGTCATGTTCGAATCTGACGATGCGAAGCAGTCCTACGTTTTCCATCACCTCAAGCAATTGATACAGCTTGTCTGAGCCGATCGCCCAATCGGCGCACAGCGAATTGACGCTCAGCCGTGGAATCGGAGCTTGCGCGAGCGTCGACGCGACTGCCTTCATGAGCCGTAGGTTGTTATCGGTTATGCTTGGCACGAAAAACGGAATGTCGAAGTAGAGCGTCTTGTCCAGAATCGATGTCAGCCGTTCGGCAAAATGCTGCTCGGGGTAGAACGGTCTGGTTCCGCATTGCTTGTACGCGCGCCAGGCCTCCAGTACCGCGGCATCCGGGTTGACCGGAAGAACGTCGCTCTGCAGAAAGGGATTCGCAGTCGGGTGCAATGCTCCCGTTTCCAGAAAAAGATACTCGCGGAACGACATGAGCGGCATGCGTATATCCAGAAACCGGCGGGAAAGGTCGGCGATGCCGTTTCTGAGGATCAACGACGATGAATCGCTAATCCACAGGATTCTGTCCGGATATTCGTCGTACGCCGCCTTCATACTGATGCTCCAGTCCCGGGCGAAATGCACTTCGTCGACGATGATGCCCTCGTAGCCTGCCTGAAATACTGCCCTGATTACCGCATAGAGACTTTGTCCCGCAATCAGCGGCGAATCGGCCGACACATACAGGAGTTTCCTTCCCCGGGCATGGTGCAGCAAAAAGACAGTCTTCCCGACCCCGCGCGGTCCGGTCAGGCTGACCGCTCTCGGCAACCTCTCCGTTTCCGTCGTAAACGGCCGTATGCGCGCCGGCAGGGAAAGCTGCCGCCGGTTCATGGCCTCCTGCAAGGCATCAATCATCGAATTTGTGTCCATGAACTGAGTATACTGCAGAAAAATACCTGTGGAAAGTACTAAATAGTAAAATAATACCTGTGACAGGTATAATAAGGCTGATATTACAGCGTCGCGGAGCTTCGATAATCAACGAACCGGGGAGCAGCGTTCACCGGGTTCGATACTCGATCCGTCCGCGCGCAGGAGAGCCTGCGGGGTATTTCTGTGTGTGGTTTTGCCTTATTCGTAAAACTCGCCCGTTATCCGCGCGGGGCTTCCGCCTGTTGCGCCGCCTCCGGTTGGGGCGAGTGTTTCCGTTCCGTCGATGTAGGGTATCGAGGCGCTGGCGTATACCGTGCCGCCCGGCAGGATGTTCGTCTCGCTCGCGATCGTCGCCCGGTATTCTCGCAAGGTCGTCTGCACGGCAATCGAAATCGTCGACTGCCAGATCTTCGACTTTCCGGTGTTGGTAATCGCGACGGTGACGATGCACTGTTTGTCCGTCGCGGTAGTCTCGTACGCCGACTGCACAACGGCGCTTCCTTCAGGATACCAGTCGGCGCTTTCGGAGCAGCCGGTCGCGGCGAGTGCGCTTGCGAATGCAAGGATGAATGTTACAATTGGTGTTAATGCGTGTCGTGTGTTCATTTTTTATCTCCTATGGTGAAAGTTCTCGAATAGAACAAGGTGAGCGACGGCGTCGACCGCGCGTCCAGAAGGTCGCAGCCGGCC
>SHOL01000197.1:3686-4138 GCA_004294945.1 Treponema sp.
GCCATGGAACCTTCGTCCGATCACGGGCGAAACGGGTGCGCCGTTCAGTTCGGCCGGCAGCGAGAAACCGGGAACAAGGCGGGCCTGCAACGCGAGGCGCGAGTTTGCTGCCCAGGTTATCGCCGCAGGCAATGCGACCGACAGCGGCTCCCGCGAAACGCCGAAACGCTCGTTGCGCGCGAGCGTCGTGTCCGCCTCGACGCCTACGACGAGCGCGACCGGGTCCATAAAGCGCGTGAACGAACTCGCAAGGCTCAGCCGGTTATAGCCCGAACCGGATCGGATTCCTTTTGCTTCGGTCTCGTAGGCGTTCCAGATTCCCAATGGAAACGTCCAGCGCATCGATGTGTCGATTTTCCAGTCCCGGAATCGGAAGCTCCGTCCGGCTCCGATATCAGGATCGCCCCATGCGGCGTATGCGGCGCCCGCTTTTTCGACGCTGAGCGACGGCG
>SHOL01000198.1 GCA_004294945.1 Treponema sp.
GCGTCCCCGTCCAGGAGTAGATAGAGCTCCTCCAGTTGCGCGCGATATTCATCCTTGGTGATTTTTCCGGCGCAGGGAGCTGAGCACCGGCCGATGTGGTAGTACAGGCAGGGGGTGCTGCGTTTGACGAGCCTTCTGCATTGGCGGAGGCGGTAGCTGCGTTTGACGAAGTCGAGGAAGTTGTCGATGGCGTTGAGGTTGGGGAAGGGGCCGAAATACTGCGCGCCGTCGTTGTGGATGGTGCGCGTGCGGTACACCCGGGGAAAGTCTTCGTTGGTTATTTTGACGACCGGATAGGTTTTGCCGTCCTTGAGGTTGATGTTGTACCGGGGACTGTGCTGTTTGATGAGGGTGTTTTCGAGCAGCAGCGCTTCATATTCGTTGTCGGTAGTGATATATTCGATGCTGCGGGCGCGCGAGACGAGGATTCTGGTTTTGATGTCGCGGCCGGACGTAAAATATGAAGACAGTCTGTTTTTCAGGGATTTGGCTTTTCCCACGTACAGAATGGTTCCCGCTTCGTCTTTCCAGAGGTAGACGCCGCTTGTTTTCGGGGCGTCCAGAGCGGTCGCATGCAGTTTTTTGCGGATTTCCGGCTGCTCTTTCATTGCATTTATCATACCATTCTGCCGATACTCTGATAAGTACTCCTATGCAAACATTCAAACGTACGATTATCAGCCTGGTTTCCCTTTCGCTTTTGCTTGTCCGGACGTCCGCCGCGGAAAAAACGGTGACGCTCGGCGGTTCTGCCGGATGGACAGCTCTTTCGGTTGCCGAACGCATCGAGCGGGGGCGGGGCCGGCTTGGCTACGAGGCACTGCAGCTGTCGTCGTCTCGTCCGGTAGCGGAGCGGGCGATGCAGAATCAGAATTTGGGACAGCGCGCCGAACTCGATCTTTCGTTCGATGAAAGTCCCTTTACGGACGCGAGCGGAAACTATTCGATCGTATCCTCGGCGTTTCTCTCCGCGGGCAGCAAAAAGGCTCGGCGCGGCACTGGAGCTGCTCTGTGCAACACCGACGGGCAGGGTCTGACCCTTCGGGGCGGAGCAGGAACCATTTTTGCGACACCCGGAAATCCGGGTTCGTTCAGTATCGAGTTCTGGATGTATCCTGCGGTAACCGAGAACGGGAGTGTTCTGTTCCAGTGGCGTTCGTCGCGAACCGACGGCGCTTCGTCCCGGTATCAGTATATCCGCGCGAGCTTGTTTAAAAATCATCTTGAGTGGACGTTTTCGAATGTGTGGGCGTCGGTGTCCGGCGCTCCTGCCGAGGTGGTTATTTCCGGACGGAAAAACCTGATTCCCGGCCAGTGGAGCCTGCATCAGCTTTTCTGGGATTCTGCGACGGGTCTTTTGGAATACCGCCTGGACGGGTCTACCGAGGATTTGCGCTACCTTACGTCGACCGGGCGAGAAAAAGGAGAGGTGTATACGGCGCTGTTCGGCTCTGCTGCAGACATCGAGATTGCACCCCGCTTTTCCGGTTTGGTCGATGATTTCCGCATTCTGCGCGGACCGGCCGGCGATCAGGATCTTGCCGGACGCCACGCCCTGCTTGAAAAATATCCCGCTTCGGGCGGGCGGTTTGTCACGATGCCGATCGATGCAGGCAGATTCAATTCGTCGCTGCTTTCGGTAACTGCCGTCGAGTCTGTGCCTGCAGGAACCGATATTCGGTACTTTGTCCGGGGCGGTGATAATTTCTACGAATGGACTGACGATTTTCCGGTCTGGGTGCCGGTCGATTCCGGGGAATTGATACCGGATATTACCGGCCGCTATTTTCAGGTTTCGGCGTTTCTCTATCCCGACGGTACCGGCTCCCGTTCGCCGTCTGTTGCGTCTTTGACGGTGCGCTATGAGGAGGACTCGCCCCCGGACCCTCCTGTCCGCGTATATGCAACAGCAGGAAACGGTTCGGTGTCTCTCGACTGGCCGGCATCGATCGATTCTGACGCTGCGGGGTATCTGGTGTATTATGGAGAGCATTCGGGCGAATATCTTGCGCCCGGTTCGCCGCTGGATGCCGGAAATGTCCGTTCCTGTATGATATCCGGTTTGTTGAACGGCAAACTGTATTTTTTTTCTGTCGCCGCGTACGATGCCTCCGGCGTGCGGTATCCCGGCGAGCTTTCGACGGAAGTGTCCGCACGGCCGAAAGAAACCCGCCGATAACTGGAGTTGTAGATGTCCGATTCTGTTTCGTCTGTTATTGAACGCGCTCAGACCGCTATGGTTGCCCGCGATTATGCATACGCCGAGAAGCTGCTCCAGAATGCGCTCCGTCAGGAGGGTACTTCCCGTGAAGCGCTCGAGTCTCTTGGTTCGCTGTACCTCAAGTCCGAACAGTTCGAGAAAGCGCTGTCCGTATACGACAAGCTGAAGGCTATCGAACCGGAAAATGTCGAAATTCTGAACAATCTCGGGGTTATCTATCGTCGTCTCGGAAGATTCCCTGAATCTATCGAAGTGCTTACCGAGGCAAAACGTATCGGTACCGAGGTAGAAACGGTACTCTATAATCTTGGAAATACCTACAAGCAGATGGGCGAATACTCGGAAGCGGCGCTCTGTTTTTCCGACGTTATCGAGCGAAAGCCGGACGACGTTCTCGCCTATAATCATCTTGGAAGCATCCAGGCGCTCAGCGGCCGCCACGATATGGCGCTGCAGTCCTGGCGCCGCGGTTTGCAGATTGATCCGAACCATCCGTTTATCCACTATAACATGGCGCACAGTTATGAAATCCTGGACCGGCCGAAAGAAGCCATCGCCGAGTACAATGCCGCGCTCAAGACGAAGCCGGGCTGGCTTGATGCGCTGCGGGCTCTTGCTTCCCTGCAGGGGCGCACGGGAGACGAGGTTGCCTGCGCGTCAACGCTGAAGCGGATTCTCGCGATCGACACCAACGACAGCCGCGCGTACACCGAGATGGGGCAGATTCTGCTTAAAAGCGGCAAGACAGAGGATGCGGTTGTATGGTTCCGCAAGGCAATACAGGCCGATTCCTCCAATTTCCAGGCGGTTTTGGCACTCGTACAGCTCTTTGAAAAACAGGGAAATCTCGAGGCTGCGCTGAAGGAGCTGGAGGAGCATGATCGCCGCAATCCCGGGGTGTTTGATGTGCTGCTGCATCTTGCGAACCTGTATCTGAAGGTGCAGCAGTTTCCCGAGGCGAAGCAGGTGTTTCGCCGGATGGACGAGATACATCCTGAAAATGTGAACGCTCTGCGCCTGAAAGGACGCATGTACGCACAGCTCGGCGATTCCGAAGAAGCCGAAGTATGTTTTGCCAAAATTCTGAACATAGATCCGACCGAAATCGATTTTCGCATCGATCTTGCCGAGCAGCTCTTGCAGTCGGGAAAGCTGCCGGAAGCCGAGGAGCAGCTGCAGGCATACCTTAAAGAACGTCCCCGCGATTCCGTGGTTCGCCTTTCGCTGGGCCAGCTGTATGAGAATATGAAAGACTATGATCGGGCTCAGGACGCTTACAAGGAAGTGCTCTCCCGCGATCCCCAGCATATTGATGCGCGGGTGGCGCTGTCGCTTTTGTATCAGCAAACCGGGAAAAACGCAGAAGCGGTCAGGATTGCCGACGAAATCGTCAATATGCAGGGAAGCAGGGCTTCTCCGGAAGATCTCAGCAATCTCGCCGGTTCGCTCGATCTGTACGAGCAGGCAGTCAAACGGTACGGGAAGAGCAATCCCGCTGCGATCGGGAAGAATCTGGACATGCTGAGACCGAAGCAGGACGAGCTCGCCGACGAGTTCCCCGAAGACGTGACGCCGGACTTCGGCGATACAGGCGAGTTTATTCCGGTGGACGAGGATACCGATGGACTGACTCTTGCCGACGAAGATGCCCTGTACAGCGACGGAGAAATGCCGTTCGACGAATTGATAGAAACGGTCGACGAGGACATTGGCGACGCCGCTTTGGACGACGAAACGCTTGAAACACTCACCGATTTTGACAGTCCGGTCGATGTCGAACCTGAAAATATTGATTCACCGGGTTGTTTTGCCGAGGACGAGGAGGTTCTCGGTTCGGCGGGGAAAACCGGCGCCGATTCGTTGCAGGAAGAACCTGCGTTCGAACCGTCGCCCGAGCCGGCGATTCAAGAC
>SHOL01000018.1 GCA_004294945.1 Treponema sp.
TTTATAATATAATGACTTGTTGTTGAACTCCACATACATTATTTGTTGCAATTGCCTCGACTGACCGAATACACGCCAGCAGTCCTTTTTCAGAGATTCCTACTCCTGGAACAGTTTCCATTCAATTGCCGGCGCTCCGGTTCGCTGCGTTCCGGCTGTAGACACAGAAACCTCGGTGAGCGTCAGTATACTGTCTTTTTTTACCGCAGAACCGGTGAGGGCGATTGTATAGAAGTTGCTTTTTTTCTGTTCGCCGTCGGCCTTCATCTGGACGACCGGTTCGTTCCCGACAGTCAAAAAAGCCCAGGAGCCGGTTTCTTCGGTTGCACCGCGAACCAGAACATACCGGTGTCGTTGGGTTTTCAGAATCGAACCGTCTTCGGCTGTCCAGGAATCAAGCGGTGTCTGGAATAATCCCGCGGGAATCGGAGTAGCTGTTCCCTGCGTTCCCGCTCTTCCATCGGCTCTTTTCCGGTAGATACCGTCCCATGAGGATGCGACGGTGATTTTCAGCTTGACGTCTTCGACCACTTTCATCCGTATTTCATCAATTCCCGTCAGCTCTATGTCGATCAGCCTTCTGATGCTCGATATCGAGCTGTTTCGTGTTGTCAGATAGATTCCGTATCTGCGGGGCGCCCCGGATTCCTTAAAAAAAATCTCTTCGGTGGTTTCGCTGTGAAAGACAATTTCCGAATTCTGCAAATCGAAGAACAGAGATCGGGGTGGACTGCCGGAAGCCGTGGTTGTCATGTACCACAATCCGTCCAGAAACTGTTCGAAAGAATCGATATTTCCGCTCTGGAGCTGATTTACCAGCCTCGTCTCTATCTTTTTTCCGGGTACTTTGGATTCTTTTTTCTGGATATATCTTCCAAGCATTTTATCCCACACGTACATCCGTTCGATCTGATCCAGCGTATCCGGAGAATCTGGATCCGAATTATAGGTGAATATGGGGTAGCTTTCTCCTGGAGTCAGCCCAAGATTGTAGGCATCGGATCGGGCAATGTCCTGGATTGTAATAGAACCGTCAGCCCGCAAATTGACGATTGCATTCAAGCTGGTTGTTCCGTTCTGGTCTGTTTCGGGCAGATAGGCTGCGAGTATTTGCATATTGTCCTGGCTCATTCCCGAGAAAACCAGAACATTCTTGCGGTCTCCGATCAGGTCCAGCGAATAGAAAACCAGCGTACGCGCCTGCGCGATGCCGGTGCCAATCGGTTCCAGCCTGACGTATTCGCCGGTCAAGGGATTTTGTATTCCCGGAACCAGCAGAATCGACTGGTCTGATATTTTCTTTACCGCGCATACCTGGTCGGAAGCCCCGTCCTGGTCGAGATCAACAGTGATCGCCTGCAGAAAGGTTTCATCGTTTCCGATCATAATCAGCGGCTGAATTTTCGATTCATCGTATTCCTGGATACTGGTTTCGCGTTCTCCGCTGCCGGCGTTTTTGCCGTTTTCGTCCGGGACTATTGTTCTGACCGATTTTCTGTTTTCCGGCGTATATGAAAGTGCAGACCTGCTGAACCAGAGCCAGGAAAAAAGCCCGGCAAGAACGGCGAAAAACAGGAGAGAAAAGAATTTCTTCATGGGGTACCTGTATGCTCCGGGCGGAAGCTCCTGCCCGTCAGCGGCTCAGGTATCCTGCCTGGATTGTTTCTTTTTCCGGTACAGCAGAACTCCCGAAAGAGCCGCTGCTGCCAAAATTCCTGCACATACTAGCACAAAAACAGTCTGCTGGGGTAGGGTGTTCTTCCCTGAAAAGCTGCCTGCCGCATCGGCGCCTGTTTCGTCCTGCGCTGTGTCTGTTTCGGCAGAGCCGCTGTGTGCGGCCGGTGTTCCGCCTGCGTTGTTTCCCGTCCGGTGTGCCGGATCGGCTTTCTGGTCTGTTTCAGCGTCGCCTTGCAGTGCAGTGTCGACCCGGTCAAAGAGAGAGGCTTCTTCCAAAGTACGATTATGATCGTCGGTTATCAGGGAATAAATGGACCTGGATTTTCGTGCAACTTCATTCTGTATATCCATGTCGAGTGTAATTTCATACCAGCGATCATGTTCGATGATGCGCGCGCGGGCAAGATAGGGGCTGGAGTACGTGTCCTGGACTCCCGCATAGCGCGATGACCAGGGTGCTTCCTGCCGGAGGTCGGTAAGGAGCAGCATAACCTTGTGCCTGCCGTTCTGTGTTCGCGGTTCGATGGCGTCGCGAATAGCATCGAGCGCTGCCCCTATGTCGGTAAAGGGTCCGTCCGGTTTGATTTCGTTAATTGTCTGTGCGATCTTTTCTATTGTATCAGGGCCGGCAATTGTAGTTTCAAGCAATTGGTCCGGTTGTTCGTAAAACTGGAATACGGCAACCCAATCGCCTTCGATCAGCATTTGCGACACAAGCTGGTCGCGGACCCACTGGCGCAGGCTGTCGAATTTTCCCGTTTCGTCCATCGAAAGGGATTTGTCGATCATGAGTATCATGTCTACGGGAATTGTACGCTCTCCTGCATGGAGGAAACCCGCTGCAAGCGTAAAACAAAGTGTCAATACAACCAAAAATTTACAATTCAACTTGTTTCTCCCTGGTCAGTGTATACCATGAGACGATTTTTTGCATCTTCGAAAAAAAAAAACGCTTTACATAATCTTAACTATGTTTATAATGAAATAATAATAACGTACAGTGTCCAGATACTTACATAGAAGGAGAAAAGCAGAATGGCAAGTATAGATCTGCCCCGGAGCCCCAACGTATTCCATCCGGAAAAACCCAGTGCGGTCGGTTCCCGTAACTCTCTCGCACAGGACTATCGCGATCAGCAGAAGGAAGTTAATCAGTTACTCGAGGAAGAAACCAATAAGGTTCTGCACCATCTGAACGCCAAGCTTCCCAAGGAAGTGCTCGAGCGGCTCGATGTGATGGGCGGCATCAAGGAAAAACTCTACAACTACTTCAATCAGAATTACCAGAACATGTTCAACCGGTACATGGTGACCGCTGAAGATGAAATGCTGAAAAAAGTTCGCGGATTCGTGGACCGCGAGGAAATGAAGGTTCTCAACCGCTATACGCCCAAAGAGATTGCAACCCTCCTGGACGAAGTCGGCGGTGCGGACAAGTTTAACACTGGCGAAATCGAAAAATCGATGGTCAATATGTACGGCCATTTGCAGGGTCATATCCAGCGCGGCGTGAACGATCTTGAAACGCTTACCAACTCGCTGCTCCGCCAGAAAACGGACGTCGGTGCGTTTGTTCGCGGTGAAAACGCCTATTCGATCGTCAAGTGCGCCTTCAAGGACAATATCTACAAGCCGAAGACCGTTACCGACGTAAAGCTTTCCGTCAATATTCTCGATTCCGAGCTCATCAGCCCGGTATTCCAGTATCAGGCAACGGTTGAATACCTCATCAAGGATCTTCTTTCCAAGCATTATATGGACGAGATCGATAATGCGATCGAAAAGCTGAAAGATGCGCGCATCGATCAGGGGCTCGAGGAAATGTCAGACGGCGAAATCATTTTCGCAAAGATGAACAAGGTAAAAGAGTATGCCTCCGACGATATCGATAATCCGAAGAGCATCCGCTACAATATCATTGCGAAAGATCTCATGGAGCGCATTAACAACCTGCGCGCCGAAATCGATCCTGCGACTTTCGATCAGCTCAATGTCAGGGAAAATCTCAAGAAGATCATCGATATCGAAAATATTCGAAATCGCGGATTCAATACGGCGATCAACTCTCTGACTTCGATTCTCGATACCTCCAAGATGGGATATCAGTACATCGAAAACCTGAAGAACGCTCGTGAACTGATCCTTCGCGAATACGATGACACCAATGTTGCTGTTCTGCCGGACGAACGCTACCAGATCCGCCTGCGCTACTACGACAATGCGCAGCTGAACGAAGAGCGAAAGGCGTACGAGGTAATGATCCGCTCCTTCGAAACTGAAGTCGAGCACTTGTGGGACGTTTTGACGACCCGCTACGAGGATTCCAAATTCCTTACCCGTGTAACCGATTTCAAGGACCTTGCGCAGCTGTACAAGCGAAAAATCCGCAAGAACATCAAGGAAAAGAGCGGCGATCCGCTGTATGAGAATATTGCAAAGGTCTGGGACGAAATTTCGTTTGTGAAGCCCGGCGAAACCGATGTTGAAAAAATGAACCGGACCTTCCTCTACGAAAAGGACAAGCTCCGGAAGAAACTCATCATCATGCGCGACAAGCTCAAGAATATGTACGATTATCAGTATCCGATCGAGCGCCGCGTTATGGAAGAACGCCTGGATTTCCTGGAGAACGAGTTCAACAAGTTCGACTACATAATCAACCCGTTCCATCTGCAGCCGGGACTGTTGCTTGATCTGGATATTACTTCCATCAAGCGCAAGAAGGCAACTCTTGACGGTATGGCAAACTGCCTGAATGAATTCCTTCATGGTGTTTCGAAAGGATTCCAGGATGCCGCGTTTGCTTCGTTCAGCCGCCGCCGCTCGACTGTTCGCGCAGATATTGCGCAGACATTCTCCTCCGATGGTTCAGACGAGGAAAAAGTAGCTCATGATGCTGCGCCGAGAGCCCAGTATCTGGATATGCTGAACGACGAGCCGGCACCTGCTTCTCTTGATGCTCCGGTTAAATCTGCTCCTGCGGCAACCAAAGCGACCCGGGGACCAAAGGCTAAGGAACAGAAATCCGGTGTTGTGGACGGAAGGCGGGGACGTAAGCCTGGAACTAAAAACCGTACAGGACTGAAAGAGATCTAACGCATTGTTACACTGATGTTTTATAACCCCCGGAAACGCTCGACAGAATACGTTTCGGGGGTTTTTTTTTGAAAGCACCTTTACTAAAAATCTTTTTTTAAAGGTGTCCTGAAGTCGCAACCGCTGTCCGGATTGTGTCAGTATCGGCCGACTACGAAACGATGAGGGGGAAATTATGGTCGAATCAGCCTGCTTTTATACGAGACTTGCTGATCGTGAAGGTTTTAATGCGTCAGTACGGCATATAAACAGAACGCTTGACCTTTTGGATGTATGCTCTCCGAAAAACAATCTTGCAGATGAAATAAACCGGTTGCTGTCTGCAAAAAATCTGGAGGCGGAAGAAATACCTTCGCTTGTTCACATGCTCCTTCTTGAAAAATTCAAGTATAGGGCTGTTTCACGCAACTTGACGTCGGTTTCCGCAACTCCGGCGGCAATTGCCGATGAAACCTCGAAATGGAAAGCAGTCGATCTGGTTTTGGCTTATCATCATCCTGACCTCGGCTTCCTTGTGTTGAATCCGAAAAATCCGCAAAATGCTGCGCTCATTGAAAGTTTCAGGAAATACGAGCTTATTGTTCTGTATGCCGGCACTCAGAAACAGACACCGGAGGCCCTGAAGCTGGCTGAATCCGCAATTAACGGGCTTATAGATCTTGTAGAAGGTCGGTCGTTCAAGACCCCGACTGCCTTGCTGTCCGGTTCGTACTTTTTTGTTGCACCAAAAAAAGAAAAACCTGCGGTTGTACCGAAAGGAAGAAAACCAAAGGCAGGTCAAAAGGCCGGTGCGAGATCAGGTCCCAAGTTCGTCTCCCCGGCAGTAGTCCCTTCAGCCCGGTCAGATCAGTCTGTACCGCAGAAATCCTCTGTAACAGTCGCCGAAGCGAATCCACCGGTTCCCGGCCAGTCTAAAATGACTCCGCTTATCTCTGTTGTAGTCAGCAACGAGCTGTTCCATAACGGCAATGTTGAAGCCTGGAAGCGCATCATTCGGAGTTATAACGCAAAATATCCGAATCTCCAGGTTTTTATATACTATGACGGGGAAAGAATTGTAGATATTAATACGCTGTTCAAGTGGGGTAAAGTCAAGCACGGTAGCTGCATTCAATTCCGCGTTTCTGGCGATGATATACAGGATTTGGCAAAGCTTTCACGGTATTTCCGGCAAGGAGCAAGTCCCCAGTTCGAGGCTTTTCTCCATGGCTCGCCAGACACAGTCATGAATCTTTTCTAGGAGACAGATATGAGAAGCTCATCAGCAATACATTATTTTAGCCAGAAAGAGACAGTCAGCAAAAAGGCCGATAAAAGCGTTCTCGGTATTCGAGGCCGTCAGGCGAATGAATTTGCAGAACTTGGACTACCAGTCTTGCCGGGATTTATTATTGATTCGACACTTGCTCCTTCTCTCTCGAAGGAAAAAGTGTACACACTGATCAAACCCAGTCTGGCCAGATGCCAGGACCTTGTAGGGAAAGTGTTTGGAGACACCGAAAATCCGCTGCTTTTGAAAATTGTTATATCGCCGAATCTTGCGGTGGCAAATTATCCTACGCTTCATAATTTCGGTTTGGCAAAAAGCACCCTTACCGGTTTCGAAAAATGGGTTGGCGTCAATTTCGCGGCTCATGAGGTATGTTTTCTCTTGCGCGGAATTCTTTCCATTGAAAAACAGATTGCAGACCTGGAAGAAAATGCTGCAACACAGAAGAGCGTTGGCGCTGCTCTTACAGAAATTTCTCAAATGCTTGCAAACAGTCATGTCGGTTCTTCGGGTCTAAAAATCATGGAAAAATTCGAAGCGCTGCTTCCTGCCGGGTTTTTCGATACCGCCGAACAGCAGCTGGAAATTTCACTGAAGTTGGTAAGCCGTCTGCTCGAGCTTGATGAACAGAATGATGACGATACGGCGATTCTGGTTCAACCGATGGTATACGGTAATTATGGCAAGGGTTCCTGTTCCGGTTCGTATTTCAGCAGGGATATCGTCTCTGGCGAAAAAAAACTGCAGGGAAAATTCTTTGAAGAAAAATTCGACGACATCAATGCAGTTGGTAAAGACATCAATCTGATCGATCCTGCATCACTTAAAAAGCTTCAGGAAATCGCATGGAAGCTTGAAGACGACAGCAAGGATATTCGCCAGATACGATTCACGATAGAAAATGGGCGGCTTTGGATTATTGAACAGAAATCTGTCCAGTCCAAAAGCACAATATCGTTCATTCAGCTGCTGCTCGATCTTAACAAACGGAAGATTGTCGACGATCAGTATGTTGTCAATTCGGTTCAGCCCGGTCTTCTGAACGAAATTCTGCATCCGGTCATGGATTTTACAAGCGTCAAGGACTTCAAGAAAACAGAGGGGGGAATTACCGGCGCTCCCGGCGCAGCCGTCGGCCGTGTCTATTTTTCTGCCGATGCGTTGATCGATGCGATTCGCGTCGCCCGGCAAAAAGGCGAGGACACTCGGTGCATTCTGGTAATGCCGGCAACCTATGCCGGTGATGTAAAAGCGATCGAGGTTGCAACCGGTGTTGTTTCGACAGAAGGAGGGTATTCTGCCCATGCATCAGTCGTTGCACGGCAATACGGCAAAACCTCTCTGGTACGCCCGGATATGGTTATCCGCGGCAAAAAAGCGGTTCTGGACGGAATTACAATCAGTGAAGGCGATTATATATCGCTGAATGTCCCGTACTACGGTTCTCCGACAATCTATTTCGGAAAGGCGGTACTGATTGAACCGGATCCTGAAAGCTCGGGACTGCTTGACTTTATTCGTCTGACCAGATCGTTTATCCAGGATTTTCATGTTCGTGCGAATGCTGACAGTCCGCGAGATGCAGAATTGGCGATGCAGTTCGGCGCAGACGGAATCGGTTTGTGCCGTACTGAACACATGTTTTTCAAGGATAAACGTATTAATGTCTTCCGTGAAATGATCCTTTCATCCAACCTGCAGGAGCGCCAGAAAGTCCTGAATAAATTGCAGAAAATGCAGAGTGAAGATTTTTATGGAATTTTCAAGGCTGCAGGCGGTAAGGAAGTAACAATACGTTTGCTTGATGCTCCGCTGCACGAGTTCCTTCCGCAGAATTCCTCTGAAATGGATGGCTTTATTGCTCATCTTGGCGGCAGAAAGGACGCAAAGATTACCCGAGCGCAGCTTATGGAGAAGATCGATGCGCTTGCAGAAATAAATCCGATGCTGGGTCATCGGGGCTGCCGCATAGCAATCTCGTATCCAGAAATCTATGAAATGCAGGTGCGCGCGATCTTCGAGGCTGCCTACCGGCTGCAGCAGGAGAAAGTTCCCGTACATCCGGAGATAATGGTACCGATTGTTATGAATTTCCGGGAGCTTAAACAGATTGTCTATGGCAAGAAGATTGAAGGCCACACCTATCAGGGAATAGTCGCCATTGAGGAATCGGTTCGCTCCGAACTCAAGGCTAAACCGATCGACTACAAAATCGGTACGATGATCGAATTGCCGGCCGCCGCCTTGAGCTCCGACGAAATTGCCCGCTATGCACAGTTCTTCTCGTTCGGTACAAATGATCTGACTCAGACAACTCTCGGGCTTTCAAGGGATGATTTTAACTCGTTTATGCCCGACTATACGCTCTACGATCTTGTTGACGGAAATCCTTTCGCGATTCTCGATTCCCGTGTCCGCGAGCTTATAGAAATTTCTGTCAGACGCGGTTCCACTGCACGGCCTGATCTTGTGACGGGCTTGTGCGGCGAACACGGTGCCCGCCCCGAGAATATCCGCTTCTGTATGGATACCGGGCTGAATTATGTTTCCTGTTCTTCATACTCTGTACCGATAGCGTTATTGGCGATCGCTCAGATTGAACTGGAAAAGGCCGAAAAAGAAGGAAGAAAGCTGGTTCAGAAGGTGATAAAGCCGCTCGAAAAGAAGTCTGTAAAGCCTCAGGCTGAAAAAGTTTCCTCCGGCAAGGCAGGCGCCGCGAAGGCTAAAACGGCCGGTACTACTGGCGCCGCCAAAACCGGTGGTACCGCGAAGGCTAAAACGGCCGGTACTGCAAAAAATGCACCGAAAAAAACGTTGCCGGCTGACTCACCGGCAGTTTCTGTGTCAGGAAAAAAGAAAGCCGGTTCAACTGCCAAAAAAAAAGCCGAGCCTGCTGAAACAAAAACTGCCGCACCGAAGGGATCTGTCAGCACAAAGGGATCTACCGGCAAAAAAGGAGCTGTCAGTAAAAAAGGTTCTCCCGCCAAGAAAATCAATAAAAAAGCATGATAGTCGAGGTTCTTGCAACAGTCTCTGATTTTTGCAAGAACCTCCTCGGACTTCGCACGGGGTCTGACACAGGCTTGCGTGCGTCGTCGTTGACAATTTTTCATCCATTCTCTACTATGAAACATTATGACAGCCAATGAACTGCGTTCCAAATACATTGCCTTCTTTAAATCAAAAGGTCATGCCGAAATATCCGGAAAATCACTGATACCGGACAACGATCCCACGGTTCTGTTTACAACAGCCGGTATGCACCCGCTGGTTCCCTATCTTATGGGGGAGCCTCATCCTGCCGGCACTCGTCTGACTGACTATCAAAAGTGTATCCGCACGGGAGATATCGATTCGGTTGGCGATTCTAGCCACCTGACCTGTTTCGAGATGTTGGGGAACTGGTCCCTGGGAGATTATTTTAAAAAAGAAGCAATCGAGTTCAGTTTCGAGTTTTTAACCGATCCGAAATGGCTTGGCATACCTGTTGAAAAACTTTCGGTTACCGTGTTTGCGGGCGATAATGAAGTCCCCCGGGATGATGAGTCTGCTGAAATATGGCACGGTTTGGGAATTCCTCGAGAACGGATTCATTTTTTACCACGGGAAGACAACTGGTGGGGTCCTGCCGGCGAAACCGGACCATGCGGTCCAGATACCGAGATGTTCATAGATACCGGGAAAGCTGCATGCAGCCCCGGATGCAGACCCGGATGCCACTGCGGCAAGTACATCGAAATCTGGAATGATGTGTTTATGCAGTACAGCAAACAGAAAGACGGGTCCTATAAAAAACTTGAAAGAAAATGTGTTGATACGGGAATGGGTATCGAACGAACTGTCGCTATGCTATCCGGAAAAAAATCGGTCTATGAAACTGAAATATTTACTCCATTCATCAAGTCTGTCGAAGCCGTGAGCGGTAAGAAGTACGGAATAAACGAAGCAGACGATGTTTCTATACGAATTATCTGCGATCATGCCCGTGCAGCAGCCTTTATCCTTGGAGATTCAAAGGGTGTAACTCCTTCGAACGTTGGAGCAGGGTATGTGTTGCGGCGTTTGATTCGCCGTGCGGTACGACATGGGCGAAAACTGGGAGTAGACGGAGTTTTTCTTGGTACTGTCGCTCAGGTAGCCATCGATATGTATGCAGAACCGTATCCAGAAATTGGAGAAAAAGCTGATTTTATTCTTGCCGAGCTGAAGGCAGAAGAGGAAAAATTCCTCGTAACACTACAGAAAGGCGAAGCAGAATTTGACAAGATGCTTCCAAATCTCCTGAAAAACCCCCAGAAAGTAATGTCCGGGCGGCTTGCTTTCAAACTGTACGATACCTACGGATTTCCGATCGAATTGACTGAAGAACTGGCCGCTGAGGGAGGTTTGACCGTTAATCGGGAAGAATTCGATGAAGCTTTCAAAAAGCACCAGGAACTTTCCCGGGCCGGCAGCGAACAGGTGTTCAAGGGCGGGCTTGCAGATCATTCAGAACAGACAACTGCGTACCACACTGCTACCCATCTATTGCAAAAAGCTCTCCGTACGGTGCTTGGCGAACATGTTGCACAAAAAGGATCCAATATTACTGCTGAACGAATGCGTTTCGATTTTACGCATCCAGCACCGATGACAGCCGAAGAAATTGCAACTGTCGAGCGGATTGTGAATGAACAGATACAGGCCGATCTTCAGGTTACAATGGAGATTATGTCGCTGGAAGAGGCAAAAGCCTCTGGCGCGCTGGCTCTGTTTGGCGAGAAGTATGAAAGTTCAGTCAAGGTATATTCGATAGGCAATTTTTCGAAGGAAGTGTGCGGCGGGCCGCACGTCGATCGGACCGGCGGAATGGGGATTTTCAGGATTCAAAAAGAACAGTCTTCCTCCGCAGGAGTCAGACGGATCAGAGCTGTCCTGGAAAAATAAAATGAATTGTGAGCCGGTCTATGCAGTGCATGCATCAGCTTGAAAACGGGGGCGTAACCTCCAAACGATTGCACTGTTGTATTAATAATACTCCGTAAGGGACAATAAAGGAATCTACATGAAGCGTTTTGTATGTATACTTGCACTGGTCGCTCTTTTTGGGGGTGCTATTTTTGCCCAATCCGACCTTCAGCCTATAGCAAATGTCAAGCTGCAGAAGAGTGAACCGATTACCCTTAAGCAGTTAAAAACCAGAGTTGAGGCGTACCAGAAAGAACTGGGACGCGTCATGACCCTGGATGAGCGTAAAAAGGTTCTTGATACCCTGATAAATGAAAAGCTTGTAGTGCAGGCTGCCGAACGGGATGGCATCAGGGTGTCCGATTCTGAAGTAAATCAGAATTTCCTTCAGATGATTTCCCAGCAGGTCGGGAAAGAAGTTAACGAAGCAGAGTTTGCCCAACTGATAAAACAGCAGACAGGCATGTCAGTTGATGAGTTTATGCGGGCTCAGAATGGAATGGGTTTGTCGGAGTATAAATCATTCCTGAAAAGCCAGCTCATTGCCCAGCGATATGTGATGGAGAAAAAACATAACGAACTTTCTTCTATAGCAGGACCTGCGGATTCCGATATTCGTTCGTACTACGAAATGTCGAAACAGAATTTTGTACAGCCTGATATGGTAAAACTTTTTCTTGTAGTGGTACCGAAATCAGGATCGGTCGAGAGTGCACGATCGCAATTGACAGAATTCCAGAAACAACTGAAAGAAAAACCAGCCTCATCAACTGAAATCAAGATTCGATCTCAACAGGCGAATTCCGGCTTTCAGGCAGGCGATATGTACATCAAGAAAAACAGCTCTTCGTCGCAACAGCTGGGAATCAGCATGGAAGCCCTTTTAAAGATTTTTGCAATGAACAAGAACGAAGTGTCTGATGTCACCGAAACTGATACCGATTTTCAGTGTTTTATTGTACTGGATAAATACGATGCAAAAATACTCACGTTGTCCGATGTCGTCATGCCCGGTACAACTGTTACTGTCTATGAGTATATTAAAAACAACATGATGGTCCAAGCTCAGAATACTGCAGTAAACAATGCTCTTGTGCAGTTGATCAATGAGCTCAGAAAACCTGAAAACTATCAGCTTCTGAAGAATGACGCTGACCTTGACAAAGTGTTAGCGTGGTAATGTATGGCACGGAGAAAAGGACGAATACTGGCATTCCAGGCGCTGTATGCCTGGGATGTTTCTCATTTATCGCTGCCTGACCTGCTGGACTTCAGCTGGGTTGAACAGGACAAGTTGCTCAAGCTTGGGGACGACGGAGTAGCGTTCCCCCGATTGATTATAGCCGGCACCCTGGAACATATTGCTGAGATTGACGAACGCATAAAGGCTCATCTTACCAATTGGGATTTTGACCGCTTGAGTAAAGTTGATCTGGCAATACTGCGAATCAGTGTATATTCGCTGATGTATCAGAGCGATATCCATCCGACTATCGTAATCGATGAAGCGATTGATATATCCAAAGAATTTGGAGCCGACGAGTCGTTCAAATTTATCAATGCAGTTCTCGACAACATCAGAAAAAACCTGCAGGGAAACTCAGTGCAGTGAAAAAATACGGAACGACAGGGTGTGCCGCATACCGTTTCGCTCCGTTCCTTTTTCTGTTTTTTCTCATCAGCACAATAATTGGAATCTCGGGATGCAAAAATCAGAGTCCCGATACTACTTTTTCTGTAGCACTTGAGCGCATCGATTCACATATTGAATCCGGTAATGCAAAGAAAGCTGCGAATCTGCTTGTGAGGCTTCAGAAACGAGCTTCCGGTTCCAGGCAATGGCTATCCATAATCAAACGCCACTTACAGATTCACAGATATGATCTTGCGCTTACCGCCGCTTCTGAAGCCCTTGCACGTCAGCCTGCCAACGAAGAACTGTCAGCACTTAAAGCCTGGCTCCTGACACGGGATGGTTTGATTGGCGATGCGGTTTCGTTCTTTCCGATTCTAAAATCTTCCCGGTACAGAGCAACCGCAGCGTATGTTGGAGTCCGACAGGCTCTCGATGCTTCGCTATCGGCCCAGGATCCTCTCTGGTGGATAACATGCTGGGACTGCAAACCGTCGACTGTATTTCTTAAAAATGCGGTCGCAATCTCTGCATTGGGAAGAGACTTTAAGTCTGCACTCGAATATGCAAAGCGCATACTTGTCTCCGATGATACCGAACAAAATCGCTTGGAAGCTGCCTGCATTGCGCTGGACGGCAAATTTATCGATACAACTATAGAGCTTCTTCAACCTGTTTTTGCATATGCACAATCTGAAGCTGTACCTCTAGTACTTTCCGATGCCTATGTGTTGGCCGGAAAGATAGACAAGGCTAGATATGTATGGGACTCGATGATTTCAAAATCCCGATTGGTCCATCCCTTGGCTCTGTATAATTTTGCATGGTCTGAACCTGATGCAGAACTCCGTAAGAAAACGCTTGAACAGTGCTTGTTCTTGTTTCCCGGTTATTACCCTGCTGTTGCCTTGTATGCACGAAGCACGAATTTTACCGGCCTTTCATTTGACCCGCTTGAAAAAGAACTGGACAAGGCGGGGTATACAACGCTTGTGATGGAAGAAAAAAAAAGAGCGGCACCTGTTTCTCCACAGGATGCATTGCGTAGCCTGGAAACAGCCGCAACTCTTGCTACTGGTGAAGAGTATATCAAGATCGAGTTAGAGCGATTACGCTTGCTGGAATACATGCGGGAAAGCGCAGCGTTTATCCAGCCTCGATTGTGGAATTTGCTTGAACAATATCCGGAATCCACTGTATTGCAAGCGTATGCGCTTTCATACTTTACTCGAATAAACGAATATACGACTGCATTTGCTCTCAATACAAAGCAGAAATCTGATACATCGGAATATACCGCTTTGTTTGACGGTGTACGGCTCTGTTCTGTCGGTAAACTTGACGAGGCTGCGGTATTGTTTGAGAGCTGCGCTGGGAACGAAAAGACAGAATGGATGGCTTTGGCCAACCTTGGCTTGATTTCAGAAAAAAAAAGGGAATATGCAGAGGCTGTTGAACAGTTTTCGCTTGGAGCAGAGAGAGCACCAGATACTCGTGCATCCAGCCGCCTTCACTTTGAAGCGGCTAGAATACTTTCAAATGTACGGAATAGAGACAGAGCGATCAGCGTGCTTGGGTATGCACTGCAGCTTGATCCACAGAATTACCGTGCTGAACAATTATTACGGCAACTTGAAGCTGTCAGGTGAATAAAAGCTGGTCGAGCCAAGCGTCCACCCATTAAAGTCAAAAAAAGCTGCCGCAAGGGGCAGCTTTTTTCATTGCAAGACCTTCGTAATTACTCGATGACAGCGATAATATCGGTTCCCTTTACTATGAGGTGGTCTTCACCGTCAATTTTTACCTGGGTACCGGCGTATTTGTCGTACATTACTTTCTGCCCGACAGTAACCTTGATTTTTTCCTTGTCATCACCGATAGCAACAACAATAGCGGTTTGTGTTTTTTCCTGGGCTGTATCCGGGATTATAATTCCGCCTGCTGTTTTTGATTCGAGTTTGTCGGTTTTGACGAGAACACGGTCTGCCAATGGTTTGAGTTTCATGTAAATCCTCCTGCATTGTGTAATATACGAATAAGTTCTGGCAGGGTCAAGAAAAAAAAGTACTCTCACAGTGTGTCAAAAAGACGCAATCAAAACACGATATCGATTGACTGTGTCATTATGAATCAACAATTTTCCAGGATTGTATAAAGCACTGTTTCAAGATTATCGATATATACAAATTGGTGTATCTAAATGCTTATGTTGTAAGTAAATATAGAAAGTTGATTATTTATTTTGAAATTTTCAAGTTGGCATGATAGTTGCTTATTATAAGTGTACGTTTTAGAGAAACATCTGTGGAGGATCAAATGGTTAATACAACAGTAAAAAGAGCTTTTTTTGACGAGAATCTTCTTTCCACATATCTTAAGGAAATTAACACCATTCCACTTCTTTCTCGAGAAGAAGAATACTCTCTTGCTATGGCTGCCGCTTCGGGAGATACCAGTGCAAAAGATAAACTCATTCGCGCAAATCTCAGATTTGTGGTAAATGTAGCAAAAAAATACCAGAATCAGGGGTTGCCCCTGCCTGATCTGATCAGTGAAGGCAATATCGGCCTTATGAACGCAGTTGACCGTTTCGATGCTACAAAAGGCTACCATTTTATATCTTACGCTGTGTGGTGGATTCGCCAGGCGATACTGAAAGCAATTTGCGAAAAATCCCGAATGATCCGCCTTCCGTTGAACAGGGCAAATGAACTGGTGCAAATTGATAAAGCACGAAAAGTTGTGTTGAATAATCGTAGTGAAGAAGCAGAGTTGAAGGAAATTGCAGATCTTCTGCGCATGGATGAAGATCACGTGCGTGATATCGTGAATATTTCACGCGAAATGGTCTCGCTCGATTCGCCCGTGTTTACAGACAGAGATTCAAGCAGTTTGGGCGATTTTCTTGAAGATACACAGTATGATCAGCCTGAAAAACTGGCAATCGAAAACAGTCTTCGCGATGATATTGATGAAGTGCTGTCCACGTTGACTGATAAAGAAGCTGAAGTAATTCGGTACCGATTTGGTTTGAATGGCTATAAAGCAATGTCTCTGAAGGAAATCGGCGACCTGTTCAATCTGACAAAGGAACGGATTAGACAGATCGAGAAAAAAGCTCTTCGCCGTCTTCAACATCCGGCCAGAATGAGCAAACTCGAGGCGTATGTTGCCTGAGGCTTCTGTAAAAGCGCACGCCGTCATATTCGATATGGACGGCGTTTTGTTCGACACAGAGCGATTATGCGCTTCAGTATGGTCGGAGTGCTCGAGGGTAGCCGGGTATGCAATTTCCGATGAAGTGTTCCACATGTGCGTTGGCAGGAACGATGCTGATACACGTGAGTTGCTTAGAGAAACACTGGGTTCGGAATTTCCTTATGATACGTTCAAGGAACGTGTACGCCTGGAGATGAAATCTGTTATGGAGGCCAATGGACCTCCCCCAAAAAAAGGGGCGGCAGCGCTCCTTCAGTATTTGATTGATAACCAGATACCTGCAGCTCTTGCTACTTCCACCAGTGAAGAAACTGCTCGCTGGATGATTGATAAAGCGGGGTTCAGTCGTTTCTTTTCTGCCTATGCTTTCGGATCCGAAGTTTCAAAGGGTAAGCCTGATCCGGAAATATTTATTCTGGCACGAAATCGACTGCAGATCAAGGATTCGTCTTCTTGCATTGTTTTTGAAGATTCCCCTGCCGGGATTCTTGCTTCGCACACAGCGGGGATGAACACGGTGTTTGTTCCTGATATGGTTATTCCCGAGAGCGATGTGCTTGAACTCGTTTGGAAACAGATTCCTGATCTTGAATATGCCCTTTATTCTGATTTCTTCACAATCCCTTCTGTTTGACCAATAGGTGCCGCTTCTGATACTCTTTTCGTGAATTACAGGACGAAACCGTGCAATGAAAAGCGTACTGACGGCATTTCCGAATCGACTTGTGTCTGCCTGGGCTTCTTCTGTACTGCAAAGAGGCGGGTATGCCATTGAATATACGCTGAAAACCGCCGGCGAGCTTATCCGGATTGCAGATTTTTGCACAAGTCCGGTTGCAGTGTGTGCAGTCCAGTTTATTGATATGGACGCCCGTACACTTGCGGGAATTATTGAAGGAAAACTCGAGCCAGTATTTGTAGCGCTTCCACACCAGCTGGAAGAAACTGCGGCGCTGTCTTATCCGGTGATATCGTATCCGTCGACGGCACAGGAGCTTCTGTTTACGGTGGCTCGTGCGGAGAATAAGGCTGCGAACAGCGCTCTTGGTCTGTGCCTTCACTCGGGCAAGGGGCGGTCTTCGGATCGGTCAGCAGAGGAAAAACTTCTAGTGCTGAAGGCTAAAGAAATGATTCAGGAGAAAACCGGCCTGACCGAATCGCAAGCGCACCGGTATCTTCAAAAAGTCAGCATGGATCACTGTATGAAGCTTGTCGAAGCAGCAGCCCTGTGCATCGACGGGCTGCTCCCACTGCCTGATTAATCTTTTGTTACGTATGCGTCTATTTTTAACGTACAAAACAGAGTAAAATTCTCTGCAAAATCGTAGTCCTTGTCCGCTTTGAAGCGTTGTTGTGCGCCATAGGTGAGGCGAATGCGGTCCGCTTCAAGTTCTGCTTCTATTCCTGCATACCACCACGGATCTATCAGTGCCGGTTTGTCGGCTGCTTCTGTTGAACTATATGTGCCGGTTGTATTTTTTCCCCAAGAGATCATTTTTTCCATAAAAAAACGGGTTGTAATATCAAGAGGCAGGACTACCGCTCCTTGTATCAATGATCTTCCCGCATATCTACTGTCAAGGTACGTCCCCCGAGGTGCTACCAATGACCCGGGGACCGGGGCGTCTGCGGGAAGATCGGCATAGCGCGCTTTTAGTTCGAGTTCTCCTTGAATCATTCGGGTGCCACCCCGCACCGTTCCGATTACTTCACCCGAGAACCACGCTTTTTCAGATATTCCAGGAAAGTGTGAAACAAATAGCGATGGTTCCAGACGAATCGAGAGTATGTTTTTTTGATCGAAACTGACTTTGGAATATCTCGATGTTACAGAAAAAAGCCCGGTAATACCCGAAGAGAACGAATTCTGCGAGTTCATGCTGAAAAGCGTATCGGCTGATCTTACGGCTCCGGTGAACAGACCTGAAATCAGGGACAGAGAAAAAGTGTCATTCCAGAACGACTCGTATACGATAGGCATCGAAATCGAGGCGAGCGCTTCGGTATATTCGATAAAGCGGGAATCTTCATCGAAAGAAATCATCCTGTTGCCGTAGAAGAGACAATTAAATGTATGTACGGGAAGATCGGCAATAATAGAAGCGGTAACCTGACCTGCTTCCGGATACCAGAGTGCTGAAGCGGCGATAAGCGGAGTTCGTTCTCCATTTTGAAGCGGGAAGCCTGAAGCGAAGGCGAATGCTCCTGCCCCTACATACAACTCCTGATCAGGGGTAGCAAAAAAATCTGCAAGCGGAAGCCAGAGTTGGACCGACGGAAGGTTGAAAAAAATCGATTCCTCCCCGGGATGTAGCGGGGTTGATGATGCCGGCATATTGGTTCGCTTCCTGATTTCAGGGCGTATTTTGTCAGAATCCTTGAACTTGGCGGCTGAAATTGCATTTGTCCGGAGCTGTTCCAGATCTGCATAATCGGTCGCTAGAGCGCCCAGAGTGACAATGGCACCAGGAACGGACGGTCCATCGAAAGGAGGAACAGAGCCCAATTCTGCGGCCGGCTTAACTTTCAGCGTATACCCGGAAGCAGCGTAGGAGGCATAACAGATCAGATCGCCAGCCGGTGCAAGCCAAAAAGCTCCTGCCGGATCAGCAAGAACCGGCTTCGATTGTCCGTTCTCGATTTCCCAGACTTCCAGGCGACCCCTTTGATTGGAAGCGTATTGAAGCGTTCCGCGTTCGGTCCAGTTCGGGTAGTCAATGTCCTGTATCGGACCGTTGCGGTTAGTCTGCCAGGCTATCGTGCTTTCTGGAACCGGATATGCAAAGTCGTATCTGGGCATCAAGGCAGTGGCGAGCACCGCCCGTGTTCCGTCCAGCGCAAGAAATGCAACTTGCGAGCCATCGTGCGAGAGAGCAGGATGTATATAGCTCTTGCCGTGCGCTTCCGATAAAACGGTGACTGCGCCGGATGCCGGGTCTACTTCGACCAGTCTGTAGCGGGGTCCGGCAAGTTCAACAGCAACCAGTTTGTTGCCGGTTCTGCTGAGTGCTGGTTGGTACAGTCCGCCATGGCTGGTTAACTGGCGGAGCCCTGTGGTATCGTCCCAGACATACAGGTCGGCGGACGTTGTCTTTCCGGGCATCCCTTGATATCGTGTTTTGGACAGAGACGCGATAATCAGCCCGTTTTCTGCCGCCGTCAGGGAAAATTCATCCGGAAAGTTGCCTTCGAACAGAACCGTTTCTTCTCCCGTTGCAGGATCGATTCGGACCGCAGCATCCTTACTGTCTTTATCGGTTCGGATAGTCAGTATCTCTTTTTCCGAAACAAAGGCCGGACGGTACCGATCGGCTCTTTCTGAAGAGCGGACAAGAGGAATACCTTCGGGTATTGTACGTTCCTGAGCGTATTTTTTTGTCAAAGCCTTGCGTGCATCGTTGAATAGTTGTTCCGGAGTGAATCCGGTAACCAGTTCGACAGATTCTTCAAATTTAATCCCGTTACCGCACGACCGTTCGATGTCGCCAAGCGCTTGTAGTCCGAAGCGGTCTGCGATCGAACGCATTACCAGATAGCCCATGACATATATTTGTCCACGGGGAGGCTCCTTTTCGAGCCCGATTTCGGTGAAATCAAGAAATGCGTTTTCCAGAATCGGCGCCTTGAAGGTAAGCTCGAACCAGGGGCTGCGTCCGCGTCCTCCGGAGGTCAGTTCGGTTTCGAACACGGTTGTCAATCCTTCCATGTACCATCCGGGCATGGAAAAAGTCCGGCCAAGGTTCATTACGGGTCCGAAAGTTTTTGTTAGCACACCAGGTTCCCGGATTGTGAGATGGGTGACATGGACGAGTTCATGCGTAAAAAAAAGTCGCTGCCAGTGTTCGCGGTATCCGAAAACAGGTGAAGCAGGAGGTGTGGTAAAAAAGCCCATATAGTGCGAGAGTGTTTGCGCATACGCGTTAACGGTACCGGTTCGACCGGTGATTATCACATCCGTCATTTCCGGCGGTGCGTCGTATGCATGCAATACCCGGTTCCAGGCATCGTCTGCGAACGAAGCGAATCCTTCGGCAATTTCTTTTGACGCATCCTCGTAGATAAAGCGGAAATGGCCGGTTGAAAACTGTTTCCAGCCGGTGAATGGCATTTCTTGTTTCTGCGTTCCGGAATTAGCGGCGGAATTAGCGGTGGAACTTGGCGCGGGGGAAATCGATACGGTGGAACTTGGCGGGGCAGAACCGGGCAGGGCAATTTCCGCAGTCTTTGGAGCCGGAGCGCTATAGGCGAGTGCCGGGAAGGCAACAAGCATCACAGTGATGCGAAAAAAATTCGGTGTAATTGCACATCTTTTCATTGGATAAGCATATCATAAAGGCTTATTTTCTTCGAGCAGAAATGTGAAGGCTGCGTATCGAGCTGTTTCCAGGATTGCTGCGTCCCTGACCGGATCGGCCAGATTGAACGCAATATAGCCCGACTGTTGAATGCCGCCAATGTCTCCGGGACCTCTGATTCGAAGGTCTTCTTCGGCGATCAGGAATCCGTCGGTTGTTTCGTGCATGACGCGGAGCCTGGCTTTCCCGTCTTCGGTGAGGTTTTTCGAATACACAAGGAAACACCAGGACTGGAGTTCCCCGCGTCCAACCCGGCCGCGCAGCTGATGAAGGGCCGACAGGCCGAACCGGTCGGCGTGTTCGATTACCATGCAGGTAGCATTTGCGACATCAACACCAACCTCCACGACACTGGTAGCGACCAGTATGCGAATTTCACCGGAACGGAAGCGTTCCATGACAGCGCGTTGTTCGTCTTCCGGAATCCGCGAATGTATGAGTGCGGCCGGTGTTCCCGGGAATATTCCGGTTGTGAGCTCTTCATACATAGTCTGGGCTGATTTCAGGGAAGCGTTATCGGTATCCCCTATGAGCGGGTACACAAAATACGCTTGGTGGCCGGCGGCAAGCTCCCGTGCGATAAAGTCGTAGACTTTTCGTTCGTTCCCGTGCGCTGCAAGATGCGTAATCACCGGTTTTCTTCCCGGCGGCATCGTTCGAATAACCGAAACATCGAGATCGCCAAACACCGAAAGGGCGAGTGTTCGCGGAATCGGTGTTGCACTCATCATTAAAAGATGCGGCGGAAGCCTGTCAGGACTGCATTCTACTCCCTTATCGAGAATCGCCGAACGTTGAAGCACGCCAAAACGATGTTGTTCGTCAATGACGGCAAGCTTCAGGTTTCGGTATGAAACACCGTTTGAAAAAAGAGCGTGTGTTCCGATCACAATATCGATATTCCCGGCTTTGAGTTCGTGAAGGAGTTGGGTGCGTCCGGAGGAACCGATTGCACCGGTCAAGAAAGCAAGCCGAACGCCCACGGGTTCAAGGAGGCGGGCTGCGTTTTCGGCATGCTGACGGGCGAGCAACTCTGTTGGGGCAAGGAGAGCGCACTGGCCGCCTGCGTCCACCACGGCAAGACAGGACAAGAATGCGATAAGCGTTTTTCCGGAACCGACATCGCCCTGTAAAAGGCGCGCCATGACAGCGCCCTCGGAAAGATCCCGATTGATATCGTCCAGGGATGCAAGCTGGTCGGCAGTCAGTTGAAAGGGCAGACGATCGAGCAAAGCTTGCTGCCGGGGAGAGAGTGGAACCGGCGGCGCGACCCGATCGGTTCCGGTGCCGGCGGAGCTTCCTGCGGCATTTTGTGTGGCATTTTGTGTGGCGAAATCGGGGAGCCGGCCCCGGCGTTCAAGTGAGCGTTGACCGATGGCATATTCGAACAAAAACAGTTCCTCGAACACAAGCGCATCATGGGCCATGCGGGCATCCGCAAGTGTAGCCGGCGCATGCATGCGGGCAAGAATTTCCTGTTTTGACGGAATACCGTGGGTGCGTCTGACGGACTCGGGAAGCTCCGAATCAATTCCCCGCCCGTAATCGGCAAGAGCGTTCTGCACAATTTTTCGCATCTGGGTTTGAGACAGGCCTGCAGTCAGTGAATAGACCGGCAGAACTCGCGCCGGCGATGCGTCTTCACGCTCGATTTCAAATGCCGACGACTGAATGGCGCCGTATTTGCTGTTGAAGGATCCATAGACTGCAACGCGCGTGTCGACGGGGAAAGATTTTTCCAGAAAGGGTCGGTTGAAGCAGGCCAATTCCGCGATGGTTCCCTCGTCGTCCCGTATGACAAGTTTCAGGGTTCTCATACGGCCAAAGCCGAACCAGTCGTGTGCGACGACGGTTGCTACCGTGTTGATTTTCTGGTGGTGTGCATAATCAGCGAGGGGAGTGCGGACAGTCCGGTCTTCCCACTCGCGGGGCCAAAACGAAAGAATGTCTCCGACGGTGTGCAGGCCGAGGTTTTCCAGAAGCTTGGCCGTCGCAGGGCCTACCCCGCGTACCCGCGAGGGAGACACCAGGATTTCGCGAATAAACATTCAAACGGGAATCGAATACAGGAGTATAAGCGCGTAGTGAATACCGAACGCGAGCCCAACCCGGACTGCGACGGTGACAAGCAGTGTGAGTATGAGGGAACCCCGATAGCTGAGTGTCCGGTTCCGCATGATAAGCCGCGTGATCTTCGAGATAGGCGGATTCAGGAAACGGTCGAGCATTGTCCAGAACTGGGAATAGCTGTACCGGCTTACGAGGTCGTGAATCAGCCTGATAATCAGAAATACGATCATAATATTCAGCAGGAAACTGAAAAAAGACCAAACGACCTGCAGAATGCCGGCAAACACGATGCCGAGCGTAATCCGCCCGGTTGCCGCCAGCGTAGAGAATGTCATGGAACCGACGGACAGAAGCCCGAGCGCAAGGATGGGAGAAAAATCCACCATGCCGATGCGGGTGAATGAAAAACGCTTGAACCAGTTCAGATACGGGTCGCACAGCCCGGCAATAATACGGCCAACCGGCGAGTATTCGAGGTTCGGAATCCAGGACATCATGATTCTGATGATACAGACGAACGAGTACATCGAAATCAGCGAACTTGCAGTATAAAAAATTGATTGCAGCATTGTGTTTCCTTTGGTGTCCCTTATTCTTTCCAGGCCTGGACGACTCCGGGCATTTCTAGTACCTGTTCCATAAAATCATCGTCGGAAGAAACCGTTATCTGGTTTGCGGCTTTGACAATATACGTTTTGTCCGATTCCTTCAGATGTAAATATACTGAACAACTGCCCGAAGATTCAAACAAAAAATCGCGGAGCGGCGTAAATTGCTGTTCTGTGACCAGCGAGGAGTCGATGCGGAGATGCACCTCCCGGATGGATTTCGCCTGCAGTTCGTCCGGATTTACCCAGGATTCCACCAGGAAGCTCGGCGTATCGCGGCTGAGATCCACCTTCCCGACGAGCCCCCACACAGTCTCCGGCAGAATCTTGTCCCGGCATTTTTCCCAGGTATTCGGGAAGAAGGTCAGGTCGATCGAACCGTTGAAGTCTTCGAACGAGCCGAAGCACA
>SHOL01000019.1:0-19364 GCA_004294945.1 Treponema sp.
TCCTCCAGTGGATCAGGCAGCTGTGCCGGATAAGTATAGATTGGGTGATCAGCGCTTCGGGGACGCGACCCGAAACGCTGCGTTAATCCCGGGGAGCTGAGCCCCGGGATTGCGGAAGTCCGGCAATCAGGTCGGGATTTAGTCCCGCTCGATTACCTGGCCGACTGCCTTGACGAAATCATTTGCGGAGATCTTGCCGAGAGCAAGTCCGCCGAGCATCTGGGTGAACTCCAGTGTGGCTTCCGAGCCGTAGGCTGCCTCGAAGTCGGGGGCGGTAACCGATACGGCGTTCGCAAGCTGAATGAACTGCGTCTGCAGATGGTTCGCAGGTTTTGCGTCCGTCTTGACTGCGAACATCGCTCCGGAAGCTTCGGCCATCCGCTTGACGTTCGAAGGAGAGGTAAGGAACTTGAGGAATTCTATGGTAGCCGCTTCCTTTGCCTTGTCCTTCGAAGCCGCCGCGCAAATGTTCGCCTGCATGCGGCTGATCATGTAGTTGGTAGTTTTTCCCGCCGCGGGAAGGCCTGCGATCGTGATGTTCTTGAAGAACGGAGTCGCTGCCAGATCGGCGCGTCCTGCGTACCAAGGACCGTTCGAAAAGATCGCGGTTCTGCCTGCGAGGAAGTGTCCGCCCGACCCGCCGGCGCCGAGTCCGACAGCGTCAGGCGTGGAGTAGTCGGTAATCATGCGCTTGGTCAGGTTCGCCGCTTCGACGAATACGGGATCGGTGAAGGGCTTGTCCCATACGTCGGGGCCGCCGAGCGAAACCGCAAAGTGGGAGAACCAGATCATGCTTGTCCATGCGTTGGTGTCACCGGTCATCTGGCTTGAAGGATAGATGTTCTGCGCTTTCAGCTTGTCGCAGAGGGTCCAGAGTTCGTCAATGGTTTTCGGGGGCGCGGTAAAGCCCGCCTTGGCCAGAAGATCCATGTTGTACCACATCGGCAGAATGGCCGTCTCGAACGGCAGCGACTTGAGCTGCTTGCCGATGGTCGACTGCTTGACCATGCCGGCGTCAAACGTTGCTTTCCACGTGGAGTCAAAGGCTTTGGTAAAGTCCATCAGGAGCTTTGAATTGTAGAATTCGGCTGTAGTAGGATTGAGCTTGATAGTAAAGATATCGGCAGGTGCTGTCCCTGCGGCGAGCGAGGTTCTGACTTTCTGCTCGTATGCATTGTAGTCCGGCTGGGGTTCAATGACCACCTTAATCTTGCCGGCATTGGCCGCGTTGAACTCCTCAACCAGCTGGCCTACCGTCACGGCCTTGCTGTCGGCTCCTACCCAAATGCTCGCCCATCTGAGCTCGACTTCTTTACTCGCTTTTTTGCTCTGCGCTGACAGAGAAAAATGACATGCGAGAACCATGACTGCTGCAATGCACAGCATCAATCCTTTTTTGGCCATTATGCCCTCCTTTGTGTGTCCCGGTGGCCGCGGTGAATCGCTCCGGTTCTCCGGAGCGCCTGCTTCGCCGCAGCACCCAGTATCCTGATCGCCTTCGGTTCCGCCCTTCGTTCCTTCCGCGGCGGTTCTGCCCGACGTTCATTCCGTTACTTTCCAGCCCTTTATTTTTGCGAACAGCCTGAACGGCTCGATGTATCTTCCATATACAACGGACGAATGATGTGCAAAGCCGTTGTTCACCACGAGATCGAGAACCTCGCGGACCGGCCGGTCGAAGACCACCTTCATGTACGTGCCTTTCAGGAGCTTCTCCATCGGGACTGCCTTGCACGACTGCAGGAAGATCCGGTATTCGCCCCGCGCCGAATCTATGCGGGCGACTGAAAGTTCACCGCTCTTGAGCACGAAGTCCGCAGTGACGCCCTTGCCGCCGGCGAAGTAGGTGTCGAGCGAGCGGACGCATGTGCCGTCCCACAGATTGCACGGCGCGACTCCACAATGCCAGAACAGCGCAAAGTCTTCCTTGAAGTCGACTTGCGAAAAGTCGAAGAGGAACGGTGTCTCGGCGCCGAGCGCCTTGTGCGCGATCATCGAAACGGCGCCTTCCACGTCGCCTTCGCAGGCAAGGATAAAGCCTTCCGACTGCAGAATCGACATGGCAGCGCACGGAGAAACGCCGAAGTCCCGGGCGAACTCGGGCCAGCAGCGGATCGCAAGCGCATCCAGTCCGTGCAGCTTCTTGAACGCTGCAAGCTGGGCAGCAAGCTGTGCAACCTTGCCGATCTGATAATCGGACAGTGTTGTAACATCGAATATTTCTTTAATCTGTGCCTCGCGCGCCGCGACATCTTCCGCCTGAACCGCAAGAGCGTGGATATCGGAAAGTTCGTAATGGTCCAGAATAACCCCGGTTGCTGCGAACAGCTGATTGTCCTGCACGCCAAGATTGAAAAAACCGTGAGCGCGGAATCCCGCGATGCCGATGTGCGCATTCTTGAGCGCAGCGATAATGCGAATTGCGTCGAGCCAGTTTTCGTCGATCTTGTCCTGCACGATTACGTGATAGTCGTCAAAGCCTGCCTTGTACAGGTTGGACGCATTCAGGTTGACGCCGCACACCGAATTAAGCCGGATCTTCCCCCCGTTGTACGGCAGCTCGGGCAAGCCCCACAGCAGAATTGGTACCGGGCACGTTTTCTTCAGCTCCAGCACCAGATGGCCCAGATGGAACGTCCCCGAAATGCACACAACTGCGTCCACATTCTTCGCCGCCATCTGGAGCGCCGCCGCGCGTGCATCCTCCGGGCTGATCACCAGCTCCGACGGCTCAACCCATGCAACTTCCGGAACGGCCTGCACATCCTTCACAATGCCGTCGAACAGCTCCTTCGCAGCTCTAAAATCGTACGTATCCCGAGCCAGACACACCAGCCCTACGGTAATCTTCTGTTTCATCGCGTATAGTCTCCCTGCATCGACTGATTAGTTATTTTCATAAAGTAAGTAAACAACGACTTTCGGCACCTGTCAAGGAAAATACCGTAAAAAGCACCGTAATCGATACAAAAAGTACGGATCATCAAAGCTGATGCCTCACGATCCTGGTCGTTCGACAGTGCTATTCAAATTGAAAGAATAACGCAACCAGATTCTCGATCCCGCACCCTGCCGGCGCCGCCGGCAGGGCTTCTGATCGTCGCTCGCTTCTCGAAGTGCGTTCGCGTCCGCGTCTGCGGAGAGGGACTCGACCCGCCAAGGATCTGAGACTCGATATGTATGATGGTGTGGGCGGGGATGGTGTGGGCGGTTTGCGTGGACTGGTCGGGGCGCGCGGTGTGCGGCTCAGGAAAAGTAGGCGTCGAGGACCAGGTCGGAGGCTCCCCGGAGGGCTGTGAGTTCGGAGTAGGTGTGCGAGAAGAAGTCGATGACGCCCAGGTCGAAGCCGCTGCTTTGTTCTTCGCGAAGGCGGGAGATGATTCGGGAGATGCGTTCGCCGGCTTCTTTGGAGGTGCAGACGAAGAGGAAGGCTTTTGGGCGGAAGAAGCGGATGACGGTTTTTACGGCGGCATAGAGATAGCGGGCAGCGTCGTCCAGGGCTTGTACTGCGGCGTAGTCGCCTGCGCGCAGTCGTTCGTCGATGCCTTCGAGCAGGATTGGGGAACCCGTGCCGAGTATAGTGTTGAGGCCGGTCATGTATGCCTGGAGGCAGCCTTTTTGGCCGCAGTCGCACAGGGGGCCGTCGAGGCTGATGGGGATGTGACCGGATTCCAGGGTGGTGGACTGGCTGGTGATGTAGATGCGGTTTTGGTTGACGAAGGCGCCGTTTACGCCGGAGCGTATAAGGAAGGTAAACAGTGCGTCGCCGTGACGGTAGCCGCCGTAGCGGTATTCGCTGAGGGCGATGGCCGAGCAGTTGTTGTGCAGGTAGACGTTCATGCCGAGCGATTCTTCGAGGATGTCGGCGACGGGGAAGTTGCGCATGTCGCGGATGCGCGGGTAGTAGACGATTTCGCGCCGGGCGATGTTGACCTGTCCCGGGGCGGCGACTCCGACTCCGAGGTATTTGTCTGCGGGAATGTCGAGCCGTGCGGTGAATTCGCGGACGAGAGATATAATTTTGGATGTGGCTTCGTTCGCCGTAATGCCGGTTTCGAGGTCCAGTTTGCCGGTATGTATGAGGTCGCCGGCGAAGTTGAAGACGCCGATGGTGATGCACTCTGCCCAGAATTCAATGCCGATGGTGTATTTTGCTTCCGGTTTGACGGTATAGGCCAGGGGTTTTCGGCCTTTTTTGTTGGTCGCTTCCTGGGTGTTTTCCGTGATCGGCGCAATCAGGCCGTCTTCTTCCAGATAATTAAAAATACGAAAAACTGTAGGCGCCTTGAGTCCGGTCTTTTGTACGACTTCTGACTGTGAGATTCCGGTCTTGCCTGCCTTGTGGATAAGGGAAAGTACCATCTTTTCGTTGTGCTGGCGGACGTCCGATGCTCGAAGCGCATTATCCCGTTGACTGGTCATGGGCACATCATAAAGCAGTAAAAAAGAAAAATCTATAAAAAAGGGGCTTTACGGCTGAATTATTTCCGTGTATAGTTACTTACATAAAGAAAGTAATAGAAATTCGGAGTGAGGTGAACGGTATGGAACAGGAAACGCTGAGGAACCTTGAATCTCAAGCCAGGGAAGTACGCAAGTATACTATTGATACGATTGCGCATCTGGGTGTCGGTCACATTGGAGGAGCATGCTCCGTCGTGGAGATTCTGACTCTGTTGTATTTTCATGAAATGCGTGTTCGTCCGGCTGATCCGCACTGGCGGGAGCGGGACAAGCTGGTGCTTTCCAAGGGGCATGCCGGACCGGCTCTGTACTCGACTCTTGCGCTCAAGGGTTTTTTCCCGATGGACTGGCTGCAGACGCTCAATCAGGGCGGGACGAATCTTCCCAGCCACTGCGACCGGAATAAAACCCCCGGCATCGATATGACTACCGGTTCTCTCGGACAGGGTCTTTCCGCTGCGTGCGGGCTTGCGCTTGCGAACCGGATCGACCGCATCGATTCTTCGTACATTTACGCGATCATCGGCGACGGGGAAACCGACGAAGGCCAGAACTGGGAAGCGGCGATGTTCGCGGCACATAACAAGCTTTCTAAGCTGATTGCGTTCACCGATTACAACAAGCTCCAGCTGGACGGTACTACCGAGCAGATCCTCGATCTGGGCGATCTGGAAGGCAAGTGGCGCACCTTCGGCTGGTTCGTGCTTCGCTGCGACGGGCACGACATCGGCGCTCTTGCTGCTGCGATTGTGTCGGCTAAGGCTCAGTCCGGGCTTCCCGGCGCCATGCCGTCCATGATCATTATGGACACCATAAAAGGCAAGGGTGCCGATTTTGCCGAGGGTCTTTTGACCAACCATAACATGAATGTGGATCGCGCTACGGCCGACAAGGCGATTGCTGCGCTCTACGGGGAGAAATAAGCATGGCAGACAAAGAAATGCGGGCTGTATATACCGACACGCTTCTGGAACTGGCAGCTTCAGACGACCGTATCATGGTTGTCGAGGCGGATTTGATGCGCGCGACGGGAACCGGTCCGTTCAAGGAGAAGTATCCCGAGCGCTTTGTCGACGTCGGCGTTGCGGAGGCGAACATGGTCGGCGTATCCGCAGGCCTTTCAGCAGCCGGCAAGATTCCGTTCGCGGCGACCTTTGGCTGTTTCGCTTCCCGCCGGGTGTTCGACCAGTTTTTCCTTTCGTGCGCATACGCGCGGCTCAACGTAAAGCTCGTCGGCACCGATCCCGGCGTATCCGCAGCCTTCAACGGCGGAACCCACATGCCGTTCGAGGATATCGCGCTGATGCGCGCTGTGCCCGATATTGTCGTGTGCGAACCCTCCGACCCGGTTTCGCTTGCTGCCTGCGTCAAGCTGCTTGCCGCGCATCCGAAAAGTGCGTATCTGCGCCTGCACCGGAAGGCTGTCGCGCCGCTGTATGCAACGGACGAACGCTTCGAGCTCGGCAAGGGCAAGGTACTCCGCGAAGGTTCCGACGCGCTGATTATTGCTCTCGGTGCGATTATGGTTCCCGAAGCGCTGAAGGCGGCCGAAGCGCTGAAAGCCGAAGGAATCGACTGCTGCGTCATCGATCCGGTTTGGGTCAAGCCGCTCGACGGTGACCTTATTCTGTCGCGCGCTGCAAAAGTCCGTGCCGTCGTGACTGCCGAAAACCACCAGAACTCGAACGGCCTCGGTTCGGCTGTAGCCGAGCTGTTGTGCGAACACCATCCGATGCGGCTCGAACGCGTCGGTGTGCGGGGAGAATTCGGCGAAGTCGGCACCCAGGCATGGCTTCAAAAGCGATTCGGTCTCGACGCCGAATCCATCGCAGCTGCGGTAAAGAAGGCACTCGCCGGGTAAGGGCGAAGTCCTACAACGTGCGCGGCCTGAACAGACCGCCGGTAGCACGCTCCCGCCTGCCGGCGGGCGGAATTCAAGGGGCGCAAGGCCCACAACGTGCGCGGCTTGAACAGGCCTACGGTGCGCAGGACCGGTTGTTTCCCGCGAAAGGAATAAAACATGAAAATTGCAATTGCGTCAGATCTTTCCGGCTATCCACTGAAGAAAGCGATCGTCGATCATCTTGTTGGAAAAGGTGTTGAGGTGCTTGATTTTGGCATTCCGAACGCCGACGAGCCCCAGCCGTATTTTATTCAGGCGCCGAAAGTCGCCCGGGCGATCCGGTCGGGCGAGGCCGAAAAGGGAATTCTCGTGTGCGGGACCGGCCAGGGTATGGCGATCGTCGCCAACAAGTTCAAGGGTATCTATGCCTGCGTCGTCAATGATATTTTTTCGGGCGAGCGGGCAAAAATAATTAATGATGCGAATGTTATAACGCTTGGCGGCTGGGTTACCGCTCCCTTCCTGGGCTGCGAGATTGTTGATGCCTGGCTTGCGATGAGCTTTACGCAGAAAATGGAGTTCAAGAAGGAGTTCCTGACCAATGCGCTGAACAAGGTCAAGGAAATCGAAGCAGAGAACTTCCGCTGACAGGCGGGGAGGCTGGTCATGATTCATTCACTATTGTCTCCGGTAAAGATATTGCCGATGGCAGAAACAGATTCTGCTGCGCTCGCCGATATGCTGCTCTTTCTGACCGGCATTTCCGACCGGCCTGTGCGCGTCGCTGTGGTCCGCGATACCTGGCCCATGAGTGCCCGGGACGAGTTTGTGACGGCTCTTGGCACGACCGGTGGCGAGGTGTTCGAGTTTACCGACGTGCAGCCGAACCCCCGGGCCGCCGATATCGACCGAATGGCTGCAAGCGCGGAGCTTGGACGCTGCGATGTTGTGATCGGCATCGGCGGCGGAAGCGCGCTCGATTCTGCAAAGGCGCTTGCGATGCTCGCCAAAAATGGCGGCAGCCTGGGCGATTATCTCGGCAGCGAGGCTACGCGTAAAATTTCGCAGAAAGGCCTGCCGCTCGTACTGGTCCCGACTACGGCGGGTACGGGCTCTGAAGTAACGAAGGTCGGCGTGTATACGGCCGATTCAGGCCGCAAGTATACCCTCGGTTCTCCGTTCCTTCTGGCAGACGCTGCGATTCTTTGCGGCCGGCTGACTGCGAGCATGCCGCCCGGTCTGACCGCTGCAACCGGTTTTGATGCGCTCGATCATGCCTTCGAGTCCCTCTGGAACAAAAACGCAACGGCGATTACGAAAGCCGCAGCCAGAAGCGCAGCGGTTGCTGTGCTGCGCACGCTCGACGGAGCCTACGACGCGTCCCTCCGCTCGGACAACCCTTTTCCCGGCGACGCAGAGATCCGCCAGCAGATTCTCGAAGCTTCCTGCATGGCCGGCATTGCGTTCGGCATAACCGGAACGGCTGCCGGACACGCGCTTTCGTTCGTTTTGTCCGAGGAATGGCACGTTCCCCACGGAGCAGCCTGCGCCTTCACCATCGAGGACATTTATTCCTTCGCCCTCGGCGATCCTGCCAACGTGTACGAGCTTGCCCTCGTTGCCCGACTGTTCTTTCCCGATGAAAGCGGCGAACTTGAACTGTGCGGTCGTCTTCTGGGCAAAATCCGGGACATGAAAAAGCGGATGAAGCTGCCGACCACCTTTACCGAGCTCGGCGCGGCGGTTGCGGCCGGGGACATTCCGCGGTATTTCGACCGCGCGTTCACCGATCCGAAGATGCTCAACCAGCTTCCTCCGGCGTCTCCCGAGGCACTGTATCCGTATCTCGAGGCGAAAACGTGATCCCGGTTCTTCTTTCGGGTTTGGTTGTCTTTATTACGCACGCCCTGGAAGCGGTGACAGGATTCGGCTGTACGGTGCTTGCTCTGCCGTTCGTAAGCGCCCTTCTGGGCGTGCGCGAAGCAGTGCAGGTCCTGACGGTGATCGCCTGGATTCTCGCGCTCTACCTGGCTGTAACGAAACGCCGGGACATCGACTTCAAGCAATTCTTCCTGATTGCCGGCTGCATGGTCTGCGGTCTGCCGGTCGGCATGTACCTGTTCCGCTCGGCTGACATCGGTTTTCTCCGGCTGCTTCTGGCATTGTTCATCGTCTTGTCGTCCGCACTGCAGCTCCTCAAGCTTTCGGGAGCCGTGCGCCCTGGCAACAGGATGCCGAAGCTCGCGGCCGTCGCGCTCCTGTTCTGCGCCGGGATCGTGCACGGCATGTTTTCCTCGGGCGGGCCTCTGGTCGTTCTCTATGCCGCCGCCGCCATGCCGGAAAAGGGAAAGTTCCGCGCGACGCTGTGCCTTCTGTGGACGACGCTCAATACGATAATCATCGGTTCGTACTTCGCGCGCGGCGAATTTGAAACATCCACGGTTACAACAGTCGGCTGGATGCTGCCCTTCCTTCTTGCAGGCATAATAGCCGGCGAGAAGATACACAACCGGGTCAACGCTCGCGTTTTCAGCTTTACGGTGTTTTCGATGCTTTTGGCAACTGGTATTTTCATGATCGCATTCCGGTAAGATGCGCGTCGTGCTGATGCGGGGCGATCTCCCGTGTCTGCGATATTGTGGGAGGTTTTCTGATGGTTACTCTTGAATCCTTGTGCGCGGCAAACGCTGTTCCTATATACAGCCATACCGACTGCAGGCTGTCCCGCTACGGAAGAATCCTGAACGGCTTCGATCCCGGCGATCTGTGCACAACCGCGGATCGCACGACGTCCATAGATCCGGAAAAGAACGCGTATGTAGCCTCTGTTCCCGAACTCGAACGGGATCCGTTCGTCGCCGGGGCGGCAGCTGCGATTTTCGGAGGCATGGACGTGCAGGCAGGCTACTGCAACGGACCGAATTCAAAGCTGAATGCGATGGAATACCACAAAACAAGCGAAGTCTACGTATCGGTTACACCGTCCCTGTTGCTGGTTGGCCGGGTTTCCGACATTGCGTCGTTCCGTTCCTGGGATTCGCATCTTGGCGAAGCATTTTTCTTTCCGGCGGGAACTGTTTTTGAATGCTATCCCATGACGCTTCATTTTTCGCCGTTCCGGGCGGAGCGCGCCGGCTTCAAGACTGTGATCATTCTTCCCCGGGGCACGAATACACCGCTTGATCCGGAGGCGCCCTACGCAATCCCGGGCGATAGAGGGAACGATCCTGGGAACGATCCCGAAAAGCGGCTGCTGTTTATGAAAAACAAATGGCTTATTGCCCATCCGGAACGGCTGCCGCTGATCGAACGCGGGGCCTGGCCCGGCATCAAAGGACCCAATCTGGAACTCTTTCCCGGGGACTGACAAGGGATTCCTGCAAATAAAAGCCTGAAATCGGTGCGAACCGGTTTCAGGCTTTTGTGCGTAGTGACCCATAGACGAGTCGAACGTCCGACCTGCTGCTTAGGAGGCAGCCGCTCTATCCAACTGAGCTAATGGATCATCTTTTCGTACTATAGCCGAAAAAAACGCGTTGTTCAATATCGGCTTCCAGCAATCCATCCGGCATTCCGGTTACCCCGGCACAGGCATTCACTGGCAGTCATGGGCCGTCACAGGCCGAAACGGGTACGGTATCCACACCTCCGGCACAGGGGTTCGGTTATTTTTCGCTCGGTAAACGACCGGTAGATTGCTTGCGAGCGAGCGCTTCCCAGTATACGTTCCCAGTCCGATTCGAAAATGTTCCCGAGTGCCAGTATTCCCTCTCCGTCCAGGCAGCAGGGGACGACGGTTCCGTCGACCAATATGCCCGCATGGTCCCGAAGCGCACGGCAGAATCCGGAAGGTCCGAAGTCCGTTCCGTCGAGTGTCGGCCAGGTAAAGGTTTCTGCAGTGTGGAGCGCGATTTTCGGGGCGATTGTTGCACCATTTTTCGATGCAAGCGTGCGCGCAAGAGATCCGGCGCCGAGTCCGAACTTCGCTTCTATCGCGGCAAGTGCCCGCGCCGTATGCGCACTGTTGTCCCTGGTCCACAGCCGGAGGCTTGCAAGGAATGGACCGCCGCCTGCTGTTCTTTCTGTGGCGATTGCCGAAACTGCGTCCAGGACAACATGGACGGTTTTATTGAATTCGTCCTCCGAAAACGGTGAAAGACTTTGAAGCGAGATGTTGAGCCGTTCGAGCGCACTGCTGTGCGAAAGTTCGCCCGCATGTTCGGCAAGCAGCGTTCCGTTCGTCGTAATCCGCACCTTGAATCCTGCTTTTCCCGCCAGGTACAGGTATTCGCCGAAATCGGGATGCAGGAAAGGTTCGCCTTTTAGATGAAAATATAAAACCCGCGCTTTTCCGGCAAGGGATGCAAGAACGTGTACAAAGCGTTCGCGTTCCATATATTCATTTTTTCGTGTATGAGGAGGGCAGAACGGACAGGCGAGATTGCACGCCGATGTTATTTCGAGGTAGACGGATTCAGGAAGCCGCACTGGAGCCTGAGTCTAGATGACCGAATTGATATTCTGCTGAACAGCTTCTTCAACGCGGTTTTTCCCGTTGAATTTTGCCTGATACAGAGCCTGATCTGCCGCAGATACCAGTGTTTCTACCGTGCGCCCGTTGTTCGGATACGAGGCGAGTCCCGCAGAAAACGTAACCTTGTGCTGCGAAAGAAGCACTGATTCAGCAACATGCTGCTGTATGCGGTTCGCAAGCACCCGGGCGCCGAATATATTCGTTTCCGGCAGAATAACCAGGAATTCCTCCCCGCCGTAGCGGCAAACAACATCTTCTTCGCGGATCGAGTCGCTGATACATGCAGCTGTCTCCCCGAGGATGGTGTCCCCGGCCTGGTGTCCGAATGTGTCGTTCAGTTTTTTAAAATTGTCTATGTCGATCAGACAGATAGAAAATTCCTTCGAATAGCGTTCGCAACGGTTCAGTTCTTTTTTGAGGACGTTGTCCATGTACCGCCGGTTGAAGACTCCGGTGAGCCCGTCGATCATTGCAAGCTGCTCCGTCTGCTGGAATACGTGCTGTTCTATCAGCAGCGGCGAGTTCATAAGGTGCATGAGATTGGTAAAGTAATCGACAGCTGCGGTGTGTATACCGACAGGTCGACCGATGTTTTTTCGCAGTTTTTCGCTGTTTTCGAGAATCTTTTTCCAATGAAAGACGGCCTGTTCTTCGCTGAACTCGAGGTGCACGAAATTGGACAGTAAGCCTGAAAAAAATGTTCCGGATGCGGCTTCCCGGTTTTCCAAAGCTTCAGGATCCATTGTGCCGCCTATGAGAGCGGCAATTCCGGCCTGAACTGACGCAGCATCAATGTCAGTCATGTGTTTCCTACCCGATACTTTATAATATGTGGGTATTATAACTCACTCAACTTCTATTGTCGAGTTTATTTTATGGACACTTGAGCCTTTTCAAGCACTGCGATAAGTTCATCGATTTTTTGCTCACGGTCGGCTTCGTTGTCCGAGCGGAGCGAATCGCTGACGCAGTGCCTGATGTGTGCGCGGATTACCTCGTTGTTCGCTTTTCTCAGGACTGCCGCGCTCGCCTGAATCTGTGTGGAAATATCGATGCAGTACCGGTCTTCGTCGATCATCCTGAGAATGCCGTCGATCTGGCCGCGCGCAGTTTTCAGGAGACGTGCGACTGTTGCATGATCCGCTTTCATGGACGCGGAGTATATCCTGCGTCGGAGATCGCATTTCGGATTGCGGTTTCATCGAGCGATTCTCCTTCTACAATTGCCATTTTTTCTGCCAGGTCTACCCTGGCGCGCACGCCGGGAAGGGCGTTCAAGGCTTTTTCCACCCGCGCGGAACAGTGTGCGCAGGACATTCCGTCAATTGTAACAGTCACTGTCATATCATTTCTCCTTTCGAAACAAATTCAGCGTAAGGGCGTTCAGCACAACAGAAACGGAGCTGAAACTCATGGCTGCCGCCGCGATCATCGGGCTCAGCTTCCAGCCGAAACGGGGATATAAAAGACCGGCTGCAAGCGGGATGGCTGCAACGTTGTAGGCAAGCGCCCAAAACAGGTTTTGCCGTATTTTTCTGATAACGGTCTTGCCGAGCCGGAGCGCGGTTACAGCGTCTGAAAGATCGCTTCGGACCAGAACAATGTCGGCCGATTCAATCGCAATATCCGTGCCTGAACCGATCGCGATGCCGACATTCGCTGTGGCAAGCGACGGCGCGTCGTTAATACCGTCGCCGATCATTGCAACTGTCGCGCCTTCAGCGCGGAGTTTTCGCACAATGTCGCTTTTCCCGTCGGGAAGAAGCTCTGCGTACACTTCGTCGATCCCTGCCTGCGATGCAATTGCACGGGCGGTGCGTTCGTTGTCGCCGGAAAGCATAATCACTCTGAGGCCACGCTTTTTCATTTCCGAAATCGCTTCGGTGCTTCCGCTTTTCAGCACGTCGGCGATTCCGATAACGCCCTTGATGCCGTCTTGCGAAGCGAAAATGAACGGCGTTTTTCCGTTGTTTGCCAGCCGTTCGATATAGGGAAACGCGGCGTCCGGCTGTATGCCGTTTTCGGCAAGAAGAACCGGTCCGCCCGCATACCAGATTTTACCCTTGAGTTCGCAGACAATCCCTTTTCCCGGCACAGCCTTGAAATTTGTCGGCCGTTCGGTCTTTAATCCTGATTTTTCGGCTTCGGACAGGATCGCATAAGCGAGGGGATGTTCCGAGGGCGTTTCGATCGAAGCGGCAAGGCTGAGAAGTTCGTTGTGGTCCAGTTCCGAAAGCGAAATGATGTCGGTAACAACGGGCTTGCCTTCGGTTATCGTTCCGGTTTTGTCCAGAATAACGGTATCAACAGAATGAACGGTTTCAAGTGCTTCCGCAGAACGTACCAGAATGCCGTTCCGGGCTCCCGCTCCGGTACCTGCCATTATTGCTGTCGGGGTCGCAAGTCCGAGTGCGCACGGACAGGAGATAACAAGAACCGATATCGCGGCCGAAAGGGCGAATCCCGGTTCGGCGCCAAGAGCAAGCCAGGCTGCAACTGTAACCAGCGCTATTGCAATAACCGCTGGTACAAAGAAACCGCTGATCCGATCGGCAAGCCGGGATACCGGTGCTTTCGACGCGGCCGCCTCCCCGACAAGCGCTATAATACGGGAAAGTGTTGTGTCTTTCCCGACGCGCGTTGCGCGGATTACGAGCGCGCCATTCAGGTTGACCGAGGCGCTCCAAACCTGATCTCCGGGACCTTTGTCTGACGGCACGCTTTCTCCGGTCAGTGCGGACGCGTCGATGGAGGAATGGCCTTCCAGGACTGTCCCGTCTACCGGAACGCTCATTCCGGGCTTGACAACTACACGATCGCCGGGAATCACAGAGTCGACCGGAACGGTTTCTTCTTCCGTTCCCCGCAGCACAATTGCGGTGTCCGGCTTCAGCGCTATAAGCGAGGAGATAGCATCGGTGGTTTTGGCCTTTGCCAGGGCTTCAAGATATTTTCCCAGCGTAATCAACGAAAGGATCATCGCTGCCGATTCGAAATACAGGTCCATCGCGAACGTGTGTACGAGCGCGTCGTTGCCGGAGGCGAGTCCTGAGCCTATCGCATATATTCCGATAATACCGTACACAACCGCAGCGGCCGAACCGATTGCGATCAGTGAATCCATGTTCGGGGCGCCCCGGGCAAGAGAGGTAAAGCCGCGGGAAAAATACGAACGGTTTGCAAAGAGCACCGGAATCAGCAGCAGAAATTGCGTAAAAGCGAACGTCAGCGCGTTGTGCGTACCGTGGAAAAATGAAGGCAAGGGCCAGCCCAGCATGTGCCCCATCGAGATATAGACAAGGGGCAGGCTAAAGGCGAACGAAATTGCGAGCCTCGTCCTGATTCCGCGGGCTTTTTTCCCGGCCTCGCGCCGCGCCTCCTCGCCGCCCTGTTGAAGCGCTGTCCGGTTCTGGCTGCTGTCGCCGGTTGCAGTATTCTCCGGATCGATCCGTTCCTCGGCTCCGTAGCCTGCATGCGCAACCGCTTCTGTAATTTTCCGCGAGACCTCGTCCGGATTCATCGATTTTTCATCGAACTCTACCGTCATGCTGTTGGTCAACAGATTGACTGCAACCTTCTCCAGGCCTCCTGTTTTCAGGACAGCTTTTTCTACATGCGCCGAACATGCCGAACACGTCATGCCGGTTATATCGAATGTTTTACTGATCATTCCAAAAATCCTCCTGACAGCGCGAGCACCAGCACCAGCGCGAGCACCAGCGTGCGAACCAGTGCACCTGCACCCTCGTGCATTTGAAGAGTGTTGTCACCCCCACCCCCTGTGGGTGTCCATGTTGCACACAGCAACCCCTGCAAGCCTGCCCAAAATATAGGTACAGCGCTCCCCGAAAGTCAAGCGTTCGCAGCGCTTTTCAACCGCAGGAAAATGTGCGTCCGCGGTGGCGCAATTCACCTGTCCGGGTGTTATACTGAAGCGCAGACAAACCCGAGTTTTCTCCATGTACATCTACGGGTGCATTTCCAAGAAGCTCACCGGTTCTCTGATACGCTGGAGGCTGTATAGATGACACGCACTGAATATCTTGACGAACTCTCAAGCCGTCTTTCTGAATTGACGGCACGCGAACGGGATTCGATCCTTGCTTTCTACCGCGAACGCTTCGACCGCGCGGGGCTCGGCGGCGAGCAGTCCCTTATGGACGAACTCGGATCTCCTGCGTCGCTCGCGTCCCGGATCCTTGCCGAACGGGCAATCCGCACAGCGCGCGAAAAACAGGCCAATCCCGCGCGCAGTCTTTCCGCTTTCTGGGCTGCCGTCTGCGCAGTCTGTATCGCGATTTTCGCAGCCCCGTTCGCCCTTCCCGTTGTAGTGCTCGCCTTTGTCGGCATAGTTGTCGGCGGAGCGCTTGCTCTTGCCGGAGCAGTCGCTGCTATAGCGGTCGCGGTCGGAGGTATCGGCCTGTTTGCAGGCGGTATGTTTGGTTTGCTCGCGCACCCCGCATCGGCCGTCATTCTTTTCGGCGTCGCATTCCTGTTATGGGGGCTCGTCAAAATCGCATGTACCGTAATCGGCGCCCTGCTTTCGCTGCTCGGCGACTTCATTCTCTGGCTTTTCGGCTCCTCCGGAGGAAAAAAATATGGGCAATAACAGAAATAGCGCCAGCGGAATCGCCCGCGGCCTCGTGCTTGTACTGATCGGTTCCCTCCTGATCGCGCTCGGGTTCAGCTGGGGCGGACGATGGTCCGGTTTCAGCTTCAACTTTTCCGAACTTCACGACGGTGAAACTATCGAAGATATCGAGGACGATTTTTCCGGCGACGAATGGACAGACACTGAGGATTGGTCGATCGAGGATCTGGAAGAAGGTCCTGCATCATCTTTGTCCGAAAGGGCGAACGACCGGGGAGAAAGCTCAAGCTCAACCGAAAGCCGATCCGGCGTCCTGACGGACGATCTTGAAACGGTCGACATCGACTTGAAGTTTGCAAGTCTGAGTATCAGAAGCGGTACCGAAAGCGGCTACCGCATCAACGGTTTTTCCCGCGGTGTGCTCTCTGTTTCCGCTTCGAACCGCTCCTTCACAATTCGCGAACGGGACTGGGGCGCAAGACGGCTGTTCGGCAGTACGGGCTACCGGCCAACGGTAGAGCTCGTGGTCCCCAAAGGAACGCGACTGGACAAAATTTCTGTGTCCGTCGGTGCCGGCACCGTCAGTCTTCGCGATGTCGTCTGCGACGAGTTTATACTGGAAAACGGTGCGGGCGCGGTAACCGGCTCCGGTATTGCTGCAGCTAAAGCCAAGCTGGAAAGCGGGGCAGGGAAGCTGGAATTTACCGATTCGGAATTTACCGACGCGCGCATGTCGTCCGGAGCGGGTCATATCGGCTTTGCCGGAACACTGCACGGCGCTTCTTTCGTGGAAACCGGAGTCGGCTCTATCTATCTGGATCTTGCCGGTTCCGCGCAGGAGTATCGCATTCGCTATGAACGGGGACTCGGTTCTGTCAAAATCGGCGGCGAATCGTTCAACGGAACCGGAAGCGGAACCTCCGGGCCGGCGGGCGCTTCTTCAGTAATCGATGTAACCACCGGAATCGGCGAGGTCAGGATAGACTTTGGCTCAGGCGCTCATTTTTAGAGGTGCCCTTCTAGTCAATTCGTTTCCGGCGGCATACAGGTGGCTGTGTGTCCGCCGGTTGCATATCGGTGATTTTCTGCTAAAATAGCCGAACGGAGTGTATATATGTTCGGAAATGTAGTTTCAATACTCAAATTTTGCGGGTATCTTGTTGGACGCCGCAAACAGCTGAAAATTGCCAAAAGACTGGACCGCGAAGGAAACATCGCCGAGCGGGACCGGATGGTAGAAGATGGAGTCGCGTCCTGGGCCCGGTATGTCGTAGGCCTTTCGGGTTCGACGGTAGAAGTGTCAGGCGAGGAACATATTCCTTCCGATACTGCGGTGGTGTTTGTCGGGAATCATCAGGGGTATCTCGATATTCCGGTACTGCTCGGCTATGTGAAAAAGAACAAGGCGTTTATTTCCAAAATCGAGATTCTGAAAGTCCCCTACCTTTCGGACTGGATGAAGCTGATGCAATGCACGTTTCTCGACCGGAAGAATATGCGGCAGTCGGTTCAGGCGATGCAACAGGCAATCGAAACCGTCAAGAAAGGTTATTCTTTGGTAATTTTTCCGGAAGGCACCCGCAGCAGGGGCGGTCCGGTCGGCGAATTCAAGGCAGGAAGCTTCAAGCTGGCCCTGAAAGCCGGCGTTCCCATTGTTCCGGTTACAATCGACGGAACCTGGCGTCTGTTCGAGGAGCACAACCGTTTTGCGAAAGGCCATGTCAAGGTTACTGTACATCCGCCGGTTCAGACTGCCGGCCTTTCCCGCGAGGAAAGCGCAGGTTTGCCGGAGTCTATCCGGACAACCATTATGTCGGCTCTTCCGTCTTGACCTCCGGCGTAGAAATGTGTTTTCCCGCCGTCTGCTTTTCGGCAGTCACGGTTTCTGTATCCCAAGCGAATACGGCGTTTCTGCCGCCGCTTTTTGCCGCGTAGAGTGCTTTGTCCGCTTCGTCGATCAGCTGCTCCAGAGAACAGCTCCTGCCGTTCGTACTGGACAGGCCGATGCTGACGGTGATAGTGATCGTTTCGTCTCCGATACTGACAAAGGTTGTTTCCATTCTGACCCGTATCCGTTCAGCCAGTTCAGCTGCTCCGGAGAGATGGGTTTCGGGCGCAAGTACGACAAATTCCTCGCCTCCGTAGCGGCAGGCAATATCCGCCATGCGCAGGGATGCCCTGAGGTTGGCTGATAATGCCTTGAGTACGGAGTCGCCGGCCGCATGGCCGTAATTGTCGTTGATCGACTTGAAGAAGTCGAGATCCAGCATAAGAATCGAGACTTCCCTGTTGTACCGTTTGCATCGCTTCAGCTCGGACGAGCCCTGTTCTTCAAATTCCCTCCGATTCGGCAGTCCTGTCAGCGGGTCGGTTTTTGCCATGGTAGAAAGTTCGCTGAACAGCATCGCGTTGCGTACTGCCATAGCGGCCTGTCCGGCAAACGCCTGCAGCTGGTGTACATGCTGTGCGGTAAAGTATCCGGGTTCGTCCTTGTCCAGAGAAAATACCGCGATCACCTTGCCTTCGACGCAGATGGGGCATCCGATCCACGATTGTATGTAGGCTGTTTCCGGTATGGGGTACCAGCGCGGATCGTTGTTGGTGTCGGAAATAAGGAGCGGAAGTCCAGTCTGCACGATTTCATGATAGGTCGGAAAGTCGGACAGCTTGAAATCGGCAGTTTGCATAAATTCTTCGGCTTCCGGGGATTTGTCGCTATATCCCCGTGCCTGTATCACCTTGACTTTGTCCCGTTCCGCAAGGAAAATGCTGCCCGAATCGAATGAAAAAACCCGGTGGATTTCTTCGAGCAGTATTGTAAAAATGGTATTTGTGTCGAGCAGGTTGTTCAGTCTCTTGCTGACGGCCATCAGAGCTTCGACAAAGATGCGCTGTTCGCGCTCGCTCTGGTACATCTTGCCCGTCCGATGCGTGATTTCTGCCTGTGCCGAAAGTGAAATCTTGTGATCGAGTTCCTTCTCCATCAGCTGCGGATCGGAGAACTCGGTGCTGTTCGGTTCGGTATTAAAGGTAGCGATTTTAATTCCTGCATCGCTGAGCCGGTTGATAATCGGGACAAGCCGGGTGTCGAAAATCGGCAAGCAGATACCGTCGAATCCCTGGTCGGCAAGGCTGGTGAGTATTTGTTCAATTTCGTTGACCGTGGTAAATTGCATAATTCTGATATCCAGGGTGCAATTAGCCTGTGAGAGAACCTGTTTTGCCTGTTCTGCGCTCTCGATGAGCTGAAGCCAGAACTCATGGTTGTCCGGACAGATAAAGCCGATTTTTACCGGTTTTTCCGATATCCGCTCCGGCGATACTCTTTTTGAATGTTCGGGTATCGGTTTGAGCGTATCGGTGTAGGTGTTCCAGTATTCGTTGCAGTTTGAACGGGTAACGACAGTACAGGAATTGAGAATGCGGGGTATGTCCGGAACCCATCCGGTAAGAATATGGTTGAACAGCAGTATTGGGGTCTCGTATCCCTGCAGTTGCGGATCCTGCGAGATTGCACAGACAATGCTGCCTTCTTCGATTCCCCTGACGACTGCCGACAACAGATCGTGGCAGACAATGCGCACCTGTTCCTGCTTTCCGGCTTCCTGTATGGCCTGCAGTACGGCTTCGGCACTGATTCCTTCGGTAATATAGAACAGGTCAAGGCCCGGATACTTTTCCAGAAAAGACTGTGCGTACGAATAGCTGATGTCGGGCTGCGACTGACTCAAGCCGGTATCGACGATGGTTATTTCCGATTGCCGTTCCCGCAGCGCAGCGCGGAATCCTTTCAGCCGGATCTGCATATTCATGCGTGTTCCGCTGATTATCGCAACCGTACCGTGCGCCTTCAGGTAGATGTCGATTTCTTTTCCTGCAGTGTAGCCTTCAAAATACGTGTCTCCGCCGACGTAAAAAACCCGTTTGCATAA
>SHOL01000019.1:19374-23091 GCA_004294945.1 Treponema sp.
CTGCACGAGGCGCTCGGTGAAAGAGTCTTCCGTTTCGGCTGCCGCCTGAGACGTTATGTTCAGCTCGGATACTTTTTCGCCCTGCAAGAGCCTGATGTACGCTGCGGCGAGAGTTTCGGAATCGGCGGCAATGTGTTCGCACTGTGCATGCTGGGCATTGATAAAACGGTCTGTTTTCCTGAACAGAGCGAGCAGCGGAAACAACAGGGTACCGAGCGTGATCAGCAAAAGAAGCAATGATGCAATCAGCCAGCCTTGCGCCGGTGAATACCAGCCACTCTGCGTATCCACCCAGAGGAAAACAGTACCGGTTGATACTGTTGCGAGCGCAAAAACAAGGCAAACTGAAAGCCACAAACGAAAATGATGTACCGTACGGTGCGAAACTGTCTGTTGCGTCATAGCAGTACTAATGGTACTACATGATGCGGCGGAAAGCAAAACCGCAGGTTCGGGATACGATCGCGCCCCGAGTGATTCGTTCTCTGAAGGGCTCTGAACGACGAGCGTGCGCCCCTGTGCGCTCTTTGTGCCTCAAGCTGTCCCCGGGATGTTGTCTGTAGTATTGTTCTTGCCAATGCGCGGTTTCCGCGGATATACTATTCAGTTGTGAAAACCGGTTTTAAGATTGCGCTCGCTGTTTCCGGCATGTTGGCTCTTTTTTCGCTCGGAATGTCTGTGTTCCAGGTGAGGGATCTTCTGGCCCGGGTGAATGACGATGCGGCGGTGGAGGGCAATCCGCGCCATTATGCGCTGTATATTCCCGAACAACGAGACTCTTTTTCGGCGGAAATTCGCTCCGGGGCTGCCGCTGCCGCTGCGGAGTTTGGTATATCGTTGTCGGTTCACCCGCTCGATGCGGAGGGTACGTCGCTGTCTGTTGCCGGGTATATTGGAGCCGACGGTCTTGTGGCGTGCCCGGACTCGGACAGTCCGGTGATTGCCGGAGAGCTCGAACGATTGCGGAAGGAGGGCGTTCTGGTGGTGCTTGCCGGCCACAATCTGAAGGCCGAACAGCCCTGGCCGTTTGTCGGGACGAACAGTTTCGATTTCGGGAAAAAAGCCGGTTCGCTTATTTTGTCCGCCGGTCAAAGCGATCACAGCGTTGCTGTTGTCTACAGCGAGAAGTCTCCGGCGTTGTTTGCCGAGCGGGAGCTGGTCGAAATGGGCCTGACGAATGCGTTGAGATCGCGCCTTGCCGAACCGGTGTTCAGCCATAAAACCGATTTGAATCCCCGTTCTGCCGAGCGGACGGTGTACGAGCTGGTCCGGTCGCGCCTGCCCCTGACTGCGGTGGTTTTTACCGATCCTGCCGACACGATTGCTGGCACTCAGGCGATTATCGATCTTGGTCTTCTGGGTCAGGTGCAGATAATCGGCTGCGGTGAAACGGATTCGATCAGGGACTATATCGATAAACGGATTATTTCCGGATCGCTGGTGGTGAATACGGAAAAGATCGGCTATGAGGCGGTTCGCGCCCTGTTCGAGCTGGATGCGGTCGGGTATACGTCGAACTCGGTCGATATCGGGATTCGGGTGCTTTCAGGGCAACAATCCCGCGACCGGATGAATCAGCGGGGAGATTGATGAAAAAACGTGTGCCTGCTTCGATTCGGCTATTGATGCTGATGAATATGTTCGGGGTGTTCGCGCTCCTGACTGTTTCAACCGGGTATATTTATTATTCGACGGTGCGCATGCAGGAGGTGGTTACCCGCAGTTTCGACGAGCAATGGGGGATGAAAGACATGCAGGCTGCGCTGGAGGAATTCCAGAAACCGCTGCTCGATTATCTTTCGCGCAAATCGTCTTCGGCCTTGTCCGAGCTGTTAATACTTGGTCAGCGCATCCGGGGCATGATTCCTGCGTACCGGAGCGTTCCCTCCGACGAGATCAGGCTGAGAGAAATGGAAACGTACCGGATGGTAGAGTCGTATCTTGAGCTGGCCGACAGGGTTGTTGCAGAAAAGCGCGGTACGGACATTTCCGGGTATACGGCGGTGTACGACGAGATGCGACGGTTGTTCGCCGTGATCGGAACCGAAACTGCCGCTATTGCAAATGCCCGTTTTTCCGATCAGCTGGACGACTATGAACGATTTATTTCTGTTTCACGCAATATTCAGCTGTGGAATTTGTTGTTTATCCTGTTTGTGTCGATTTTTTCGGCCCTGCTCATTTCGCATGCGGCAGAACGGATCAACAAGCCGATGGTCCATTTGTCCGGGATGGCCACCGAAATCTCGGCGGGACATTTTGATATTGATGATGTACGTCCGGCGAATCTGGACGAGATTGATCATGTTGTCGATGCGTTCAATCGCATGAAGCGCGATATCCGTTCCTATATCGAGGAGCTGCGCTGGCAGCGGCAGGTCGAGCAGGAATATCTGCAGGAGCGGGTGCGGAACATGAGGATGGAGCAGATGATTAAGCGGATGGAACTGTATACGCTGCAGGCGCAGATGAATCCGCACTTTTTGTTCAATACGCTGAATACCGGGGTTCAGCTTGCCATTGTAGAGGGGGCTGACCGCACCGGCGAATATATGGAACATCTTGCGGCATTGTTCCGCCACAATCTGCGCGACAACGAGGTCGTTGTTCCGCTCCGCCACGAAATCGAAGGTCTGGAATCTTTTTTCTATATTCTGGGCGTGCGGTTTCCAAAAAATCTCGATCTGGTGCTCGATTGTCCGGAGGATCTGCTTGATTCCTGCCGGGTTCCGTCGTCTATTCTTCAGCCGCTGGTGGAGAACTCCATCGTGCATGCGTTCCGTGAAACCCAGGAGCGCAAACTGATTGCGGTGCGCGCGTCGCGGGACGGTTCGCTGCTTTGTTTGTCTGTAGCAGATAACGGTGCCGGAATGGATGCAGATACGGTTGCCCGTCTTCTTGCTCCGCAGGGGCAAGAGGATGCCGCTTCCAAAATTACCGGGCTCGAGAATGTAATTCACCGCTTGCGTTTTTTCTATCCTGATGATCCTTCCGTGATTTTGATTGACTCATCGCCGGGCAAGGGGACGGAAATCCGCATGACTATCGATACGGAGAAAGAACTGTGTACCGTGTACTGATTGTCGATGACGAAGAGCCTGTTCTTGAAAGCTACGGCTTTATCCTGGAATCCGGGGTGGATGGATTTTCTCTGGCCGGCAAGGCGCGCTCGGGCTACGAGGCGATCAAGCTGGTGTACGAATTGAAGCCGGATGTCGTGTTCATGGATATCAATATGCCGGGTATCGACGGGCTTGATACCATTGCCGAACTTCACGACAAATTTCCGGATACGGTGTTTGTCCTTTCTACAGCGTATGAACGCTTCGATCTTGCCCGCCGTGCGATACCGTTGGGCGTGAGCGAGTATCTGGTAAAGCCTGTCAGTCGGAAAACCTTTGTGTCGACGCTCGGCGCGATCCGGGAGAAGCTTGATGCGCGCATGCGGGCGACACCGGCAGCGTCTCCGGTTCTGGAAGTTTCGGCAGAAGAACGGTTTATCAAAGAAGCGCTGTGAGCGGCTATGAGCGAAAGTGAATGGCACCAGTGGAAGCGCGCGATGCATCTTGCTTCCGATCGCGGCATTGTGTGCGCGGTAAAACTGGATGCCGAGCGGAATCCGCCGTTTTCCGGAATTGCCGACGCGCTTGCGCTTCGCTACCGGCTTGTGTTCGCTGTGGTGAATGGAATCGGCGTCTATTTTTTCTCGGGCGATAT
>SHOL01000199.1 GCA_004294945.1 Treponema sp.
CGTATACAAACCTCGACCTCGCTGCTGCCGGCAGAGTCTGGCAGCATGGAAGCATCATCGAATCCATGCTGAACGGCCTTGCTGCCGAAATCTTCGTCGAAAACCCGACGCTCGCCGGCATCGACGGCTTTGTGCACGAATCGGGAGAAACCCGCTGGGCGATCGAAACCGCAAAGACGCACGGCATCGCGCTGCCTGCAATCGAAGAATCATTCGACGTCCGCATACGCAGCCAGCACGGAGACGTCAACTTTGCAACCAGGACGCTCGCCGCGCTCCGGAACAAATTCGGCGGTCATACGATCAACCGGAAGGATTAATCTGGACCGCGAAGGACACACTCAAGCCATGCACAGAATCGCACACTCGATACTGGTCATCTTCGGCATCACCGGAGACCTTGCCAAACGGAAACTCCTCCCCGCCCTGTACGGCCTTGCGCGCGAAAACCTGCTACCCGAAGGATTCCGCATCATTGGAGTTTCGCGCCGGGGCACAACCAACCGGGACATACTGGACATCCTGGAAAAGGCCAGCGCCCCGGAAAGCACCGAAAACACCAGCGATCCGGAGCGCGAAGCAGCCATCCGGCGCATCGGGAATGCCTTACGCATTATCGACATGGATATCGGAAAAACAGATTCCTACGGCGTTCTCGCGGACACGCTCGCCCAGGCGGACAGGGACGCAGGCCGGCCGATGAACCGCCTGTTCTACCTTGCGATCCCGGCAAGCCTTTTCCCCACAGTCACCGCGCGCCTTGCCGAACCGGACATAAACACCCGCGAAACGGGAGTGCGCGAGTCCCGATTCCTTATCGAAAAACCCTTCGGGCAGGATCTCGCTTCGGCCCAAGCCTTGATCGACCAGCTCGGACAAAGCTTCGACGAAGCCCAGCTATTCAGAATCGACCACTATCTTGCCAAGGAAACCGCCCAGAACATACTCGCATTCCGCTTCCAGAACCCGCTTTTCCGGGGGATATGGAACAGAAAGCATATCAGCCACATACTGATAACTGCGTCAGAAAAAATAGGAATCGAAGGTCGAACAGCGTTTTACGACCACATGGGCGCAATGCGCGACTTGGTCCAGAGCCATCTCCTTCAGCTTTTGGCTCTTGTAACGATGGACGAACCTGCGGTCATGGATTCCAGGCACATCCACCGGGAAAAAGAAGCGCTCCTTTCGCGTATTCAGCCCCCGACGCTGGACAAAATGGCGGAACGAACCGTTCGGGGACAATATCGAAGCTACAGGGACGAAACGGGAATACCGGATTCAAAGACTGATACCTACGCCGCACTGTGGCTTGAAATCGACACGGAAACCTGGCGCGATGTGCCGGTACTTATCCGCACCGGGAAGGCGCTTGCGCGCAAAGTTACCGAAATTACGCTGATTTTTGCCGATGAGGCGCCCGGTTCTGCGAACCGGACCGGACGAAGGAATTGCCTGACCTTGCGCATACAGCCCGACGAAGGAATCGCCGTCGACTTTGCCATACGCAAGCCCGGTTTTGAAGACACAGTCGAACAGGTGCAGCTTGACTACTGCTACCGGGGTCTTGAAGAACCGGTCCGTTCTGACGCCTACCGGCGGGTGCTGTTCGATGCGCTTCGGGGAGACGCTACCCTTTTCGCAACCGACCGCGAAGTGCTTGAATGCTGGCGGATTTCGGAGCCGGTCCTGAACGCATGGAAGGAAGACCGGGTGCCGCTTGAATTCTACGATAACGGCGCTGCCGGTCCTGCGGGAGCCGACGAGCTTGCCGGGCGCGCCGGCACCGAATGGCTTCCGGAGACGCATACCGTCTGCCGGTTTCCGCAGCGGCGTTGACCCAAAGACCGATTTATCAGTACCTTTGACGAGTGCGCACAAGCTGCGCTTGCGCACACTCGTCTTGGAGAATCTTTTCAAGATTCTCCATTTGGTTTAAATGGAGGAATGTGATGACTAAAGGGCAAAAGAGGCTCCTTATTATCGGCATCGTTGTCGCGGTGCTGATTTTTCTTGTTTCCAGGGGATATTCGTTTTTTGCGGGCAATTACAACGCGATGGTAGCCATGCAGGAAACCGTGTCGAGCTCCTGGGCGCAGGTTGAAAACCAGTACCAGAGGCGGTACGACCTTATCCCGAATCTTGTGGCGACCGTCAAAGGCTACGCTGCGCACGAGTCTGATGTTTTTACCGGTCTTGCCGAAGCACGCTCGAAAGCAGGCGGAGTTCTGCAGGTTTCCGACGAAATTCTCGACGATCCGGAAGCGTTCAAGCGCTTTCAGCAAGCCCAGAACGAATTGGGCAGTGCGCTCCAGCGGCTGTTGGTGGTTACGGAAAACTATCCCGAGCTGAAGGCAAACCAGAATTTCCTTGCGTTGCAGGATCAGCTTGAAGGCACCGAAAACCGCATTGCAACCGAGCGAAAGCGGTTTAACGACGCAGTCAGGGACTACAATATGTTTATCAAGATGTTTCCCCGGTCGATTATTGCAAACAATGCCGGCTTCCGCGAAAAGTCGTATTTTACGGCGGAAAACCAGGCACAGAGCGCGCCAGCGGTATCCTTCGAATGAAAAAGGGAACGCTCGCGCAAAAGCTGCGCATAGACGAAGCAGGGCTTGAACGGATCAGGGCAGAAGTTGTACGGCAGGAAAGTCGCACAACCGGAGAAATTGCGCTGGCTGCAGTGGCTGAAAGCTCCGATTATTCGTTCAGCGAACTCCTCTTTTCGGTTATGGCGGGCGCACTTGCGTTCGCAGTGCTGCTGCCGTTCCACGGAGCGGTTCAGGGCCTGCTCGACCGGATATTCTGGATTGCAGAGCCATGGATGCTCCCGGCCTTTTACGGGGCGGCGAGCTTTGCGGTCATTGCGTTGGTCTTCCTTGTTTCGAACATCGACGCGCTCGACCGGCTTATCGTACCAAAGCGCGTACGCTCGCAGGAAGTGTACCGGCGATCTTTACGGCACTTTATCGAAAGCGGGGTGTATGCGACCGCAGAGCGCACCGGAATACTCGTGTTCGTCTCGCTGATGGAGCACGAAGTGCGCGTGATCGCCGATTCCGGCATCAGCGCGAAAATTGCGCAGGAAGACTGGAATGCAATAGCCGCTTCGGTCGCATCCGGCATCAAGGCCGGGAAAACGGCGGAAGCGCTTGTAGAAGCGGTCGCACGCTGCGGGGATCTGCTTGCGCAGCACTTTCCGGCACGCGAACACAATCCGAACGAGCTTGCCGACGGGCTGGTTTTTCCGGAGGAGGCATGATGAACAATCGTATAGCACACGCAGCCGCACCCGCACACACACCCGGCAGTCGACCAGCGGGAACCGGCAGTCGCCTTTCAGATCGGTGCCGACTCAAGTTGAAGCGGGTTTCCGCTCCGCTTTTTGCCCTGCTTTTCTGCATATTCCTGCCGATTTCAGGCGCGCATGCTCTGAAGGTACCGGCATGGAGCGGTCCGGTTGCCGACCTCGGAGGCGTGATCGGCGCGCAAACAGAAGCCGAACTCGTGCAGTACCTTTCGGCAGTGAACGAGCAAACCGGCGTACAGGTTGCGGTACTGACCGTTCCGTCGCTCGGCGGCGTTTCAATAGAAGAATACTCAATCGAGGTTGCCGAAGAATGGGGGCTCGGGCAGGCGGGCAAGGACAACGGAGCCCTCTTGGTGGTATCCGTGGAGGACCGGCAACTGAGGATCGAAGTCGGCTACGGGCTTGAAGGCGAGCTGACCGACGCCAAAAGCGGCTTGATTATTCGCAACGTCATCGTTCCGTATTTTAGGGACGGCGACTATGCGAACGGTATTGTGGAAGGAACCCGGAATATCGTTGGAGTCGCGACAGGGAATGCGGAAATCGTGAGTTCCTCGGTCCGGCACAACGCCGGCAACGGCTCGCAGGATTCAGGCGGAAGCGCGGCGGGCTTTGTCTTTTTTGTGCTGTTCATTATTGTCATGTTTGGCGGACTGGGCAGGCGGCGGGGCAGATCCGGAGGATGGTTCTGGCCGCTCGTGATCGGAAGCATGCTCTCGAACTCCGGACGGGGACATTCGTCCTGGTCGGGCCGTTCAGGCGGCAAAAGCGGATTTTCAGGCGGGGGCGGTTT
>SHOL01000200.1 GCA_004294945.1 Treponema sp.
ATTCCTTCAAGCGATACGCCATAGACGATTCCATGAATCGAAAGCGGCCGCTGGATGCCGCGAAAGGCTTCTGAGCCGCTTTCGCCCGAGGCACTGCTTCTTCCGTATGCAGGGCTGCGCTCTTCTATATACACGTAGCGTCCTGCGCTGGAAGCAGATTCGCTTACCCGGGAGGTTGAGCGGTCAGCGCTGCGTAGTGATGTCACGGGCGAGCCGTCTCCGTATACGCTCGCAGTGTACAGAATGTCGAAGCCGTAAAGGTCGTATACAGTTCGCGCACTGTCTTCTGATCCGGCGTTCCGGGTGCTCCTGACGTTTCGGCGGCCAAGGGCGTCGTAGGCATACGAAACAATTGAGTGCGTGTTGTCTGTGCTGTCGCTGACTTCCGCGTATTTCATTCTGTTGGTGCCAGTATACGCGTATTGCGCGTGTACATGCAAGTTCTTTTCAAGGATGAGATTTCCGTCGGCGTCGTATGCGTATTCGGTACTCCCCGCACGGACCAACCGGTCTTCTACGTCGTATTCGTATGCGAGCGTTCCCGCGCCGGTTTCGATTTTTGTTCGGTTGCCGTTTTCGTCGTAGCTCAACGATTCGACAAGCATGTTCTGGGCCGACGGGAATGTGAGTGTGGAATCAGCCAGCGCCGCCTTCAATCGGTTCTGTTCGTCGAACGTAAACCCGTATCGTTCTTCTGCGATGTTTTTCGCGGTTCCCGGGGCGAGGCGTTCGAACCCTCCGATGATTCTATCCCGATTCAATATTGTGTCCGGATTGTATACGCGCGAAAGCTGCCCCCGTTCGGTGTATTCGTAGACGGTGGCGAGCCCCTGTTCGTCGATGCGGTGGGTGCGCAAGCCTTCGGTGGAATAGAGCCAGTGCGATGATGCGATTGTGTTTCCCGCGGCGTCTGTTGTGCGCTGTGCGGCTTTCCGTCCCCCGCTGGCCCAGGCGGTTTCGGTACGCACGCCGTTGCCTGCGGTCCGGGCGGTTTCCCTGCCGAGTACGTCGTACTCGAATGTTGTTTTCAGTCCCGTGCGGCTGTCCGAGATTCCGGCGACTCTGCCCATGGCGTCGTATGCGTAGGCGATGTGTCGTTGGTTGTTGGCGACAAGAGTGCGTCGTCCGGCCTTATCGTATTCAAAGAACGATGCATCGCGCGCGCCGCTGTCCGATTGTGCGACTATGTTCCCGGAGGCGTCAACCGACCAGGATATCGATCCGTTTTCGTTTTCTGCTTGTATCACTCGGGCGCCCAGGTCGCATCTGATAAGTGCGTACTCGCCGCCGGGGTAGTCGGTCCGCCAGGAAAGCTCTGCGGGGTCGTACGCGTAGCGGATTCGTTTTCCGGAGAATGTGCGTTCTTCTGTTGCAATGCCGCCGCTTGTGCGCGTTATTGTGCGGGTACGCCCCTGGCGGTCGGTTTCCGCTTCTATCCTGCCGAAGCGATCAAGGCTTATGGTCCGGTAGTTTCTTTTTGCGTCATATTCCCGGACGGTCCTGCCGTCATTCGAACGCTCGATCGTCCTGACCGGGATACCCGCTTCCAGGACGCGCTCAAGCCGGCCGGCGCGGTCATACGTGTATTGGTACTCGGGGCCGGGAAGGGTGCGTTCGCTGATTATCCTGCCGGCTTCATCCGTCCGCCTCGTCAGCGTTGCGACCGCGCTTCCCGAAACGGACGTGAGGTTTCCGGCTTTGTCGTAGGTGTAATGCACGAAGCTCCCATCTGCCAGAATCCGGCGCGAAAGGTTGCCTTCAGTGTTGTATTCGAAAGACGTTTTCGTTCCGTCGCTATGAAGGATCGCGGCAACCCGGCCGGCGGAGTCGTATTCGTATCGGGTGGTGTTGTTCTCGCCGTCTGTAACCGAGGTTGTTTCACCCCAGGCATTTGTCGCTATGGTGATGTGCTGGCTGCGGTTGCCGAGCGTTTCGACAACGGTTCTGCCGTCGGCTGTATATTCGTACGACCGCGATACCGGTTCGCTTGATGTTGCGGCGGTGGTGCGTGTCGTTTCGATGATCGCTGTCGGCCGTCCAGCCTTGTCGTACCGGAATTCGCGAATGCCGGCCTGCGTTGTTTCGCATTCGACCAGGCCGAAACGGTTTCGTTTAAAGCCGGTTGTAGTGCCGTCCGGCGCAGTGTGGTGCGCGATTCTCCCTGCTTGGTCAAAATCGTATGTGTCTGTTCTGCGGCCGTCCTCGCGCTTTTCTGTCGGGAAGCCGTCTGCGGAATACAGCCATTCGGTGAGGCCTCCGAATTCGTTCTGTGTACTCTGGATTTCTCCTACGGAATTTCGTTGTATTGTAATTGTGTTTCCTTCGCCGTCGATCCGCCTGATTTCGTTTCCGTCAAAGTCGAGCTCGACGGTGCGATGCAGTATACCGGCGGTAAAGGTCTGTATTCGGGTACCCGCTGCGGTTTGTTCGTAGACCGTTTCCGTAACTGGTTCTCCTGCGATCGAAAGCACGGTCTTTTCCAGGGTGCCGTCGAATCTCCGGACGTATTCCAGCGTCCGGTTTACGTATTTTGTACAGAGAAGTTCGCCATCCGGGCGGTATTCGTTTGTTTCCGTCGTTCCGTCCGAATGCCGTATCAGCACCGGAAGATGGCGTTTGTCGTATTTTATTTCTGTGGTACGGGATGCTCCGGACGCTTCGTCGGTCTCCGTGATGCGCACAATGTCGTTTCGGTTGTTACGCTCCTGTGTAATCCGCAACCCGGCGCTGGTGATGTGCGTTACGGTTCGTATTCCATACAGAAACCGGTCGGTACGGCCCTCGCCGTCGGTTGCGGAGGTTAACCGGCCTTCGCCGTCGTAGTTCCATCGCTCTGTGATTGGCCTCTGATCAGCTTCTGATGCGACGGGATATGTGGTGCGCGAAGCGGGGAAGCCGGCTTTGTCCCATGTATATTCTTTGTCCCCGAGGCCCGGCTCGCGGACTACAACGGGATATCCCGCTTCGTTCCATTGTATTGTCCGTACGGTCTTTCCGTTTCTGGTTTCAGATGTTATGTTTCCGCGGTCGTCGTATGCGTACCCGAATACAATGCAGGAGCGGTTCGTGTAGCGATCAACGTTGCCCTGTTCGTTGTACTGCCAGAATTCGGCGGTTCCGTCGGGGTGAGTTCGGTATTCCGTGTTTCCGTCTTCGGTATAGCGCTCGGTCCATGAGGCGTGTACGGTGCTGAAGGTGCGTTCGGCGGGTGTGCCGGTCTGTTCGTTCCAGACGGTGTAGATTGCGCTGCCGTCGGCACGGAGTTCGCGGATAGTTCTGTACCGTGCGTCGAAATAATAATCTGTGCGTATGCCCGACTGGTTTATGTGGACTGTGTTGCGTCCGGGTTCAGGGTATTCAAAGCGCTCGGTGTTGCCTTCTTCATCGGTGGTCGCGGTGGCCAGCCGGCGTCCGTCGGGTAGGGCCAGGCCGTATTCTATTGCAACTTCGCAGCCGTCAGGTTTGACAATTTCCGTCAAAAGTCCATGGTCGTAGCGGTATGTCGAGGTGTTTCCGTCTGCGTCGGTATGCCAGGCCAGAGTGTCGTCGGCGTAGCCGTAGAGGTGGGTTCTGGCGTTGAATCCCGGAGTTGCAGGCATGGATATTTTTGTTATTGCACCTCCGGTGCAGGTAATGTTCCAGGTTCTGTTCAGATGCCGGACACTTGTCGGCTCTCCTGCCGCGTTGCGTTCTATCGAAGTGGTTTTTCCCGATGGAGCGATCACTGACGCAAGAAGTCCGCTACCGTCGAAGTTATGCGTTTCTCCGGATCGCTCGTGCAGGATGAAGCCTGCGGAGTCCAGAGCGTCGCAGCCGTCGACGCTCGTAATGTATGGCCATTCCCTTTCGCCATTTTTCCAGACACCGTTTCCTGCGTAATCGAAAATCATCGTCCGGCCAGATGAATCTATATGCGCAAGGCTTTCATTACCGGCGCCTGTCGTTCCGGCGGAATCCTTGAACCGTGCAAGACGTGTGTTTTTCTGTTTCAGGGCTTTAGCGCGATTCCGCACTGCCTTTAGTTCGTCAAGACTGTTTTCAATGTTTTCTATGGATTCGCCGAGGTAATCGAGCGCAGCCCGCAATTCCGC
>SHOL01000020.1 GCA_004294945.1 Treponema sp.
GTTGTACTGATTGATCAGGGACAAATCTTGCTCCAAACAACCAAATATACCGGCTTTGAGCTTTTTTTCGCTGAATACCTCAAACTTGTTTCGTTGGTGATGGCAATCACCGAACATGACGAATACGGCATCTGTACCCGATTAGGCCTCAGGTATGTCGATCAAATACGCAAACAAACAGCGGATGATACGATTGAGTCATACCTTAGACCGGAACTGCAGGGAATGGAGTGCTCCGAATATACCGATACCCGGAAGCAGTATACTTTATCGACAATTGGTAAAACTATGTTGTCTCCTGAGACAAACGGAACTCTGGCAATTCGGATTATTCGTGGAGAACGGGGGCTCGATCTTCCGCCGGATCTTCTCGCCGCCGCTCCTGCAGGGCGGGCAATTCTATCGCCTGATGAAGATATCGCCCTGATTGACATGGATCATTATTGGGATGGCTCTCTCGGTCCCGGATTTGACGAAAAAAGGATGGAAGAGTTGTTTTATCGTTTGCATGATACGATTATTCGGGGATTTCATCGATCGGTCGTATCGGAAGAAGGAATCGAAAAATGGAAATGAAAATCAGGAATAATTACGGTCTTTTTGAGGAAGTAACCGGTCCTGCGTTGTATGGCTGGATGAATAAACCGGAAACCTATTCGACGACCAGTTTCATCGTTATTATCCGGAATGACCCGGTCTATATTACGATGTCGCCAACCGAACAAGTTCGTCTGATTCTCTCGTTTTACGGATTTTCAAAAACTGAACTGGCCCAGATAATCGGAATCTCGCGCCCCGCGCTCTATGCATGGATCGACGGAACAAGCGAACCGGAACGTGAAAATCACGATAAGCTTTCCGCTCTGGCGCAGCTTGCCCATGACATGCGAGCCGATCCATCGTTTACCCTCTTCCACGGGTATATAAACCGACCAATTCCCGGATATGACAAAAGCCTTCTTGAATATCTTTCCGGAACCCTTGATGACATGGCGTTTTTATCTGTTCTTGTCAAAAATATTTCCCGGATGACCGTTGAACGGAAGGAGCGGTTGGACGCAATGCCGAAGGCCCGCTACTCAGTCGATACGTCAACGCTCGATGATAATCTTTCCTCATTGAGCGACGGAGCGTAAAACGGTGGCGACAGTACCCGAGGAAATAAGACAGAACGGGTGGCGTCAAGGAGATCTCATCGTAGGCGACTGTATCGCGCCGTTACTGGCATCTAGTATCGATTTTCTGGATTGCGAAACAGCATGTACGGATGTGTTGTTGTTGATCAGTCAGGATTGTGATCTGGTCTCCGATACTCTTGATAAAGAGCCATACGCAGAATTCCTTGCAGGGAGATTTATTGCGTCATGCGATGCGTCTTTACGATTCGGACGTAATCCGCGAACGCTGCATCTTGAAGCAATCTCCCGTTCTGTTGAGTTTTCCATCCATGACAGATTTCGCGTATTGAAAGAAAGCCTGAACGAATATGGAATCAGGATGGTTCCTCAATCACTAGGGGCATCCGAGAAGCGTCTGGTTCTTGACTGGATTACCAAACGTTATATTCGCCCGGCGTTTCCCGATACATTCAATATCCGGTTGAACCAAAAAAGAAGAGAACAGGATACCTTGGCTAAAAGTCCCCTTTCGGAAAAAGTGCTCATTGTGCTACTCGATATTTCTAATGATGAATACCCTCCAGAACGTTCGTATGAGCTGCAAATTCTTATCGGTGTCATCGAAGGAACTCCGAAAGACAGTATTGAGCAGATTGAAAGAGCGTATGAAGAAGCATTTACGGTTCCCGGTATAACGGTTGCCGATATTGCAGTACGTGAGGAGATCGATATTACCTTACGTGAATTGCGCACCTATAAACGTTGGGATCGGGATTACCGAAGCTATCCAGAATCTCCCGATGTTGCGTTACCACCGAGCGGACTTTGACCGGGCGGTCAAGGGGATTGAAGGGTGATCAGATTTCGTCCCTGCAAGGACGTTCTCCGATAGTGAGTCTTGCTGCCTCAGCTTGATTGTTACGATATTGATTAAAACCTTGCGATTTTTGTCAGGAAATGTTATACTTTTCCTGACAAAACAATGTTTGTTAGGTGGTTGTAAATGCTTACAGAGCAAGTAATTGCGCGCATTTATGGGAAAAAGAGGGGTTGGTGCTTCACCCCAAAAGACTTCCTTGATCTTGGAAGCCCCGCTACCATTTGGCAAACGCTCTCACGCCTCGAGAAAAAAGGGACAATTAGGAAGATCATGCGGGGGGTATACGACTATCCCGAAAAGAACAAGTACCTCGACGGATTTGCCAGCCCCGATCCGGACCGTATCGCGCGGACCTTGGCGCGGACCTATGGCTGGACCATCCTACCTGACGGAAACACCGCCCTGGCGCTGCTTGGCCTCTCAACCCAGATCCCTGCGGGATGGCAATACCTTACCGATGGACCGAACAAACATTATACGATCGATACCATCTCCATAACCTTCAAAAAAACCGCATTGCGCGAGACCGCAGGACTTTCCCGCGCATCAGCCATACTGCATCAGGGTATCAAAACCCTTGGCGAAGAACATATTACCGAAGACACGATCAAACGAATAGGCGAATATCTCGCGCCGGGACAGTGGAAAAAAACCATTCGTGAATGCCGCTATATCCATGGATGGATTATTGAAACCATGAAAAAAGCGGCGCAAAGCGCGGAGGAAAACCAGAAATGATCGCAATCGCACAGGCAGATCCCCGATTAAGGGAAGAGCTCTTCCGGGAAACCTCGCGGAAGATGGGCGTCAATGAAGCGATCATCGAGAAGGATTTCTGGGTGTGCGTGATCCTCCATCTTCTGTTTACCTCGGAACGCTGGAAAGACAAACTCATCTTCAAGGGTGGCACCAGCCTCTCGAAGGTGTATTGTTTAATTGAGCGCTTCTCGGAAGATATCGACATGATCCTGGACTGGAGGGAGCTCGGCTTTTCCGATACCGATCCGTTCATTCTCGAAATCAGGCCGCTTGCAGAATGGACACCGAACCAAACGGGAGTTCTCTCTCCTTATGTCGTGCGGTTTTTTGCCGAGCGGTTCACAATCCCTGAGACGAAGGTTACGGTCGTTACCGCAGAGCGGACGTTCTGGGAGAAGGCGACCATCCTGCATCAGGAATACTATCGACCTACGGACAAGGTCACGCCGAAACGATACTCCCGACATTATTATGATCTCTACAAGATGGGTTTGTCTGATTGTGCGGATTCAGCGATCGAGCAGATTGATTTACTGCCCAAGGTGGTCACATTCAAGGAGCGTTTTTATCGAGCACCTTGGTCAAATCTTATCAATGCGAAGCTCGGGAGTATTCATCATCGAAGTCAACACCGTAAATTATCACCTGAAAAAGATCTTTTCCGACAGCGAGCTGGAAGAGATTTCAGTTATTCGAAATTTTCGAATAACTGCCGCTGACGGTAAGACCTACGATACCATATTGCGCAAGATTGCTTGTACGCGGGCGACGTATTCGTCGCATGTTACCAAATGTGAAGGATGTGAAATATGGATAACGAGATAGTTCCATTTACATCGGATGATGGAGATATCCAGCTTGAAGTACCGGTCTCGCATGATACCGTCTGGTTGACTCGCGCACAGCTCGCTCTGCTTTTTGACCGGGATATAAAGACTATCGGTAAGCATGTCAATAATGCGCTTCGCGAAGAATTGGCGGAGCTTGCCTATTGCGGCGACGGTTCAGTTGTCGCAAAATTTGCGACAACTGCCGGCGACGGTAAGGTATACCAAACAGAGCACTATAACATCGATGTTGTTCTATCCGTAGGCTACCGCGTCAAGTCCCGCCGGGGTATAGAATTCCGCCGTTGGGCGAACAGTATACTAAAAAATCACTTACTGGCAAACAGCGCAAGTCAGGTTCCGCTTGCCTTGTTGGGAAAGGTTGTAAATATCCTGAAAAGGGCCAGCGATTCGCTGGATACGCAACAAGTTTTGTCGGTAATCGAACAATACACCTATGCCCTTGATATGCTCGATGACTATGATCATCAGCGGATTGGTAAACCCGAAGGCACGATAAAGACTGTTGTTGTATCCTATGAAGATTGTCGTAAATTGATTGAAACCATGCGGTTCGGCGCGGAAAGCGATCTGTTCGGTAGGGAAAAGGACGATTCGTTCAGGGGCAGTATTGGATCGGTATTCCAGTCATTCAATGGAGCGGACGTGTATCCGACGGTGCAGGAAAAGGCGGCGAATCTTCTCTACTTTGTGGTCAAAAACCATTCCTTCCATGATGGTAACAAGCGAATCGCTGCAGCAGTGTTCCTTATGTATCTTGATAGAACAGGTCTTTTATTGGAAAACGGGAAAAAGCGTATTCCCGACCGGACGCTCGTTGCCTTGACTATCATGATCGCTGAATCGAATCCGCAGGAAAAAGAATTGATCATTCATTTGGTGATGCACTTTTTGAACACGTCATCGGAAAATGTATGACGATGGAGATTTCGCCCCTGCAGGGACTTACGCTCAACCGAAGGTTGAGCCGCACGCGGGGGCTCCGCGCATTGAGAGTTCGCTCATCGTAGAGCTTTCTGCCTCGATCTAAAACAAAGGAGTCATAACAAAATGGGTTGTATAACTGAGCGTCTGAAGGGAGCGGTGCTTGATGCCGTAGATGAGCGGTCTCCGCTGGTGTGGATCGACGGCGCGCGCGAGTTCGAGTCGGTCGCTGCCGGGTGGAAGAATGACCGCGTTGAATTTCGCTATCCGTTTTTTATGTTCGAGGGTTCGTTTCTGGAATTGATGCTGGCCGCACGGGAGCCGCTTTCCAAAAAAAATCCGGTGCCGTGCGTTATCTATCTTCCGGGTTTTACCGAGGAAGATGTGCGCGACACGCCGTTTCTTGAAGCGTGCAAGTCCGGCAGGTCGTGGTCGACGAACCTTGAAAAAATAGTGCGTGAGGCGGGCGAAGGCGTGCTTCGTTCGGATCAGATCGATTATATTCTATCGCGCGAGGGGCTTGATGCAGCGACGGCAGAGAGTCTTGCTTCCGGAATGACTGCGCGCTCCCCGGAGCTTGAAGCGGCGCTCGGGAAGTTCGGAGAAGACGGTCTGGTTATCGCATTCCTTGAAGGTTCGCTCGATGCGCCGGTAAGTCTTGCGGCACTGCGCGAGCACTTCGACCGGGTATTCGGCTGCACCGACGAGTGGATGAACGAATGGACTGAACATCCAGATTCGGCTTCGGCACGGGAAATCGCCTGGGCGCTCGGTGCGTATCTGCTGTGCATCGAGTATGCGTGCGATCTTGTCGCGTCTCCACCGAGCGAACGGCTTGCGAAGCTGGCGGGCAAAGACAGGGAATATCGCGCGCGCGCTGTGCGCATTTTGCGGATTCTGCGCCAGTCTAAAAGCGAACTCTATGTCGACCTTGTCGAAAAGACTGAACTCGGACTTAGGGATACTGAGCATGATATCGGGGCCGAGGGTTTGGGGAACCTTGATACCTTCAAGTTCGAAGCGGAGACGATGCTCGATGCCGCTCTTTCTGCGCTGCGGAGCGGGGACTGGGCTCGGGCGCTCAAGTACGCTGAACCGCGGTTGGCCGAAGAACTCTCCGGCGAGTCGGCGCGCACGTTCTGGCTCAAGCACGATCCGGCGCGCGAGCTGATCTGGCGGTGGGTTGGCGTTACCGCAAAGCTCGGCAAGGAGATCCGGAACTCGGGAGAGGCGCTGCCTTCGAGTTTCCGCGCGGCGTACGAAAGTTATATTTCGGGCGAATGGAAGATCGACTCATATCATCGCGAATACCGCATTATTACCAATTCTATAAATACGCAAAACTTCTTTCCGGACACGGCTGACTATTTTTCGATTCGACAGGCGGTGAACGTATTGTACCGTTCCTGGGCCGACGGCCGTGCGCGAAACTGGAACCGCTTGTGTGCTCAGGAACATTTTGCAGTTTCGGCCGAAGTTGGCCAACGCGGATTTTTTGCGCGCGCAGTCGAGCCGCATCTGAAGGCCGGCAGAAAAACGGCACTGATGCTGGTGGACGCGCTCCGCTACGAGCTTGGCGAGGAGCTTGCTTCGCTGCTTTCAGGTTATTCGAATGGAACAAAGATAATTACACCAATGCTCGCCGAGCTTCCGACGATTACGGCGGTAGGGATGAACGCGCTAATGCCGGCGGTTCGCGGCGGTTTACTTGAACCGGTGTTTGACAAGGGCGCTAAACGTATAGTTGGATTTCGCACCGGAGAACGGCAGATTGTCGATCCCGCATCGCGGAAAACGGCGCTTGCAGAATACGCTGCGGGGCGCTGCGAGTGGACTGATCTTGGCGAATTCCTTGATGCCGCCGACAAGAATCTGAAGCGGTTTGCCTCGGCGAATCTCTTGGTGATTGCGACGCAGGACATCGACAGCTCGGGAGAAAGCGGCAGCGGAGACTTCGGCATCGATTTTTTCCAGCCTGTGCTGGCGCGGCTCAAGGAAGCGGTTGAAAAATTGCGGGCTAATGGATTCGAGCGGATTATTATTACCGCCGATCATGGTTTTTTGATCGGAGACGAAACCGTAGAAAACGGCATTGCCGCGCGTCTTGAAAAAGCGGAGCGGCGCCATGCATTCGATCAGTTCCGTACGGGGGAACGTCTGGTTTCGGCTATGTTCGCCGATTTGTGTTGGAAATCGGATGACCGGGATACTGCGCTGGTGCTGGAAACAGGGACGCACTTGTTGACAAGCGCAAAGCCGAAGACGTTCTACCACGGAGGAAACAGTCCGCAGGAACGCGTTATTCCGGTTATTGTGCTTACCGGAGGAGCTTCGCCTGAAGCCCGCGAGGAAAAATACCGGCTCAAGCTTGCTGCGTATCCGTCGGTGTTCGGCGTCTGCAGGATTTCGGTTCTTGTCGAGTGCGCAAGCGCCGGGGAACTGTTCGGTCCCGACCGGGTTGAACTCCGTCTTGCTGCAGATCCCGGGTTCCGTATGATGATCGGCGATGCCGGCGGTTCACGGTTTACCGGAGACACCATTGAGTGCGCAATCGGCGCAGAAACGATTATCTCGTTCAGGATTTCAAGCGTTTCCGGCGGCAAGTCGCGAGTTACAGTTTCGCAAGTTGCTTCGGCACCGTTCATTGATGCTGAAACGACGGTTGAATATTATGATGCTGAAGCCGTTTCAGCCAGTGCGGAAGTTACTGGTGCGCAGCAAAAGTTTGTATTTCCGCGGGACCATATTCCCGAGGAATTCGAGACGGCGATTATGCATCTCTTTCAACATGGAAAACTATCGGAATCGTTCTTGCGCAATACGCTCGGCGGGACGCCGGCAGCTTCGAGAAAAGCGCGACGCTTCGCGGTAGAGATTGAAAACTGGAAAGCGTATCTTCCGTTCTCGGTTACGATACATCAAACCGCTGACGGCAATGAATACAGAAAAATATAGGAGACAGTAACAAATGAGCACAGAAACCGAACATATATTCGAACGTTTACGGAGCGGAACGGTACCGGAAAAAGGGCTTGATAAATTCGCCGTGGGGATCGACAAGCCGATTGCTGAAATCCGCCGGCAGCTCGACCTCGCCAAATCCGGAGAAGGTTGCTTTAAATTCCTCCGCGGCGGCTATGGTTGCGGAAAAACATTCATGTCCCAGTACACATTGCTTGAAGCGATGAACGCAAACTTCGCCGTATCGTTTGTCGTCGTATCCCCGAACGATACGCAGTTCCACAAGTTCGACGACGTGTACCACAAGATAGTCTCGAACTTGCGAACTTCGATGGCGGAATCTGGTACGCTCGAGTTTATGATCGACCGCTGGATTTCCCGTATCGAAGATCGGCTTGCAGAGGAAATCGGGGACAATGCTGAAGACTTTGACGAGCGGGTAAAGCTGCGGTTCGAATCCGAACTTGATGAACTGACCAAGGAATCGACCGGCAACGAGTTTATCGCGGTGCTCAAAGCATACTTCGACGCCAAGCAGGCCGGTGAGTATTCTACCGCTTCAGGGTTGGTCGCCTGGCTTTCAGGATCAAAAAATATAGCATCCGCGATCAAGAGCAAAGCAGGCATTAAGGGCGAGATTTCCAGCGCGTCGGCGATGACTTTTCTCAAGGGCATCGTCAGCATCGTCAAGCGCGCGGGCTATTCCGGACTCGTAGTCGTCATCGATGAACTCGAAACGATTCTCCGAACCCGTACCGATGTTCGGCAGAAGTCGCTAAACGGCCTCAGGCAAATCATCGACGCGGCCAAAGACTTTCGCGGTATGGTGTGGGTCTTTACGGGCACACCAGAGTTTTTCGATAGCCGCAAGGGTGTTGCCGGACTCGAGCCGCTGCATGATCGAATCAAGTTTGCGACATCCGGAGGATTTACCAGTCCCAAACAACCGCAGCTTGAACTGAAGCCGTTCGACAAGGACCGGCTCAGACAGGTAGCGCTTCGCCTGCGTGAAATATTCCCATCAAAAGATAAGGAACGTGTGTATCGTCTGGTCGATGACTTTTTCATCGATAGCCTGACTGCTATGGTTACGAGCGGTCTGCGCGGCGACGTCGGGGTAATTCCCCGCCAATTCTTGCGTGAACTGGTGACGGTTCTCGATCTGGTTGAAGAGTTTGACGGTTCGGACGGCGGAGAAGCGTATATTCCGAAAGACCGCTACAACTTCCCAGCGACGATCCTTTCTGAGGATGACGAGCGGCTTCGCTCGGGCGTTCAGGAAGCCGTGGATAGCGATGAAGCTGCCGGATACCAGGTAGAGCAACTGGAGTGGTAGCATGACTGCTTTTTCACGCTTTGATCCTCGCTTGCAGGAAAAGATCGTCAACAATCTCGGGTGGACATCGCTTCGCCCCGTGCAGGATTTGGCAGGACAGGCCATTCTCGATGGAAAGAACTGCGTGGTTCTTGCGCCGACCGCCGGAGGGAAAACCGAAGCATCGATTTTCCCGGTACTCTCGGGTTGTCTAACAGACGCGAAGGACGGGCTTCGTGCGCTCTATATTTGCCCGACGCGCGCGCTTATAAACAATCAGGAAGAGCGTCTTGCCCGTTATGCAGAGATGGTAGGTCTTGGTTCCTTCAAGTGGCACGGAGATGTGACTCCGTCGCAGAAGAAAGCGTTCCTTAAAGATCCGTGCGAAATAGTTCTGACGACTCCTGAGTCTCTCGAAGTGATGCTGGATTCAGGATCGGTACCAACTGCCAAACTCTTCGAAAACCTTCGGTATGTGATCGTAGACGAAATTCACGCACTTGCAGCATGCGACCGGGGGAATCACCTGGTGTGCGTACTCGAACGTATCCGCGCGTATACAAAAGAGGACTTCCAGAGAATCGGGCTTTCGGCAACGGTCGGGAATCCGGGAGACATCATGCACTGGCTGCAGGGAAGCTCGACGAGGGAAACCGCGCTCGTTGACCCTCCGAAAAAAGTCTCCAAAAAGGATATCCTGATATATCTTTCCGAAGAAGACGGGGAGCTGGAAGATCAGATTGTTACGGCTGCGCATGGTTTGAAAAGCCTCCTGTTCTGCGAAAGTCGCCGTCTTGCAGAAAGCATTGCGGGAAAACTCAAAAAAAGCGGAGAGCCCGTATTTGTCCATCATTCATCGTTGAGTCGTGAGGAGCGGGAGTTTTCCGAACTGCAATTCAGCCGGGGAACAGAAGCGTGCATCGTATGCACCTCGACAATGGAATTGGGCATCGACGTCGGCGATCTCGACAAAGTGCTGCAGGTTAATACGCCTCATACTGTTTCGAGTTTTCTGCAGCGAATGGGCCGCACCGGCCGCCGGGACGGAACTGTTTCGAATACAACATTTTTTATAGCCGATGAGAAATACTTTTTGCAAACGCTCGCGATTATTGAACTGGCGCGGAGCGGTTTTGTCGAATCGGTCAAAACCGGAGATGCCGCCTGGCACCTCCTTTTGCATCAGATCATGGCTCTCTGTCTGGAGCGCGGCGGATTCGACAAGGACGAACCACGGCGTCTTTTAGAGAAGGCATCCTGTTTCTCAGGCATCTCTCCCGAACGTTTTGATCGCTTCGTCCAATTTCTGATTTCAAAAGAATTGCTCCATGACGACGGCAGAACCGTGTCGATGGGCCTCGCTGCCGAGAAAGCGTTCGGCCGGCGTAACTTTATGGAATTATATTCGGTGTTCAGCACTCCGCAGGAGTTCGAAGTTATCGGCGTATCAGGAGATGTCATTGGCTCTATCGAATGGTCGTTTCTGGAAAAACTGCTCGAATCTGATGCATCATTCTATCTTGCAGGACAAGCCTGGACGGTTGAACGAATAGAATGGAAAAAGAAAGCCGTATTCGTTGTACGAGCTCCTGCCGGAAAAATACCCAAGTGGGGCAGCATGAGCCCAGGGTTTCTCGGGTATGATGTGTGTCGGAAGATGCGCGACATTCTTGTCTCGAATGAGGATTACCCCTACCTTCGCACTGATACGCGCTCATACCTTGCAGCGTTGAGAACAGACAAGCAGGAATATCTTGCATCGGATTTTGCCCCGATCGCGCACGATCACAAAGGCATTCTGTGGCACACCTATGCCGGCGGGTATGTTAATTCAAGCATCAGGTACGCATTGAAAATCGAACTGGGCATAGACGTTCAGGCAACCAACGAATACGTTAAGATTTCCAGCGAGACGCTGCAATGGAATTATTTCACCGCTGCAGTAGAGCGCATGTCAGCGCCCGGCTACTGGGATAACACAGAACTCTATCGCAAGATGACCACGCTGATGCCCAACTACCGGTTAAGCAAATTTCAGGGGTATCTTCCGGACGAACTGCAGCTGAAGCTTGTTGCCGATACCTTGCTTGATATCGAAGCTGTAAAGAGGTTTTTTGATGCGTATTGATATGGAGCGTAAAGTCCTGCTCGCGATCGAGTTGATGCAGCGACCCTCGGGAGCTTCGATAGCGGAGTTGATGCGGCATTTGGAGTGTTCCCGGAAGACGGTGTATCAGGTGTTGGGCGAAATGGAAGAACGGAATATTCCGTTGTATGATTCGAAGGATACACGCGGAAATACAAGTTCGAAGCGGTGGTCGATCCGCGAGGATTGGCTTTCGCCCCGTCCGCTTATTCTGGAGCCGAACGAGCAGGTGATTCTTAATCTGGCGTTGAGGCGGTTCCGTTTTTTCGAGTCAGCGAGCACGAGGAAGGCGTTGCGCGAGATTGCGGATAGAATCAGCGAGTCTTTTTCAGGGAACCGGAAGCGTGACTTCATCACGACCTACTCCAGTTTGAAGCGGGCAAAGTCGTACGAACACAAGAGAGACGTCGTCGACGTTTTGTTTACCTGCGTTGAAAAGAAAAAACGGGCACGCATTACGTATACGGCGGCTCAGACGGGAGCTACGAAGACATACGAGATTGATCCCTACACGATTGTTGATTACGACAACGCTCTGTATGCAATCGCGGGCATACCATCCCATGACGGGGACATCCGCGTATTGGCCGTCGAGCGTATTTCCGCGATCGAGACTGCCGGTCTACCGCGGTTTACCGTACCAGAAGGTTACGACCCGGAAACCTATCTTTCTGATTCGTTCGGTATCATCGTGGAGGAGAGCGTACAAGTGCGCGCATTGTTCGCGCCGGGATCAGCGCTCTATGCGACCGAGCGGGTGTGGGGGAAAAATCAGGAATCGGTTCAAAACGAAGACGGTTCTGTTCTGGTTTCGTTTTCTGCCAGTGGTCTGGTCGAACTTACCCGCTGGGCACTTTCCTGGGGCGGCAACGTCAAAATTCTCGAACCGCCGGAACTCGTCGAAGCCGTAGCAAAGGAAGTCCACCGCGCCAGCGCCCTGTATCCGTTACTTTTTTAATTTTCTTTTCAAGTTGATTCCTGTTCCGTTACAGTTGTTTTGTATGCTTGGCGTATGAGTAGAAGATACAGAAACAATTATCGTGACGATCCATACGGCAAGGAAGACACGCTGCGCAAGAGAAATTCAGGCGCATGGAACTATCAAAGCATACTCTGCGGGTATGTATTCAACATCCTGAACATTTCGCGCCTGAATGAGTCGTGCGCAATGCTCGCCTGTTCGGTCATTCCGAAGGAACGGCTCCTGCCCCTGCTGCAAGAAGGGGCAAAGCTCGTCGAACGCGAACTGGAATCGGATGACGCGCTGCGAGAAGAACTTGAAGACACTCTTTTAAATAGCGATAAGCCTTCACTTCCGGCGAAACCTGACGCGGCGGCTCTCTTTGCGGTTATTGATTCTTCGGAACACCGCGATAAACTCATCAGCGTACTCCAGACGGAACTGATTATGCTTGCCGATGAATACAACCAGTTGAACGGCTCATCCAGTTTCCAGGAACTTGAAAAACTCGCCGCGGCATTCGAACTGGACATTGAAGACCGCAATATTTTACAGTGCCTGTATCTGATCGAACTGGTTGAAGAACTGAACGACGTGGTAAGCGATTGGACCATCCGAGATTTCTTTACCGGTATTTCGACGGCAATCGGTTTGAGCGAATACGAAGTCCAGACTCGTCTCTCTCCGCGCGCAAAACTGATCAAGTATGAACTGGTCGACGAACGCTGGGGCCGCAATAATACCTTCGGCGTCTCGAATCAGACATTCGCGTTTCTCTCGATCACGGCGCGCGAAAACCCGCAGGACATGTTTCTTGATTCCGTCCCGCTCGACGAAACCTACCCGCTCGAAAGTTTCGGCGTCGCTCCGGAAAGCACAAATGCGATTCTTGAATTTCTTTCGCGGACAGGAAGCAATAATATTTTACTATTTGGAAAAGAAGGGACCGGGAAAACCGAATACGCGAAATCGCTCTGCAAGGCGCGAGGGAAAAAACTGGTTCGATTTTCCGATCCGTCCGTGAAAAACAGAAACGATTCGTCGGTCTTGAATCTCATTCTGGCAATACAATCAATTCCGACCGAGGAATATATCCTGCTTGTCGACGAAGCTGAAGAAATACTTTCGACGAAGGCAAACAGTTTTTTTTCTTTTTTTGGAGCGCGTGAAAGTTCAAAGTCTCGGGTTAATGAACTCCTCGATTTTGCCAAGTGCCCGATCATCTGGATCGTCAATTCTACTGCCGGCATCGACGATTCCACCTTGCGCCGATTCTGCTTTGCCGAGGAATTCCGCTCGCTTACGCCGGCTATCATCCGCGGCTTTACGCAGCAGTATCTTGCCTCGATTCCCCTTTCTCAGGCGGCCCGGGAAAAGATCATCGCCCTTGCTGGAAGATTGCGCCTCAACGCTTCAAGCGTACGATACATCCGCGATTCGCTCAATTCGATGCTGAAAGAAGCAGGAAATCAGGAAACTCTTCCAGACGACGCTGTTCTTTCCCGCGTCCGCGCCGTCTTCGAATCGAATGTCCGTCTTCTGACCGGAGAAGTCCCGAATGCTTGTACAACAGTCGACGAATACGATCTGGATATCCTCAACACCTCGGTCGATGCCCGTACGATTCTGGACGCAGTACGGCGCGCCGGAGAACGGCGCATACCCGCACGCTTTCTGTTTACCGGCGCAAGCGGAACAGGAAAAACCGAGTTTGCCCGCTACATCGCCGAGACTGTCGGCCGGACACTGACGGTCAAACAGGCCTCCGATATTCTTTCGCCCTGGGTCGGCATGTCCGAAAGCAATGTCGCTTCTATCTTCAGGGATGCTGAACGCGACGGTTCAGTACTGTTCATCGACGAAGCCGATTCCTTCTTTTACGATCGCGCAGGCGCGGCCCGATCCTGGGAGCGCACACTCGTCAACGAGTTTCTTACCCGAATCGAAAACTTCTCCGGAGTGCTTATCTGCGCGACAAATGCACCAGACCGCCTCGATGCAGCCTTCGAGCGGCGTTTCCATCAAACCGTACAGTTCGGCGCGCTCGACATCGACGCGATACCCCGCATACTCCGCCGATATTTCCCGACTGTTCACTTTACTGAAGAAGACCTCTTCGACCTGTACACCTGCGGCCAACTCACCCCCGGAGACGTCGGAGCTCTCGCTGGTCGTATCGCGCTCTTTTCCGATCCTTCAGCGATCACTGCTCAGTATGTTGTCCGCGAACTCAGGAAATAGGTTTAGGGCACCTCGAAAAACTCGGTTAGTTTTTAGAGGTGCCTTTGTAAATCCTTACTGGATTAACATCTAAATTTTAGTGCTCAAGAAGTGTGCCAGCTCTATTCCTGCAGCGTTGAAGGCGTTTCTGGAGGAAACAACAAGCTGCGTGCATCTTCAGTTGTCGCAATTTTTGAGATAACTGCTTGCACTTCTGTATCGATTTATTCATTAAAAAAAAGCGACTGAACTACCGATTACGCTCCAATGGCGAGTTATGGATAGTTCAGCCGCTTATTGCTTGATCCGAAATATTTGTGTAACAAACGATTGAATCAACCTTTACGCTCTAAGTGCGAGTTAAGTCTGATTCAATCGTTATAAAAAAAATATACAACTGAATCCCGTCGCTGTCAATTATCTTCTTCACTATATATGCTTCAGTTATTGACAAAAATAGATTTTCGATCTTAAAATAATCGTATAGGTAAACTTAATTTACAAGAGTCTGCATAGCGCTCATACGCAATCGACGCGAAGGTGCTGTACAGACTCTTTTTTTTAAGTCCTTTCGAAGTAGTCGGCGAGCAACGACTCGAACATAGAAGGAGACTGCTTAAGACTTTCCTGGAACGCCTTGAACATTTTATTGTAGCGCTGGATACCAGATGCTACTGCTGCATCTTTCATTTCGTTGGGTATTTCAGCATGATAGATCAAAAAATGTCGAGCTAAGAAGCATATAAAGCTAAACAGGATTTCTTGCTGCCGTTCAATAGTATTCATCTTATTATGCAATTGTTGCAACGACGAAAATACTAATTCGGGATCTTCAATATCCGGCCTTAAAACCTGTGAGATTGCAAAGCGGAAAAACTCGGATTGGCTTTCAAGCCGATGTTTAGCGCAATAAGCTTCAATGTCTTTTTCCATTTCTCCGTTGATTTTGAAACTATGAGTGTGATACTTGATCTGTTTGTTCATTTGATGCTTCCTAACATTATTATTTGTGACTTAATAACCGAACTAAAAAATCCTGATAATGTGAGATTTATGGATAGTCCAGTTGTTAACCTTTGGAAAAAATCAGACCTAATTAGAATCTGTGCTCCGATACTCACATCACGAGAAGGACATTCTCATCATCAGCAGGAGTACATGCTGATACACCCGAGGAAGTGGAGGAAGTGAAGGATTCGGTGGATACCCAGGAACCATACTTTGCTCCATTCGCAACAAATCCTTCTCTTTTCAACTTAGAAAGAATGTTCGAAACTGACTTGGATGTTCGTGAAATCTGTCCAGCAATTTGCAATGGTGTCATCTCTCCCTGTCTTTTCAAGATATCAAGAACTTCCTGACGTTCCGGAGTCGACGCTGATTCTTCATGCTCTCCCTTGATTGACCATCGATAGGTTTCAGAAGAAAAATATACTTGATATTTCATATCCTCGAAATCTCGACCAGTACAAGATAAAGTACCACTGCCCGAATTCCGTTGTTTCTTCAAAACCAGAATAGAATCGGCCGCAGCCATTGATCCGCATGATCCGCTGATCTCATTGAAGATATCTACTTCGTCTCCCATCTTGCGAAGATGATGCACCATTACAATTGCCAGATGAAAGGAATCTGCGACATCTTTGATCGATCCGATCCAGTCATAGTCTTCCTGAAAACCACCCTTTCCCCTTCCTGTAGAAAACTTCCCTAGTGTGTCTATTATGACATATTGTATACTCCGGTCTTCTGCAAGGATTTTCCGTAGACAATCGAGTCCTTCTTTACCCGACGGGAATGATGTTGAAATGAGACATTCATCACCGGGAATAAATCCCAGACAATGCATTCTATGATGAAATCGAGCTTCGCTATCTTCAAGTGCAAGATAGATTCCCTTCCGCTTTTCAAGGAACATATAATCAAGAAATTTTCCGGATGTACTCAAGATCATACAGAGATACAGCAGAAACCAACTCTTGCATCCTTTAAAAGGGCCCGCAAGAATTGTAAGCCCACACGAGGGAATCAGATTTGGAACAAGAAACGACGGGGGCGGATACTCTGCTTCAAATATGTGTTTCGCTGTCTTGAAGTTGAACTTTGGAGTCTTACTCATACAACCTCCGGTTCAAGTACGTGCTGCACAACATCATTCCGCCAGAATTCCCATGCTACAGGGATGTACTCTTTTTCAGGTCCGACAGCATCATATTTCCAAGGTGCACCTGTTATGATATCAACTGATTCAGGAAAAGCATTGCAGCATGGACTGTTTTCATAGTTATGTATGAACTTCACATCAATGCCGCATCCGTATAAGTCGAACAGTAGTTTTTTGATACCCAGAATTGCATAACGTGAAGCCTGACTATATTTGTTCTTTTGCAATTCCAGTTCAGTGTTCGAAAGCAACGATATCGGACGGGAGTTCATTCTATTGAATTGATACATTCGGCACCTCCGAGATATCCATGTATTTCTCGACATGTGTGATGTTGATCTTTTGAATAGAACCTGAATGAATGATGAAAGTCAGGGAGACTTCGCCATACGGACACTCGACAATATGCCGTTGAAGATTATGAATTATCTTCGACCAGAAATTACTCATTGGAACCTCCAACTCGGCAAGAAAGAAGGAAGGTATCGAGGTCCGATTTTAAGTACCGCTTCGAACGACCAATCTTCAGGAATGGGATATCCAGTTTTGAATCCAACATTCCAATAGAAACAGCAAGATACCGACTTGCTTCTTTTCTGGTGAATACTTCTTCATCATCATTGATTGTTGCTGGGTTTTTACACCCAGCAACCCTGCTGCTTTGTTTCATGAAAACACCTCCAATCGCCCTGATTTCGATAGGGCTGTATAGAGGTAACATAACAGCAGTTCGACTTTTTTTTGTTTACTTACCAGTGAACAAACGGTAAACAGCGGTGAACAACCGGTAAACATGAAATAATTACATCGGGGTATATTGAATATTGAGTTCTTTCATGAATTTTCTCCAGGAAGGGCTGTTATGGTCTTTCTTAGTTTTCTGGGTTTTTAGACTGTCTATATCATATGTTTCGAAAAAACATTGAGTGATTAATTTCCAGTCGGTTTCTCCCCAGTCTGCACAATATGCCCAAAACATAACAAAAGTAATCTGTTTATATTTTTTGTTCCAATGAAGACCCTCTTTATCGATAGTAATGATTCCGAGTTTGAACATTTCTTTACGGTAAACCTTAAATTTGGGAAACATCTTTTCAAGATCCCTAATATCCTGACGTATTTTTTCATCTTTAATATCTTCAAGATCGTCTTCTTGTATTTCTGGAGCTAAAGTATCAGTTTGCACAGTATTAACACGATCTATGTCTATTATTCGGTTAGCGATCATAGAAAACGCTTCTTTTATTTTCAAAAGAAACTTTGATATATCATCATAAAACGATAAGACCCGTTCTATTCTATCTTCCTCTGTAACAATAAAATCTTCATTACATCGAATGCTTTTCCTGAACCCTCCGTTCAGAACTTGGAATAGTACTGGATCAACAACAAATGTTGCTTTTTGCTTACGATTAGAAAAGAAAATGCTTCCTGTTAAGAGGTTGCCAATTTCAACTTCTGTTGCATGACGAAAATTTGATATAGCCTCATCAATGTATTGCTTAAAATAAACTCTGGAGATTCCGTATATATCATTCGGATTATACGTATATCTTTTACTACGATCTAAATCTGCATACACTAGGTTAAATAAATCGAATTCTTCTGCTTCCAGGTAGTATTGTTCAGGATGCATGGAATGAAAGTAACTTAGTGCTTGTCCGTAGTCTTCATCATAGAATTCTGTACCCAAAGGATCGTTGACTATCCTTGTTAAGGATTTCATTCCTTCAACAAGAAGAAGGGTGTTTGATTTGAATTCATCCAATGGCGTTTTTAGAATGATATACGCATCCAGTAGTTTGAGTAGATAGTTACCCCGATCTAATAAAACTTGCAGGTGTTTGGATTTCTCCTGACTCGTGAATAAGTCCGAAGTAAGAAATTCATCAAGCGAGAAGACACTATCAGGAATACTTTCTAGTGTTTTCTCTGAATCATAATCGATATAGGTACCTGTTAGTTTTGGAGAAAGAATCTTAATACTCATTATCTCAAACCTCGTGTAGTAGTATTGGGATTAATACTACTACATAGAGATGAATACCGACAAACTGAATTAAATAATTTTCTGATTTCTAAATTGATGTACAATGTCTTTCTGTTTACCATTGCTCAGTCCCGTTTTCATCGCCTCTTCCATTGCCTTGAATGTTTCCTTATCAACGTGGTCTGAATAGTGATCAAACATCACGCTCGTTTTATGTCCGAGTATTTTCATGCCAATCGATTTGGTAGTAACGGCAGCCAGATTCTTTGCACAATAATGTCGCCAGCTGTGGAATACAATATTTCTGGACTTTCGCTCTTTTTCGCTAATACCAATTGAAGACAGGACTCTGTAGAAATCTTCAACTACTTGTTTTTCGTCATACGGTACTCCGGAAACCTCCGAAGGAAATAGCAAGGCATCGGGATTAGTTATGAAGGGTTTATTATCCAGGTAGTCCTCGATTGCTTCTTTAACTATTGGTAATAGGGGTATTTCGCGTTCTTCTCCATTCTTTGGACATTTCAATCCGCCGTCAGCTCTGCTCCATGCATGGCGTACGAAAATCTTGTTCAATACAAGATCTTTGATTTGAAGAGCCCGTATTTCGCCCATTCTCATTCCTGTCTGAGAGGCGATAAAATTGATAAGTTTGGATCGTTCGTCTCGCCATTCTGCCTCGAATACTTTCTGTACTTCTTCCCGTTCAAGAATTCCGCGGCCTTTCGGTTTGCCGCTGCATCGAAGGACTGCATCGAAATCAAAAAACCTGATAAGCCGGTGGCGTTTGGCGAATTTAATAGCGACAAACGCAGCATTACGGGCGAGGTTGACCGTCGAAGCAGAAAGGCCTCGATCTGTTTTGAGCCAGACCAGAAAATCCTGAAGTTGTAGTTCATCAATATCTTTAAGCCGTTTCCGTCCCCAATATGGTTTGTAATACCGGCTTACAACCTTACGCATGTCATTTGCATGCCGTCTGGTAACATTTTTCCCCATCGTTACCATTTCCTTGAAGTGCTTTGAATTGTCAAAATCCCAGAAATGGTCAAGAAAATCCACAAAAGTTTCGTATGATTCCTTGGATGTTCGCGGCATTCCGTCTCGTAGCCAGTGTTGGGCGATGGTTTCGGCTTCCCGTCGAACAGTGCTTCCTGTGCTTTTTTTGGTTCCGACCTGGCCGGAAACAGGGTCGCGCAGGGCGGCATACCAGATCGAGGAATCTTTCCGTTGTGAGAGGTAATAGAGCTGCATGTTTTCTCCTTTGGCACAGTTTTGGCACACTTGGAAAAAAACACGCCTTTTGTGGTGGTAGTGTTTCAGTATAAAAGAAACAAGTCCTTACTCTGTAAGGACTTGCGATTGGGCCCACCTGGACTTGAACCAGGGACCGACGGATTATGAGTCCGCAGCTCTAACCAACTGAGCTATAGGCCCGGTGCATTCCGGTGATATCGTGGTGACTGACGGTGGAAATGCTCGGACACTATAGCTGATTCGGGCGCGAGGGTCAAGGTGTCGGCTGAAATCGGAACCGTCGGGGCGGGCAGGGAAGTCTCGCTGATCGGCATTCTGGTCTGTGAATGCGTGAATCAATGATATAATTGTTGACATTAGTAAACATGTAAGGTATCATTATCAAGAATGATTATTAATAAGAAGGTCTTATCTCGACGAAATACGCGACAGCGCGCAGCTCTGCTTGAACTTCTTGCGTCGGTCACGTGCCATCCGGACGCGTGCTGGCTTTATGGAAGGCTGAAGGTAGATTGGCCCGGTATGAGTTTGGGTACGGTGTACCGGAATCTGGCGGTGCTCGCTGCGGAGGGGCAGGTGCGGGTGTTGCATATTGGTGGTGCGGGTGACCGGTTTGACGGGGATACGAGTGTGCACTACCATGTGTTTTGTACGAAGTGCGGGGCTGTTGCAGATGTGCCTCCCGGGCTTTGTGCGGTTCCCGATGCCGACTCGGCTGTTTCCGGTTGTACGGGGTATTCGGTGTCAGGACATAGTATGGATTTTTTCGGACTGTGTCCCGAGTGTCAAAAAGGTCTCGAAAGCGGTCCGTCCGGATCGTAAAAATATGAAAACAGGCGGAAGATTCCGCGGTACTGCAGGAGGTACACATGAAATCACTGAAAGGTTCGCAAACCGAAAAGAACATTCTTGCGTCGTTTATTGGCGAGTCGCAGGCGCGCAACAAGTATACATACTGGGCGAGCAAGGCTAAGGATGAAGGTTTTATTCAGATTCAGCAGATTTTTCTGGAGACTGCGGAGCAGGAAAAGGAGCATGCCAAGCGGCTGTTCAAGTTCCTTGAAGGCGGTGCCGAGCTGGCGATTCCTTCGGGCGGTTCTGCGGGGTATATCGGTACGACGCTGGAGAATCTCAGGCAGGCGGCTGCCGGCGAGAATCATGAATGGCAGCACATGTATCCGGACTATGCGAAGGTTGCCCGCGAGGAAGGTTTCGATGTGGTTGCGACGGTGATGGAAAATATCGCGATTGCCGAAAAGCAGCATGCCAAGCGTTACGAAGCGATGATGAAGCGCATCGAAGACAACGATATGTGGGTGCAGGAGTCGCCGACGACGTGGAGATGCATTAATTGCGGCTTTATTTATGTCGGCAAGGAAGCTCCAAAGCTGTGCCCGGCTTGCGCTCATCCGCAGGGTTACTTCGAGCGTCTGGCTGAAAACTGGTAAATCGATTCAACGGTGCGCGGGGTGTATTCCGGTGCGCCGGCTATGTACTGAAGCGCGGAGGGAGTTTTTCCTTCGCGCTTTTTTTTTACAGTCCGTAGCTGCTGTGTGCGTCCGTCGCCGGAGCAGGGGCGGTTTCCGGATCGAGCAGGCTGCGCCAGACGGGCCAGAGCGCGAAAAATCCCGGCCAGGTTTCGGGGCTGACAATTTTCAGGCCGGAAAGGTTGCGTTCGGCGATTCGCTGGGCGGCGGTGTCGGCCGATATCGGCAGCAGGTTTTGGGCGTCAGGTGCTACGGATCTGCTTCGAGCGCCGGCTGCTGAGCCGCCGCCAGGCAAGGCGCTGCTTTCGGCACGGGCGCTGCAGAGAGCCCAGGACCACAGTCCGCCGTACATGCGTATGTGCGATACGAAGGGTATGACCCGGTCGAATTCGGAGCGGAGTGTGGCGTGTATTTTTGCGAATACAGTTGGGCGGCAATCGGGCGATTCGGTATGCATTGCGAACAGGGCTCGGTTGTCTGCGAGAAGGCCGCGCACGATTGCAAAAAACTCCCGGGTGTAGAGAGCAAGCGAGGGGCCTGCCGGATCGGTCATGTCCATGAGAATGACGTCGTAGCGTGTGCCTCGTTCGAGCGCGGCTTTGGCGAAGGATCTGCCGTCGCCGATATGCACCGAGACACGAGGGTCGGCGAGCGCCGTTCCGCCAAGGTCGGCGAGATGTGTTTTGCAGAAATCGACAACATCGCTGTCCAGTTCTGCAAGATCGACCGAGCGCACGCTCGGGTGTGTCAGGATTTCACGGACAAGGACGCCGTCGCCCCCGCCGATAACGAGTATGCGCTCCGGTGCGGGGTGCGACAGAAGCGGTATGTGGGCCATGGGTTCATGGTACTGGTATTCGCCTGCGGCGGTTAGTTGGGTTATTCCGTCCAAAAGGAGTGCGGTTCCCAGTTCGGCTGTTTCGGCCACTTCGAGCTTCTGCCAGCGGGTGCGCGTTTTTTTGACTGTCCGGTCGATGTCGAAAAACCATCCCGCGCCGGGACTGGTGTATTCGAAATGCCGCCGTTTGCCCGTACTGGCGATTGTCTTTATAAATTCGAACATTCGAATATCTCCTGGATTTCCAGTTCGATGAGTTCGCGGACTTCTTCCCGCTGTGTTTCGTTCATGTCGGAAATTTCGTCGCCGAACAGGTAGTTGTCCAGATCAAGACGCTTTTTCCGCATTTTGGTCATAAAAAACTGCTCCGAGAGGATATTGATGTCGTATGCGTGATAGTCGCTCAAAATTGTAGAATCTATGAAGTCTTGTATTGAAGATATGTCGTGATCGATGAAGATCTTGTTCCCTTTATTGTCTCTGGTAAAACCTCGGACGCGATAATCCACGATTACAATATCGGAGTCGAAACTTTCGATGAGGGTGTGGAGGGTGCGCAGAGGGCTGATCATGCCGCAGGTGGATACGTCAAAGTCGACTCTGAAGGTGGCAAGGCCGGTGCGGGGGTCGTATTCGGGGTAGGTATGTGCGGTGATGTGGCTTTTGTCCAGGTGTCCGACAATGGAGGTTTCTTTTTGCAGGCTGACGGGGTGGTCTTCGTTGAGCAGGGCGACAACGCTTGCGCCACGGGGATCGTAGTCTTGGGTGGTGACGTTTACCAGTTTTGCGCCGATGTGGAGGGTTACGTCTTCTATGATTGCCTGGAGCCGTTTTGCGTCGTATTCGCGGTCCGCATACTCGAGGTATTCTATCTGCGAACGTTCCGAACGGGCATAGCAGATGTCGTAAATGTTGAAACTGAGAGACTTGGTGAGGTTATTGAAGCCTTCCAGCCTTATTTTTTGTCCTTTAACATGCTTGAGCAATTCGTCATGGACCTCCTGTGAATACTGTCGTCCTTCCCGGACAGGAAGTCAAGTATATAGAAGATGTTGTGGCTGGTATAGATCAGGACGGCACTATTGAGGGCGCGGGATGGGGC
>SHOL01000201.1 GCA_004294945.1 Treponema sp.
CGCATCCGGACAGGCCGGATTGACCGCCGCATACCCGATCCGCTCACCGGGAAGGCTCAGATTTTTTGCAAACGAAGAAACAACAACCGCAGCAGGCCAGAGCGGAAAAATCGGCGCGACGGTGTTCCCGTCGTACACAATTTCCCGATACGGTTCGTCGGCTACAATCAGCACCGTCCGTCCGGTTTTTGCCCGGTGAGATTCGAGCGCTGCAGCAAGAGAGGCCAGTTCTCCAGACGTATACACCTTCCCGGACGGATTGTTCGGAGAATTGATAATGATCGCAGCAGTAGTCGCGTCCAGAGCGGCTGAAATCGCGTCGATATCGAGCGAAAAATCTTCCTTTGAAGGAACCGGCTTCAGAATGCCGCCGTGATTCCGCGCATAATGCACATATTCCGCAAAAAAAGGAGCCGGCACCAGGACAGAATCGCCGGGGCTCAAGACCGCCTTGAACACAGAGTTCATCGCGCCAGCGGCACCGCAGCCCATAACAATATGCGAAAAATCCACCGCGACGCCCTGTTCGAGCGACACTTTCCGGGCCATTGCCTTCCGCGTCTCCGGATAGCCGGCATTCGGCATGTACCCATGCAAACCGCGTTGAACTGAACTGGCGATTGACGCAAGGACGGTATGAACCTTTCGCGGAGGCTCCAGATCCGGATTACCGATACTGAAATCGTACACGGCATCCGCACCGAAACGGGCCTTCATCTGTATACCTTCCTCGAACATCTTTCTGATGACTGAAGAACCTGCCAACTGTTCGCGAATGTGCGGGGCAACGGGCATAATGTACTCCTGAATATGTAAAAATGGGAATTTTCGGCGGACAGCTGCATCCGGTCCGCCCTGATTGATTCTATCACAAGGCCTCCGGTTTGTAACCATTACCCTTGTCACAGGTTCATCCATGTGCTACTGTTCAGTCACTGAACGCACATGTTCGGCTTCTCCGGTAACCTGTTTCGGCGGTACCGTGCGTGAACAACCGGCAACCATATCCTCCTTTTTAAAAACCCTATGGATCAGGATTCGGAATACCTACTTTTAAACAGCATACACGAACTCGGCAAACTCAGGCCGGAAATCTCTCAGCGGGATCTTTCGCGGGCGATACACCTTTCACTCGGCATGACGAATACGCTTTTGAAGCGGCTCAGCCAGAAAGGATTTGTCCTGGTGCAGAAAATTTCGCCGAGACGGGTAACCTATGCCCTGACCCCCGACGGAATGAACGAGCTTGCCGGTAAAACCTGGCGGTATCTCAAACGGACCATGAAAACGGTTGTCACCTACAAGGAAGCGATCGTGACGATCACCCGGGATGCGAAAGAGCGCGGCTATTGCACCATAGGACTGTTAGGAAAGAGCGATATTGATTTTGTTATCGAATACGCGGCCAGAGAGTCCAAGCTTCCATTCATGCGCTTCGATTCGAGCTCCTCGATTCCTCTTGATTCTTTTGTGTTCGTCTCGGAAAACTATACGGGCGCTCCCCTTGCCGTTTCTGAAGAATCGGTTGCCCACATTTATACTCTTTTGGCAGGTCAACCATGATGTGCACCGATGTTCTCATTCTTGCCGGAGGCTCGGGCGAACGTCTGTGGCCGGAATCTTCGCAGACGCGTCCGAAACAGTTTATGGCGCTGCCCGGTGGAGAAACATTCCTTCAGTCGGCAATTCGCCGCGCCTTTCAGCTTGGCATTGAAGGCGACATTTGCGTCGTTACCCGCAAGGACTGGACTGGTCTGGTTATTCAGGATGTATGCGAGCTTTCGGACCGCATGAATGCGCCGCTTTTGCGCAGCAAGGTGCTGGTGATGAGCGAACCCTGCGGAAAAAACACCGCGCCGGCGATTGCCTGGACTGCGCGCTGCCTGCTGGCTTCCGGGCGGAACCGTCCGGTTAACATCCTTATGATGGCCAGCGATCACATTATAACAGACGATACAGCCTTTGACCGCGACGCGGCCACCGCTGCCTGGCACGCGGACCGCAACCGGCTCGTAACCTTTGCCATTCCCCCTGTCGATGCCGCAACCGGGTACGGCTATATAGAAGCGGGACCGGCGCTCGAATGTGATCTGGCCGGAGCCGGAGATTCGTTCAAGGTGGCCGCGTTCCGGGAAAAACCCGATGCGGCAACAGCGGAAGCCTATCTGAACAGGGGCTCCTATTACTGGAATTCGGGCCTGTACGCCTTCCGCGCCGACTTCTTTCTTTCCGAGCTGAAAACACACAGTCCGGCGGTAAATGAAGCCTTTGCCTCCGTCGCAGGAAAAACGGTGATCGAGGATCGCCTTGGCGTACGCGTGATGACCTCGTGCGAAGGGCTCGAAGCGGCGTATCGTGATACTCCGTCTATATCGATTGATTATGCGATCAGCGAAAAATGCACTGCTACTGTGGCGGTGCTTGCGTCGTTCGGTTGGGACGATGTCGGCACCTGGGACTCCCTGGCAAAGTACTTCCCTGCCCTTGGCGAGCAGGATGTTTCTGTCGCTTCCTCAAATTGCTTTGTGCATGCCGACCTTCCGGTTGCCCTGTGCGGGGTGGAGGATGTCGTGGTTGTCGTTAAAAACGGACGCGTGCTGGTGTGCAAAAAAGGCGAAACGAATCTTGTGAAGGACGCGCTCGCGCTGATGAAAAACAAGGGACTGGCATGAAATTTCTTGTTACCGGTGCCGCGGGGTTTATCGGCGCTTTTGTGTCCAAAGCCCTGATCGAAGCGGGCCATACCGTTGTCGGCGTCGATTCGCTGAACAGCTATTACCGCGTCGAGCTCAAGGAAGCGCGCCTGGCGATGCTGGAAAAGAGCGCGCGCGACTGTGGCCGTGCGGATGCCTGGATCTTTGTGCGCGGACACATCGAGGACCGCGAACTGCTTTTGCGGGTGTTTTCGGAACATTCGTTCGACCGGGCAATCCACCTTGCGGCCCAGGCAGGTGTTCGCCACAGTATAGAAAATCCGTTTGCCTACGGTTCGAGCAACCTGGACGGTTTTTTGAACATACTGGAAGCGTGCCGGGCCGCCAGGATGCCGCACCTTGCCTTTGCGTCGAGCTCTTCCGTGTACGGCATGAACTCGAAGGTGCCGTTTTCAGAGTCCGACCCGGTCGACCATCCCGTCAGTCTCTATGCGGCGACCAAGCGCGCCAACGAACTGATGGCGCACACCTATGCTCACCTCTATAGGCTGCCCGTTACCGGCATGCGCTTTTTCACCGTGTACGGCCCTATGGGCCGCCCTGATATGGCGTATTTCAAATTTGCGGATGCAATCATGAGCGGAAAGCAGATCGAGGTGTACAACAACGGCGAACTCGAACGCGATTTTACGTATATAGACGATATTGTAAAAGCGGTTGTCATGATTTCGCTTTCCGTTCCGGAGGAAAACCCTTCGTTCGATGCGTCCTGCGCGACACCGGATTCGTCGAGCGCACCGTTCAAGATATACAATGTTGGCAATCAGCATCCGGAACAGCTTGAATATTTTATTACAATACTGGAACACTGTCTTGGCAAGAAAGCCGTGAAGCAGTACCTGCCGATGCAGGCTGGAGACGTCTACCGCACAGCGGCCGACACCTCTGCCCTTGAACGCGATTTTGGCTGGAAACCCTCCACGAGTCTTGAAACCGGACTACAACGATTTGCGCAATGGTACCGGCACATGAAAAAACTTGGTTAAGTTTTTTCATGTGCCTTTGAAAATCCCTGGAGGGATTTTCACTATACAGTAAGGTAATCCGTTAAAAACTGATGTTTTTAACGGATACTCAAGGAGTACAAAATGGCAACGATAACAGTGGCGGGAACAGGCTATGTTGGACTCGTGTCGGGAGCCTGTCTTGCGGATTTCGGCAATACCGTCGTATGCGTAGACAATAACGCCGAAAAAATCGCCACGCTGAAAAAAGGCTGCATACCGATTTATGAACCCGGCCTTGATACTGTCGTGGAGCGCAATGTCGCCGCAGGCCGGCTTTCGTTTACCACGG
>SHOL01000202.1 GCA_004294945.1 Treponema sp.
AATGCTCGGCCGCGTAGGGAATTGCGCCAAAGCAGAGGGCGGAAAGCGGTAGCAGGATGAGTATCCAGGGCATGCGCCGGCCGATTCGGGTCCGGGTGTGGTCGGACCAGACAGAGACCAGCGGAATCAGGAACAGGGCAAGCAGGTTGTCGAGCGACATGATAACGCCGATAATCGATTTTAGCGGAATGTAGCGGGCGAGAAAAATCTGGACATAGCTGTCGTACAGCGGATCCATCATGCCCATGGTAAAGAAGCCGAAACCGATCAGGAAGGTCAGCGGCAGGTAGTGTCTGAACGTGATTTTTTTCGTTTCCATAAATACCCCTTTTGCATTATGCCGGTTCAGTATATCATGAAAAATACCATGACTGATTATACAACAGTTAAAACAGCGTCAAAAAAAGAACGGAAAATACTGCCCGAAGGATGGCCGCGGGTGCTTGCCCACCGCGGAGCCTGCACGCGTGCCCCGGAGAACACTCTTGCAGCTTTCCGCATTGCGCGCGAACTCGGTGCACGGGGCATCGAGCTTGATGTGCACTTGTGCGCTTCGGGAGAACTGGTGGTAACGCACGACCACTGGCTGGACAGGGTCGCCGGGATACACCGGCGAATCGAAGACATGACGATGGACGAAATACGCCAGGCGGACGCAAGTACGTATTTTGATCCCCTGCATCCGGAACTGCCCCCTGGAAGTTTTGCCGGCGAAGGAATCCCCACGCTCGACGAAGTGTTCGAGACGGTCGGGAAAGACATGTTCCTTGATATAGAGCTTAAAACCGACACAAACCGCTGTCCCGCGCTTTCGCAGGCTGTTGCGGAATCGATCCGGAAGCACAATCGGAACAATTGCATTGTCTCCTCGTTCAATCCGTTTGCGATAATCGATTACCGCAAACACGGAGACCGGCCAATCGCCGCTATCTACTGCCCGTACAAGTCGGTACCGTTTTTTATGCGCCACCGCGAAGCCCTGTACATTTCCCGCGCAGCGATTAAAAAACCGGCGGTCGAAACTGCCCGGGCATCGAAACGGGCAGAGACCGGATCGAAACCGGTTCTTGTGTGGACCGTCGATTCGGTCGACGAAGCAGACGCCCTCCTTGCAAAGGGAGTCGCAAGCATCATCACAAACCGCATACAGGACTTTGCCCGCTATTATTAAAACTGCGAGGCTCTTTCAAAACTCGAAAAGTTTTGAAAGAGCACCCTTAGATGTACATGGAGAAATAACTACAAGTCTTTATATTAGAAAGACTTGTAGTTATTTCTCCAAAAGCCAATTTCAAAAGTAACCGACTTTTGAAATTGGCTCCTGCCTCTACCAGGATTCTGCAACGCTTCTGACACTCAGCGCCCGGGCAAACTGTTTGAGCGTTATGCCGGAAAGAGGGTTTCCTTGCGCCGGGCTGTCGGCGTACAGTTCGTCCTTTCTGACGGATACGACCAGAGAATCTCCGGCGCCAAGATCGAAGAAGTTGTCGGAAAAAATCGCGTCGAATCCGGTTGTTTCCAGTTCGATGAATCGTGCATAGGCGGCCGCTCGGACGGTGACCTCAAAACGGTCCGCTTTTTCCTGCGCCTCGACTGTTACCGCATGTCTTCTGAAATTGAAATGCTTCGGTTTAACGAACAGCACGCTGCCCCGGGATTGAGTGCATGCGCCTGATTGCACGGGAATAAACTCGTACATTAGATATGCGTTTCTCGAAGCGTCGACTCCGGACAGGATTGCCGTAAAATCCAGGGCGAAAACCTGCATATCGGAAAACGCCGGGACTGCAACCGATCGTTTGCCGGTTTCCAGGATGGCGGCTCCGTGTATACTGCGCGAATCGTCGCAGAGTCGCCAAATCAGGATGCCTTCGACTGCCGATGCAGTTTCGTTGCTCACATGGAGGTCGACGCGGGCGCCTTCCTCCCGCGCAGAAGCCAGAACCGGCGCAAAGAAGCGCTTCGATGCATACTGGAGTGCCTTCCACCTGCCGTACCAGTCGATGCTTGCCCACGAAGCAACCGGCCAGCAGTCGTTCAGCTGCCAGTACACAGCTCCCATGCAGCGGTTTCCGTTCCGGTTTCGCCGCCAATGTTCGACGCCGTAGCGGAGGCCTTCGGCCTGGACCAGCTGTGATGCATACACCAAAGATGGAAAATCTTTTGGATACCGATAGGTTTCGCTGATGTAATACAGGATTTTCGCATTTCCTGACTCGCATTTCTGGTGGTTTTCCATTACCGGGGAAAAAATATTACGGTCGTCCGGTTCAGTGAACGTTTCGATTGTGCGCATTGACGGGAACGACTCTATGCCGAATTCGGACATAAACCGGGAATAGCAGGAACGGTAGGCGGCAAAGGGCTTCAGTCCGTGCCAGATTGTCCAGTTGTGCATGTCGCCCCGGCCTTCTGCGTTCGGTTTGTCGAACGAACCGCCCGATGAAGGAGACGAAAGCCAGAAAAAGGTTGCCGGATCAAGTTTTTTCATCAGGGCGGGAAGGATTTCTTCGTACAGTTTGATGTAGTCGGCCTTGAGGCGAGGACTGAACTGCTCGGTCCACCCCCAGGAACACCAGGCTTCTTCCTGCTCGTTATTCCCGCACCACAGCCCGAGCGACGCATGATGGCGAATCCGTTGTACGTTGTCTGTTATCTCGGAAACGATGTTTTCCCTGAATTCGTCCGTCAATTCGTACACACCGCAGGCCATCATGTGGTCGTGCCAGATAACCAGGCCGTATTCGTCGCACAGATCGTAGAACGAGTCGTCGGGGTAGTTCGCCCCGCCCCACACGCGTATGCAGTTGTGGTTAGCCAGAACGGCCGATTTGATCAGGCGTTCGGTGCGTCTGCGAGAATTTCGGGTAAGAATAGAATCTTCGGGCACGTAGTCGGCGCCCATTGCAAAAAAACTGCAACCGTTTACCGTCAGGGCGAACGATTGCCCCCATTCGTCATCGACGGCGGCAACAGTCATGGTGCGTAATCCGATGCGGAACAATCGTTCGTCGAGCACGGCGCGCGCTGCGAGCGCTGCCGGGTCCGAATTTCCTGCGGGATCGACATCGGTGCTGAGCGACACCGAAAGGCTATACAGCGGCTGGGCGCCGAGATTGTTCGGCCACCACAAGGCCGCGTGTGCAACTTCCAGAGTCGCAACCGTTTCTGAAGAACCGGAAAGGAATTCCGATGCGGTTTCGATGCCGGTACCGTCGGGTTTCGTCAGGCGGCACGAAATTCCGGCTTTCAATGCGTCGGACTGACAGCAACCGGCAGCCGTGCGCGCAAATTCAATCCGCACCCGAATCGATACCGAAACGTCTGTCCCCCCGCATGCGCCCGGACGATGATCCTGGATGATGTACACATCATCGATTCTGGCCCCCGACCATGCGCGAATAAAGGCAGGTCGCCAGATTCCAAGATCCGGAAGCACGGGTCCCCAATCCCACCCGCTCATCGAATGGGACTTTCTGAGATAGTTGAAACCGCGGAATTGTCCGCCTGCACCGCCAACCAGAGGCGCTCGCGCGTATTCAGCCAGCATATAGCGGGTGGGAGAACGGAATACGACAGTCAGCACGTTTTCGCCTTCATGTACGGCGTCAGCAATATCAAAAACAAAGATTCGGTGCATGTCGGAGGTTTTTGCTATTGGGTGTCCGTTGCAGCTGATTTCTGCAATTGTATCAAGACCTTCAAAAACGAGCTCGATCCGCTCATGCGAAAGCACGGTCCGCTCGCACCAAAAAGACCGGGAATATTCCCAGTCAAAATCGGATAACCTGGCTGCTTCCCGCTCGTTTTCGCGCCAAAAGGGATCCGGAATGCGGCCGAGTTTCAGCAAATCGGCATATAAGGAGCCGGGAACCGTTCCTGCCAGGGTTTCGCCGGGAAAAACGCCGGAATCAAGACAGCGAAAAGACCAGGGCCCGCCAAGATCAATGTGTTTCATTCGTATACTCCTGAGCCTTATAG
>SHOL01000021.1 GCA_004294945.1 Treponema sp.
GGCAAGAGACCGGGCAATTTCGGTCCGGCGCCGCTCGCCCCCGGAAAGCGTGTATGCCTGTTGCTTCCGGTTCCGCTGGATTCCGAATTCCTCCAGCAGAAATTCCAGCTTTTCTTTTCGTTGCGCCTTGCTTAAATCCCTTCTGGTCTCGAGTATCGCGGAAATGTTATCTTCAACAGTCAGCTTACGGAAGACCGAAGCCTCCTGCGGCAGATACGAAAGACCCGCGCGGGCGCGTTTATACATTGGATACCTGGTTATCTGAAGATCATTCAGGAAAATGTTCCCGCTGTTCGGCTTGTAGAAACCGACTACCATATAGAAGGAAGTGGTTTTTCCGGCGCCGTTTGGCCCCAAAAGCCCCAGAATTTCACCGGACTGCATCGAAAAGGACACATCCCGAACCACATGCTTTTTGCCGAAAAATTTGTTCAGCCCCTCGACACGCAAAATATCGCCCATCAGTCTACATCTCCACTGGCAGAAGCAGAAAAACCGGCTCCCGCGTCGCCGGACGCAGGCGAAGCCGCCTTGCTGCCGGCCTCTTCCTTTTTCTTCGTCTCCTTGAGCTTGCCGGACACTGATCCGTCAAGGGTAATAAACTCGGTTTCAAGATTTACGGTTATTCTGTTCGCCTTGAATTCATCTCCGTCGCGTGTCACCACCGGCTTTCCGGTCAGGTCCAGCATAGACACAGACCTCCGGTACAGTGCGAATTCGGAAACACAGTCGATATTCTTGCGCTTCAGCTTGACGCCAGTCTGTAATTGGGCTATTTCCGTCTGTTTGTTGTACACAATCAGTCCGGCAGAAGTTTCGACATCGTGCTTTGTATCGACAAGCTTCGCCGAACCCTGAAAAGAAGCTGTTTCGGTTTCGCGATCGTAGGTCAGTATATCGGCAGTAAAGGAAAAGCCTTGCTCGGAATCGACACCTGTCACATTTCCGAACGCTTTTACATACCGGAAATCGGTTCCGGACAGTTCGATTTCATCCCCAGTAATCCTGAGCGACCCGACCGAAACCGAAGCATGGCCGGAAAGAACTGTCTTCTCGTCTTTCTTCCCGGCAGCTCCGCTCATACGGTCTGCAGAAAAGGATATGGGCTTGTCGTCCGCAGTACAGACAGCAGACAAAACGATTCCGAAGATCAGAACCGGAAGAAGTTTGGAACAGCCGATCACAGTCCGGTCTCCGGCAAATCAGAGGAGGAGGCCCCACCCGACACCAGTTTTCCCGCAACAGAGCCGGTAAACTGGTATTCCCTGCTCAGCGTATTCGCGGAAAAGCCGGTTCCGACAATTACCGATCCATCGCCGCGTTCCAGTTCCACGGAACTGGCAAGTCCGGAAACCAGTGTATGTACGGAACGATCCCAGCGCAAATCCGACGCGGTCAGGAAAAGGTTGTCCTCGACAATGCGAAAAGAAGCGGTCTGTCCAAGAGAATATACGTCCGCGGCGTCATCCACCAAAAAAAGGCCGGCAGAACCCTCGGCTTCTATCGCACCGTCCCCTGTATTTGTATACTGAACAAACTCGACGTCGGAAGCAGTCCATATCTTGTCCGCATCGTACATTTCCAGAATCGAAGCGCGAAGCTCTACAGACAGGCGGGCATTTTCATACCTGCTTGCATTGACTCCGGTCATAGTCATCTCCGGAATGGAGGTGTCGTCTGCAAGTTCCGATCCATAATCGAATGAACATGCCGATACACAAAGAGATGCGAGCATGAGGCAAACTGCAGAACCAATCCCGGGCTTCATAGGCTTTTCACTATATATACTATCTACGATTTGGTCAAAACGTTACAGCGTGAGCTGCCGTCATTGACAGCACCGTTGGCACGTTTTAAACTGATATATGATACCTTAGCGGGTATACAGGAGTTTTTAATGGCGGACTTCCTCAGTGACGCAGATTTCGATCAGTATCGAAAACTCGTCTACGACGAAAGCGGAATTACTTTTTCGACAACTAACCGTGCAATTCTGGAAAGCAGACTGAGAGAGCGCCTCAGAGAAAAACAGATCAGTCATATCCAGGACTATTATTCGTTGCTGCTGAAAGACAAAGAAGAGCTCAAGCTGATGCTCGACTCTGTTACCACCAATTTGACGCGGTTTTTCAGAAATCAGCCCCATTTCGATGCACTCGAACACTATGTCCTCCCGGAAGTACTGAAACTGAAAAAAGAAAAGCGGGACACCAAGATCAGGGTATGGAGCGCGGGATGTTCAACCGGAGAAGAACCGTATACGCTCGCGATGATTCTCAGGGACAAGCTTCCGTCGGGTTATACGTCAGAAATCGTCGCATCAGACCTCTCGCTCAAATCCCTTCTAGTCGGCAAAAGCGGCTTTTATCCCGACAGCCGCATGACTGGTGTCCCCGACGCCTATCTGACCCGTTTTTTTGAACGCAAGAACAATGGCTACCAGGTAAAAGACGAACTGATGAAAATGATCCGGTTCGACTATCATAATCTCAAGCACGACTCGGGACTCCGGAATATCGATATTCTGTTCTGCCGCAACGTACTGATATACTTCGACGAACCAGCGCAGAAAGCTGTTATCGACCGGTTTTGGGACGCAATGGCCCCGAAATCCTATCTCTTTATCGGACATTCGGAATCTCTTTTCGGAATGAAGACTAAATTCGAATTTCTGAAGACAGACTGGGCCTGTCTGTATCAGAAAAATACGTAAGGGCATCGGGAAAAACGAACCGTTTTTTTCTTGATGCGCAGAAGCGCCACAACGTACATGCAAATCCGTAGTTACAGGATGTATTGATGGAACCTATTTCAGTATTAATTGTCGACGATTCGGCTCTTATGCGGAGTCTGATCGGTAAAATAGTCGAAGCGACTCCCGAGCTGCGAATTGCCGACAAGGCAATGAACGGCCGATTCGCGCTGCAGAAAATCGGACGGTCGAAACCAGATGTCATTGTGCTCGACATAGAGATGCCGGAAATGAACGGCATCGAATTCCTCAAGGAGCGGAAGAAGCTCGGAATCGATATTCCGGTGATCATCCTTTCGAGCGTCGCAAAAGAAGGCGCCAAGGTGACCATGGACTGTCTCGACCTTGGTGCGAGCGACTTCGTGACAAAACCTTCAGGATCGGAGTCTGCGAACCTCCATGCTGTCGCAAAACAGCTGAGCGAACTGCTTGTCGGCTACGGAGGCCAGTACCAGCTGAAAAAAATAGCGGGTACTGCACGGAGGCTTCCCGAAGAACTGCTAAAAACGTACGAATCCCACATGGCCGACGTCGAACGAATCAGGACCGACCCGCGGCTTCCTGCAGAAACGCTTCATCATACGGATTCCATATCGCCGTCTACGCTTGCAGCATTGGCTTCCAGACACCCCTCAGCATCCCCGGCATCACCGGCAGCCCTCATAAAACCGATCCCTGCAAGAAAACCGGGACCAATCGAGATAATCGCTATCGGAATATCCACCGGCGGGCCGAATGCGCTCCGGGAAGTATTTTCAAAACTCGATCCGTCGCTCGGCCAGCCAATCGTCGTCGTACAGCACATGCCTGCAGGTTTTACCGAGGAATTTGCAAACAGCCTTAACCGAATCTGTCCGCTCGAAGTCAAAGAAGCCAAGGAAGGGGATCTTGTCAAACCGGGCAGAATCCTGATCGCACCCGGAGACAAGCACCTGGAAGTCGAAAAAAGGGCACTTGGAACCATTGCGCACCTGTCTGATGCGCCGCCCCGGAACGGGCATCGCCCTTCGGCCGACGTGCTGTTCGAATCAATCCGTAAAGAATACCAGAACAGGGCGCTCGGTATCATCATGACCGGTATGGGTCGCGACGGAGCTGTCAAACTTGCAGAATTATTTGCCGAAGGATCAAGAACTCTCGGTCAGGACGAGGCGTCGAGCATTGTATACGGAATGCCCCGCGTAGCCTGGGAACTTGGCGGCGTCATGGAGCAGGTACCCCTGGATGCCATGGCCGACACGATCAACCGGTACGCCAGAGAATTCGGGATCTGATCAGTTCGCTACAACCTCGTAAATTTCGGGCAAATCGGTGGAACCGGTGCGGCGGAACAGGGCAACAAGCGTCCCGGCCGCTACCAGAAAACCAAGAGAAGCTCCAATGCGTACGCCCTCCGATGCAGCAGGCGCAAATCCTCCAACGAGGGCATACCCTGCTGCTGCCGCAAGAACCGGAACACCGATGGACAAGAGCCCCTGCACCGCCTGATTTTTGCCGCAGGCTCTGATCCGGACTTCGGCTCCCGGATATATATCCAGATTGCCGCTATTGCAGGCAGTGAATACGTTCCCGTTTTTTTGGCATTCGGTATTGCTGCAGCCGATGCACATTTCGATATCCAGCGGAACAACGGATACAACATCGCCGTCGATCGATACCACTCTGGCTTTTTCCTGCATATCGCTATTCCTCCTCTGCGCCGGCACCAGGCGGATCAGGGCATTCATAGCGGAACCGCCTGATTCCGGCAGTCCGTCCTGCATCGTCAAGATCAAGGACTACACCCTGCAGTTCGGGTTTTGCCCAGGCATCCCTGCTCCAGTCCGGAACTCTACTTATATATTCGCGGATTTTCACTGCGGCGTCGATACCCGCTACAGAATTCTGGCTGCCGGTTCTCCCGGAATCGGTTATAACTCCGCAGCCTTTTTCCAGTATGCGTTCGTCCGATGTCTGGACCCGTGAATGAGATCCAATAACTGCGGAAACAAGTCCGTCGGCAAGATAGAATAAAGCCTGTTTTTCGGCGGTAGCGCTTGCATGGAAATCAACCAGGATATACGGAGTCTCCTGACGCAGCCGGTCTGAAAGAACCGGAAGCATGGTAAACGGATTTTCACTGTGCACGCGAGAAAAGGATGCCCGTCCAAGCAGGGAAACAACCGCAATGCGTTTTGTTCCTGCATTGAAAAAACGCCAGCCGCGCCCCGGACTCTCTGCCGGATAGTTCGCCGGGCGCAGCACATAGGGCAACGTATCCAGCCCCTCGACAAGATCTTTCTTGTAAAAAATGCAGTCGCCTCCGGTTATTGCATCAATGCCCAACTTTCTCAGATATCCGGCGTGCTGGCGCCCAAGCCCCCAGCCTCCGGTGGTTCCGTCTCCGTTTGCAATAACAATATCCGGTTTTTCAGTTTTTTTTATATGCGAAAGCGATGATTTGACGCTCCAGATTCCGGCTTTTCCGACTATCTCGGCAATGTACAACACGCGAATTCCCAACCGCAGCTCCCATAACCCGGTATCGACGGCAGGGGAAGAAAACAGAGCAGATTCAACTCCGGTCCGCTTTCTATTCTACGTTGCGCTGTTTGAGCATCGCATCGCATTTATCCATTTCGTCTGTCATACCGAGTTCTTCGTATGTATCCCTAAGATTATACAGGGCATCGTCGAGTTCGGGAATCAGCGACAAGGCTTTTTCAAAAGACGAACGGGCTTCGTCAAAACGGGACTGTCCGAAAAAAAGGACGCCGTAATTATTCCATACTGTTCCGTTTCCGGGTTCAAGCTCGAGCGCTGTCCGGTAACATTCTGCGGCGCCGGCGTCGTCTCCCAGTTCGTGACTGACAACTCCAAGCGTATTCAGCGCATCAATATCTTCGGGAGCTTCCCTAACCGCATTGATCAGCGAAGCGCGGGCGTCATCCTGCCGGCCAAGAACGCGATAACTGAGCGCAAGATTGTACCAGAGTACCGGATTATGCGGTTCAACCAGCAGCGCCTTCTGAAGACAGGCAATCGCTTCGTCATGGCAGCCGTCTGAGGCAAGCTGAACAGCCAGATCGTTCAGACTTGCGGGAGATTCAATCATCAGCACATATCCTCGGGAGTATGTTTTGTATCCGCAGACAGCGGAGAATTTTCGGCTGCGGCAAGCAGATCGCGAATGCGTATGGCATTTTCGTAATCTTCCCTGTCCACAGCTTCCTCCAGTTCTTTTTTCAGTAGCGAAGCGGCTCCGGAGAACTCCGGAGCGGAAACAGACTGCGCAGAATCGCCGGACACCCGCTCCGCCGGGATGCCATTTTTTGCAAATACTTCATCCATTACATACACAGGACAATCCGTCCGGGCTGAAAGGCATAAAATATCGGAAGGACGGGATTCCAGACAGAATTCTTTTCGATCCCGAACAAGCACGATTCTGCACAGATAGGAACCGCTGCGTATGCCATAAATCTCGACGCGCTCAAGAGCTCCCCCAAGAGCGTTTATTGCGGAAAGCAACAGCTCGTGAACCATAGGACGGGGCGCAAGAATGTGCGTCAGCTCGACAAGGATGCACTGGGTATCGCTTTCGGACACATACACCGGCAATACGAGATTCGAGTCTTCCGCACGAACGAACACTGCATTACCAGTATCGATTTGCGCAATGGTCCAGATTTGTGACGGTATATACCGTGCTGTTTTCATACTTACAGCGTACTACACCAACACCCCAAAAACAATCAAACCGGAACTGCGCCTTCCGGTTTTACAAAACCGGACCGTCAGCAGCCTTCCAGCATCGATTCGAACAAGCCCGCAATCAGCTCCGTTTCAGGCTTTCCCGGATACCTGCCGCGAAGCGTACAGCACGACTGGTCGATCAGACGCTTTCCATATTCACAGGCAGCGCCGATAGAATCCGAATCTTCCAGCATAGAAATAACATGCTCTACCGAAGGCGAACTGATACCTTCCGAGCGGGCTCTGGCAAACAATTCTGAAAGGACTGCAAGATCGTCGGGATGCTTCTCCAGATGCAGAATGACCGGCAGGCTCTTCTTCCCTTCCACGATATCGTCACCGCGCTTCTTTCCCGGATTGCCAGTCGTCAGATTGCGAACATCGTCTATGACCTGGAATCCGACGCCGATTCTTGCAGACAGTTCGCCGAAATCGCCGGATTCTCCTTCAGACTTGCCGCCGACGAGCATCCCGAGTTCTCCCGCCAGACGGGCAAGAGTTCCGGTTTTCATGGAAACCATCGCCTCGTATTCGGCTCGGACAGGAACCATCGAAGAATCACGATGCCAGGAGATATCCATTGCCTGCCCAAGGTGCAGCCTGCGCAATTCCCGCGCAACAGTTTTATACAAGACCAGCTTTAACGAATCCGCCGACGGAAACGAATCGATCACGGAAAGAGCCTGGAAATACAACCAGGCGCCGCAATTTATGGCGACATCCTCGCCATACAAAATATGAACTGAAGGTTTTCCGCGCCGTTCTTCGGCACAGTCTTCTATATCGTCATGCACAAGACTTGCGGTATGCGCAAATTCAACAACCGGAACAAGCGGATACGCACGGTCTCTGCCACCAGAAAGCTCGCATGCAAGAACCATCAGCAAAGGCCGCCACCGCTTACCGCCACGCAGCATCAAATCCCTGCATGGTTCGGTCAGGTTCGAGACATGCGCCCCCCGGACAGCCTGAGGAAGAGCAGAAAAAGAATCGGACAGCCATGCAGTATCCGCTGTTGCAGGAAGGCGATCTATCAGTACTTTTTCGATCTTTTCAAGACGGCGGGTATATTCTATATTCATGTCACTATTGTACTAAATACAGCCAATCTTGCAAGAGGAATACATGAGCGCAAACAGCTACGATAAACCGGATTTCTGGAGCAAAAAAGCGTTCTCGGAAGGATACCCTGCCAGGTCCGTCTACAAACTCAAGGAAATGGACGACAAGTTCGGACTGATAAAAAAAAGCTGGCGCATACTTGATCTCGGCGCTGCACCGGGAAGCTGGACAACATTTGCACTGCGGATGCTGGACGGAAACGGCCACGTAACGGCGATTGACCTTTCTCCGCTCGCAAAGGATGTCAAGGCGGAAAACCTTTCTTTCTTTCAGGGAGATCTCTATGCCCCGGAAATACGCGAAAATGCGCGCAAGCTCGGCCCGTACAATCTGGTCATGTGCGATGCCGCTCCTGCAACTACCGGGAACCGGACAATCGATACCGCACGCTCAAGCGGTCTTGTTGAACTGGCTATCTACTACGCTGAACACATGTTGGCTCCGGGAGGCAATTTTGTCGTAAAAATATTCCAGGGTGGAGATCAGCAGGCGCATCTGAAGGCGCTCAGAAATTTGTTCGAATCGGCCCGCGGGTTCAAGCCGGAAGCCTGCCGTACCGGCAGTTTCGAGACTTATCTGGTCGGGCTTGGAAAAAAAAGCTAACGGGCACCTCGAAAAACTCAATCAGTTTTTCTCGGTGCCCTCATTTTTTCTAAAGGGATCTCAATTCCGAATTCGTTTTTGCCGATTTTTTACACAAAAAGACAATCCCGATGATATACTGGAGTCCTTATGAGACGCGCTTTCATTCAGATACTGCTGATACTTCTTTCTGTCAATATACTGGTACTTGCTTCGTGTGGAAAAACGAACGCTCAAACCGCTCCGGAAATTCCTGATGACCACAGCCCTCAGGAAGATTTCAACGGAATGGGAGGCGCAGACCGTCCTATCCCGTCCGAACGTCCTGGCGACTCGGCAGAAGAACAGGCGGTTGAAATACCCGAATTGTACTACACCGTCTACACGGTTCGCCAGGGAGACATAGTCGGAAAAATTGCCGAAAGCCACGGCGTCAGCCAGGATGCGATCATCAGCCTGAACAAACTTCGGAATACCAGAACCCTGCAGATTGGTCAGAATCTGAAAATACCGTCAATAAACGGAATTCTATATACCGCAAAAAACGGGGACACCCCCGGTTCTATTGCCGACAAATTTCGGGTATCTCTGGAAAAAATAGCGCTGGTAAACAACATACATGACAACATGATCGAACCTGGCACCATCCTTTTTCTGCCGGATGCAAAACTCGACTGGGTAACCATCCAGGAAATCAACGGAGACCTGTTCAGAAAACCGCTTCGCGGCAGCTATTACATTTCGTCGCTATACGGTTGGAGAAACAATCCGTTCAGCGGAATGAGGACATTCCACAACGGCATCGATATGGCAACATCACGCGGTTCTGCAGTGTATGCAGCGCTGGAAGGAAAAGTAACCGCCACCGGGTACGACGTTACCTACGGCAATTACGTAATCATATCGCATCACTCCGGATATCAGTCCATGTACGGACATCTCCAGTCGATTCTGACAACCCGCGGAAGCTATGTAACCACATCCACCAGAATCGGCACGGTCGGCAATACCGGCCAGAGCACCGGACCGCACCTTCATTTTACTGTTTACAAAAACCGCTCAACCATGAACCCTGCAGCACTCTGGAACTGAACCGGCGAAAGAAATCAGCGGAACCCGAATTTTTTGACAAAAAAGTCGATATTGCTCCCGATAAACAGTCCGCTATACACAGTTACAGCAAGTCCGCTTACTAAATAGAAGGGAAGCGAAAAGGCGAGGCCGTACACCGAGCGGGTCCATTCACCGATCATGCTGAAGGGAATCACTACAAACCCGGCGGCCATCAGTACACCAACCAGAAGCCATCGACTCATAGACACCCGCCGGGCGACTGCTTCTACAGGCGGATACGCAAATCCCGCCGCCTGAATGCGTTCAAAGGCAAGCCGGACCGAGCGGTCGATTATTTCGGCGCTGTTCCCGCCAGAAGCCGCCTGCGCGTTTGCCGATGCAAGCGGCGAGGTCAGCAGCGGTGCAAACGTCCGGGCTTGCAGCGGTGCAAGCGGGCGGGCCAGAGCGCGTTCAGCCCTGGTCAGCGTCCGCACTGCCGTGCGACACACCGGACAGCACAACAAATGCAGCGACACCCGCAGGGGAACCGCCTGATTTTTATCGAGCGACAGATATCTGTCGAAAGCCTTTTCACACTTCATTCCGCAACCCCTTCTTCGTCAAGCCGTTCCCGCAAGATTTTCTTTGCCCTGAACACATGCGACTTGATCGTATTGACCGGAAGCCCGGTCACTTCACCGATATCCGCATAGGGCATATCATAAAAAAAGTACATATCCACGCAAATCCGGTACCGTTCCGGAAGCTCCGATACTGCTTCGCGCACGGCGGACGCCGCGCAGGATCTCAAATGCTCCTGTTCAGGACTCTCGCCCGGATCGGCAATATCGAAATCTTCCGCCAGCGACGTATATTCCTTCGTCCGCCTGATCGAATTGATCCCGGTATTATACGCAATCCGCATCAACCAGGTGGAAAACCTGGATTCACCCCGGAACTGCGCCAGCGACAAGTACACCTTTACCAGGACATCCTGAATAAAATCCTCGGAATCGTCCGCATTCTTGAAAAAACTGTATCCAAGCCCGAACAGCCGTTTGCGATACCGCCCCGCCAGCTCGGCAAAAGCCCGCTCGTTTCCCGCAAGAATCTCGCGGCACAGAAGGGAATCGTCGGCTACGGCAAGACCGGAGGGGTCAATTATCGGTTTCAAGCTGCTTTCGTTCCTTACGGGTCACGTAATAATACGCAAGCAGACTGACACCCATGGCAAAAGGAATCAAGCCTCCGAGCAGCGTATAGCTTACGCCTTCTATAAAGAAGAAAAGCAGCGACAACACAGAACCTATGCCCGTCAGGAGAAAACCGGCGAGCAGGCTGAACACGGGAAGGTTGAACACTGGCCGCGAGTAGGAACCGGCATTTATCTGCCTGACCACTTCGCGATGCCGCCATAACAACCAGAAAAAAACTACTACCGCGCCCATCACAATGCCGACGATCGGAATAATCGCAATCAACACCTGCGCGGCAGGCGCTGCATCCGCAGCACCAAATGAATTCATACATACCTCCTCATCCAGTAACGGACACAAATAAGGCCGCCCGGTTGCACAACATCAATCAAGGATCTGGTAATCGGAAAAATACACCGTCTCCAGCTTGTCAAGCACCAGCAGCGAATTCACCGTTTCCAGAACAGCCGCTTTCACCGCCTCTTCTCCAAGCTTCTCAAGCTCGCGCACAGACTTCGACGAAAACCAGTCCAAAAGGGCAATGCGAAGCACCGGCGTCTTGAGCGCAAGCTCTTCATAAAAAGCAGAATCTCCTTCCGGATACGGGAACGAGGGACGTACTATGACAAGGCCCTGATAGGGGTCGGAAGTCCTTGCCCGCAGAAGACCTATTTCTCCGTAGATCGATTTTCCCGTAAACGATTTCTGCACGGCCGGGTGAGAATCAACACTCCGATATGCCGGACCGCCGCCAAGAAGCGCAACTGCCGTACCGGAAACCAGGACAAGCGCCAGAAAGCCCAGAACAAGGCCGAGAACAAGAGTCAAAAAGCGGCGACCGGACTGCGTCACGGAGCTGCCCCGAAATCAGCGTGATCGTCGATCGGACTTGCGTCGTTCCCGCACTCGGCGCTGGAATCGCAAACCGCGAAGGGCGCGAGACTCGATGCAAGTTTTCCGTTTGTTTTAGCTTTCAGCTCGATTGCGTCGTCGGCATACTCAACGCTCAAAACAACGCCCTCGCGATGGGCAAAGGCAACCAGGTCCTGGCGATCCAGTGGAAGCCGGTAGGTTTGTTCGTCTCCCGACACAAGCGATTCCACCCGCGACACGAATTCATCGAAACCTTCTTTGGTGTGGGCGCTGATAAACACAGCGTCGGGATACAGCGCAGCAAGGCGGGAGCGTTCGAACTGATCGATCTTGTCGCACTTGTTTACCACGAGAAGCCGGGGCCGTTCGTCTGCGCCGACTTCGGACAAGACCTGCTGGGTAGTTTCCAGATGCTGTTCGACATCGGGATCGGCGGCGTCAAGAATGAGCAGGACGGCGTCGGCAAAGGCTGCTTCTTCGAGTGTCGCGTGGAATGCGTCGACAAGACTGTGCGGCAGGTTCCTGATAAACCCGACGGTATCGGTCAGGAGAATCGTCCGGCCAGTCGGCAGGGTGAACCGGCGGGTAGTCGGGTCGAGCGTTGCAAACAGCTTGTCCTCGGACAGCACGCCGGCGCCGGTCAAAGCGTTCAGCAAACTGGATTTTCCGACGTTGGTGTAGCCCACGATCGCGCAGGACGGCACCGGCACGCGCTCCCGGCGCTTGCGCTGGGTTGCCCGCTCGCTCCGGACAGTTTTCAGCTCGGTTTTGATCAGCGCGATGCGGTTCATCACCGATCGGCGGTCAAGTTCGAGCTGGGTCTCTCCGGAGCCTTTTGTTCCGTAACGACCGCCGCGCTGGCGGGAGAGGGCTTCGTAGGTATGGGCAAGGCGGGGCAGTGAATACTCCAGGCGGGCAAGCTCGACCTGCAGGACTGCCTCGCGGGTCAGCGCCCGGTCGGCAAATATGCGTATAATGACCTCCTGCCGGTCGAGGCAGGTAAGGTCCGATTCTTTTTCCCAGTTCCGCTGCTGCGAGGGGGTAATCTCGAAATCGAAAATAATCTGCTCGGCGTCGACGGCGCGAGCTGAAGCGATAAGCTCCCGGGCTTTTCCGGCACCCATCCCGAACTTCGGCGATGGCTCGTACCGGCGGAGTACCGTGCCTCCTGCGGGAGTAAGACCCGCTGTTTCGGCAAGGCTCGAAAGTTCACGCAGCACTTCCTTGTCGGACACCGCGCGATCGTCGCATTTTCCCACCAGAAACACTAAAACCGGCTTGTTGTTTTCAGTATCAATATCTATCATTACCAAAAAGCATACCCTATCCGCACAGAAAAAGGTAGTTTACAGAGCACCTGTTCTCATGATTTATTTCTGACTGGCCGATATACTAACAGGCACTCTGTAGCCAGACGCCTGTAATTGCTCCCGGAGGTTCCGTGCGCACCGCACCGAAGATCGCATTAAGCATACTCATCTCTGCCGTACTTTTTGCGGCCCTTGCGGTCGCATCGTATGCGGGGCTTTTCAATATACTCGAAACGCGCTTTTACCAACCGACGGTGATCGAATCGCTGGAAACAAGGGTTTCCGGGACCAGTGCTGCGCTTGAAGAATGGAACAGCGGCAATCTTTCCCGATTTGCACAATTCGTCGAAGCAGAAGCCGTAAAGCGCAGCCTCTTGCCGAACCAGAGTTCACAGGATATTTTCGACCGGACAAATCTTTCAGGAGCGCTCCTTGCCGACGGCAACGGACTTGTCGGTATCAGAATCATTGACGCCGGGGACACCACCGCAAGTGAAACAGACGACAAGGGCATCAGGAAAATCCACTTTAGCACGTTTAAGGAAGACATACTCAAACAGACGGATTTCCAGATATCGTACGAACAATACGGAAAGCAGGAACAATTGTTGCCAGTGCGGTACATTGCAAGCGGCGACGGAGACGCTCCCCGGGTAATCACGGACCCGGAACGGGGTGTCTTTGTCTACAGCTTTCCCTTTTATGATGCCTATACCACCTGGCGCGGCAGCGCAGTTTTTTACGTTTCGGCCTCGGCGGCAGCGCGGTATCTGTTCAGCAAAAACATGGTGGGACTCAGCGACGAAGTGTCGCTTGTTGCTAACGACACCCATACCGTCTGCGGAATCGTCACCGGTCTGCCCAGAGCCGGGCAGGACATTCTCGTTACAGCGGTTCTGGAACGATGGACAGCAGGCAATCTTGAACCGCAGCGTATTGTGTCTACCGAAGAGTCGGGATGGGTGCTGCTCAGTACCAGCGGAGCATACGGATTTCTCGGAATGGTTGCCCCGGAAGAACTCTTTGTATTCCCCCAGCCGATCAGAATTTTATTTCTTTCGGTCAGTTTTATCACGATTTTTCTGGTCATCCTTTTACTGTTCAGCCTGAAACAGGACGAAATGATCCGTGTCCGCAACCGTGTCCGCCGCTTCCAGCTGCATATAGTGTCGGAACTGATGGAAAAAGCCGATGACCAGCAGTGGGAAGAATTGCGGAATACACTGCAATACCGAAAACACGATCTGACCAAAGAAATAAAAAAAGGCTTTGGCACGCGCATGAACCGCAAGCACGGCGGTGAAATCGACGCGCTGCTCGAACGGAGCTGGGAAGAAATTTTTTCCGCAATCGGAAAACAGGAATACCGGCAAAAAGAACTTCCGAGCTCTGCGGAAATCAGGTCGATTCTTGAACAGGTGCTGCAAAACAGCCCGCTGTCGATCAATGTGACCGGAGTACATACCGCAGTTCCCGCAGCATCAGCTCCAGAATCCGCAAGTCCAGTACCGCACTCCGCACATACTGCCCCGCAAGCCGCAGACGAGCCGGAAGAGCTTGAAGAGGTCCAAGAGTTCGAAGAGGTTGAACCTGCAGACGAGCCAGCAGACGAGCCTGCCGAAGAACTGGAAGAATTCGAGGAGCTTGAAGAGGTCGACACGGTTGAAGAACTGGAAGAACTGGAAGAGCTTGAGGAGCTCGAAGAGGTCGAAGAGGTCGAACCTGCAGACGAGCCGGTTCCAGTTGAAAAAGCCGGACACGGGAGAAAATCCGAATTCGACGAAAGTGATGAATTCGACGAAAGTGATGAATTCGACGAAATTAGCGAAATTGATGAACTCGATCCGGCCGAGCTTGAAGTAGCGGACGACCACTCAAAACTGGAGCAGCTGGTTGCATCGGCGCAAGACGTACATACACAGGAAAAACAGGAAGAACACTTCACGCCGGAGGATTTTTTCGACTCTGCGCCGGTCGCCCCGGCAGAACCCGAAGAAGTCGAATATCTGGACAATGAATGGGAGCCGGAGCTTCTGGAAGTCGCGACCGAGGACGAACTGGCGGATTTTATCGATTCCAGTGTACCGGATGAGGTTCTGGTGTTTAATTTTGAAGAACCTCCAGCGCTGGATTCGGGAACAAGACCTAATCTGACCGAAACAGACATTGAAACATCCGCATCCTTGTATATATCAACTCTTGATTTTTCATCACTGGATTCTACAGAAGAAGAGGAAGGCACCGAAGTGGAGTACATCGAATCCCTTATTTTTGACACCTGCGCGCGAAAACTGCCGGTCTTTACAGAAACACCGGTATTCGAGCTGCTCGAGGTGATCGGAGACGAAGAACCGGAAGAACTGATTCCGGTCGAAACAGCAGATAGCAGCGAAGAAGACGCGATTATCTCTGAAGACGGCATTTTCCTGATCGCACAGCACACAAAAGCGAGAGAAACAAGAATTGATCCGGAATTCCAGGATCTGGTAAATTCCGTTCTGCTTTAGGGCACCTCTAAAAACTTCAGTTTTTAGAGGTGCCTTATAAACACTCTGCACTTCTGTGCGCAAGGACAATCTGAGCGATTTCTGCAAATCCCTGCCCGTACAGCTTTTCCGCAATCCAGGCGGGTCGGCTTGTCATGTGGTCCAGCCAGCGGCTGACATTGGCAACTGCGCATGCATTCGGAAAATGGGCAAACATAGGTTCATCATTGAGCGCATCCCCGATATACAGCACTTTATCACGGTCGGTTGCATCAGCATAACCGAATACTTCCGACAAAAAATGGACTGACGCCTTTTGTTTATCGCAGGAACCCTTCCAGCAATTGATATGGATAGAACTCGGTTTGGCGACGCAACCTTCCGCTTCGAATGCGGCGATGATTGCCGAGATTTCCGGGCCGGTCAAGGGTGGATCGATGCGCTCGGCATGGTCGATTGCGTAATCGTAGCGCCTGAGATTATTGTCGCTTGCGGGCTTCGCCCGGGGAACAGCGCGATACGCAGCCTCGGCGGCGCGCACGAGCGAAGAGTCGGTATTGGGAACCGAGTCCGGTGCAACAATCGAACCGCGCGAATGCCAGGCAATCGCCCCGTTTTCGGTGACCGCTCCGACGATCGGCCACTCCTGCAGGTGCACTTCGCCCCATCCCGAAGATCGCCCCGTTACAGCGATCACCGGAAGGCCCGACGACGCAAGATCGCACAGGGCAGTGTAGGCGCAGCTTTCAAGCTTTCCATCTTTTGTCATCGTATCATCGATGTCGGTCAAAACCCAGCGTATAGAGCGGGCGGTCGAAGCAGGCATCCGGTGAATTGGTTTCATGCCGCCTATTGTGCAAGGCAGCAGAAAAAAGGTCAATCGAGAATCAAAGCGGTACATGCGTCCGGCAGAACGTGAAGCCGGACCCAAGGCCGGCGTCCCGCTGATTCCGTGCTGCGTTCACCTTCTTGTTAGTTGAACTTGCTTGATAAAAAATCGATCAATTTTTAGAAGCGCTCTTTTTAGAGTCTGCTTGAATAGCTTCCACTATCGCTTCGTCGGCGGGGGCGAACAGGTAGTCGTCCATTTCGGCGACAGTTACCCAGCGGATGTCGTCGTGGTCGTGCAATCGCATGCGTCCGCCAAGAAGGATGGCGCGGACGGCGACAAGGTGGACGGTTTTTGTTCCGTAGTCGTGGACGGTTTCGGCAAGGACGTCGCCGGTTTCGATGTGGACGTCCATTTCTTCCTTCATTTCCCGCGCTGCGCATTCTGCAGCAGTCTCGCCCGGTTCGATCCTGCCGCCGGGAAATTCCCAGTAACCGCCAAGAGAAATTTCTGGCTTCCGGCGCGCAATAAGGATTCGCCCTTCGCGGTTTTCGATTACGGCGGCCGCAACATCTATCATGCTTCAAGTATACGGGCGTTCGCCGAAGATTGTCAAAACGAAGATTGCAGGCTATTCTTGACCGTATGAAATACAGTGCAAAAATGTCAGTCAGAAGTTATGAACTGGATTCGTACAATCATGTAAACAATGCCGTCTACCTGAATTATCTGGAGTACGGCAGAATGGAATTTCTGAAAGCGATCGGGTTCGATTACGAAGGACTGGTTAATGCCGGATACTATTTGTATGTGACGCATATTGATATCCGTTACAAGGCGTCCGCCCGGCTTTTCGACGAACTTTCGATTGAAGTCGAATCGGTCAAGCTGGGGAAAGTATCGGGCACGTTCCATCAAACGATTTCCAACCAGCGCGGCGAGCTGTGCGCCGAAGCGGACGTGTCCTGGGGCTGCGTCGATCGCACCGGAAAGCCCTCGAAGATTCCCGCAGAATTTATGGTCGAAGGGCTGGAGCCGGCAAAACACGAAGCGTAAGGAGCGCGTAATGGAGCTGATCGAAAAAATCATGGTGATGCTCGAGCATGTGTCGCGGATAATCAGTATCGGCAGCGTGTGCGTCGTCATCTACGGCACGATTATCGCATTCGCGTCGTTCATCATGAACGAATCCGGCCGTATTCGCGGACAATTTTCAATGCACCAAGTGCGCGTCCTCCGTGCGGATCTGGGCACCTACCTCTTGCTGGGCCTGGAACTTTTGATCGCGTCCGACATCATGAAGACAATCGTCGAACCGGCAGTGCAGGAACTGGCAATTCTGGGCGGAATCGTGCTCCTGCGCACCGTGCTGTCGTTTTTTCTGGACAGGGAAATCCGGTTTATCGAGCAGGAGTCGCGGGACTTCAGAAAGCAGGCATAAACACGAGCAGGTATAATCCGGTGCAAAACCCTCGGGCTGCCCGCCCGCGTTACCGGATAAACCCGAGTGCCGTACCGGTGTCGACCGGTTCTATGCCGATTTCCCGCGCAAACTCGTAGGCATTCTTGCAGGAGGCGATAACGTCTTCCGGGCGGTGCGCGTCCGAATTGCACACAATAACCGCATTCCGCGCTGCTGCCATTTCCCAGAATTCGCGCACCGGATACGGCGAGCGCATGCCCGAATCGCCCCGGATTTTCGGCCGTTGCAGCCCGAGCCCGTTAATTTCCATCGGAATCTTCATCTCTACAGCAGTGTCGATAATGTCGGCGCATACCGCCTTCACGTCATCGGTCATGTTCAAGAATCCTGACAGAAACAGGTCAGGATGGGCAAAAAAATCATACAGGCCGGTTTGCAGCGCTTCCAGGGTCAAATCTGCATACCGGTGCAACAGCGTGCTGTCCGAAATATCCGGGATGTACAATAAATCGCCGTTAACGCCAACCCAGTGCGAACCGTACACAAGATACTCTGCACCGCATTCTGCCCTCAGATAGTCGCGGTACCAGCCCTCGAAGGCGGGATGCCATTCGCACTCGAAACCCCAGTGCACAGGAAACGGCGCAGTCTTTTGCGCATCGCGGACTTGAGCAATGTACTGCGGAACCTGCGCGCATGCCATTCGGCTTCCAAACCAGACGGAATCGTCCGGATAGGGACAGTGGTCGGAAAAACCCAGAGAAGAACAACCGTCTTTCAAAGCCTGGCTGATGTAGTCGGAAGGAACACCCGAAGCGTGCTTGCAAAGCCGGGTGTGTGTGTGGTAGCTGCTAATATTCACAAGAACCACTATACACAAAGCGGGGCGAACGCTCAACCGGCGCACGGTCCCCTTTCGGGGTGCGCACGAAAGAACTCACAGGAGCGTCGACGATCAGTCGCGGATAGTCAAGGAAGCGCCGGACGTTCGGCTTTGTTGTTTTGGAAATACCGATTACCGGGTTTCGATGTCCGGAATGATGACAGAGGGTTTGAAGGTGACGCGGTAGCGAGAAGTCGAGGCATCTTCGGCTTCGAGCTGTTCGGAGAAGTAGGTGACGTTGTCGGACAGCTACGACGGTGACCTTCTTCATGAGTTAACGGTATTGTTAACAAGAAAGGAATACACATTTTTATCCACGTAGAAAATTGCGTTTTCTTTGATGGGGGGCTAAGAACCTCATCCAGCCTACGCATTACTAATCGATTTGTTTCAACAAAATTCTGATTAAACTGCCGCATTGTGTAACTACTCAGGCTACCATCGAAAATATTAAATGAGTAATTTCTATTTGTATATACAGATTGGTTCGTTGGGAAAAAGGGATATTCATTACTTGTTGTAACACTCTGAGCATAAAGTGCAGATGTTACAGATAACAAAAATAACAGTATTTTTTGGAATCATGTTAACTGCAAGTTCCATGATGATCTATTCATCAAAACCTAATATAGAATCGCCATCAGCAATATCTCGATACATTTTTATGTAAAAAAGACACTCCGCTTACCATTTTCAATGGATCTTTAAAACAATGTGTGTGTAGGGGGGCATCTATACACACCTCAACAGATTTACGCTATTGAGGTGTATGCTTTTACATATTGTTAGCTATAGCGTTACCAGCTAATCCAACCACTACTAAGCCTACAGGAGAAAGAACAACTGTAGCAGCAGGGATTCCAATTGCAACCGCAACTCCATAACCAGCAATAGCTCCAGCAACAGGAGAGAAAGTTCGAAGAGCAAACTTACCAAAGGATTTCCAGCCACCGCCGTCCACCGCATACATTTCTTCCATTGTTACTTCATTAAATCCCAGTACTGCTGTCATATTCATTACCTCATTTCAACAATTATGTAATCTCGATTATTGCCAACGGCAATTTTTAGTAATATCGACATAACTTGTCCGGAATCGATATTCTCGATTACCTTACTATCTTTTAGACATGCGTACATATCCGAAAAGTAAAAAAATGTCATACCGACCGGTTCGCATCTTCTCTTGATCAGGCAACAGACATTCGCAGGACATCCAGAATTATTCCATCGGACACAGAAAGTGGTGCATATTTTTCCAAGATAAACTGAATCCCCGGGCCGGAATCCCGGCAGGGGTCCGGCCCGGGGCCTGATCCGATTGCAATCCCAGTCAATTCGCGATCCCGTACGTGGATTTTCGAAGCTTCTGTGCACTGGATGATCGGCCCAGAGAATTCTGTCAAAGACGATTCCCCCTCCGCTCTTGACACACACTCTTGTTTCAGTTATTAATCAAAATATCTCTTATCAAGAGCGGCAGAGGGACTGGCCCTATGAAGCCCGGCAACCGATTTTTACGGTGCCAATTCCAGAAGATGAGAGAGGTATTGATGTAACTGTCAAAAGCCTCCCGCCGGGAGGCTTTTTTTTGCGGCAGGCCGGAAATGGCGCCTCGACAAACTGAAGGTTTAGAGGGGCACTGAAGCACGATTGTGTTTCCAGCCCTGCGAATCGGAGGAAATGAGCATGATCAGACTAGAACGCCTTTCCAGAACCTACAAAACGCTGACTGCGGTAGACTCCGTCAGTCTAGAAATTCCGTCGAACACGATCTACGGGATTATCGGGAAAAGTGGCGCGGGAAAATCCACGTTGGTACGTCTGATAAGCCTCCTTGAAAAACCGGACAGCGGAGAAGTCTGGTACGGCAGCGACCGGGTGGACAGTCTGGCGTTTGACGACCTTATCGCGCGGCGCAGACGCATCGGCATGATATTCCAGAACTTCAACCTGTTCAGCTCACGCACCGCTGCGGGCAATATCGCCTACCCGCTCGAGATCTCCGGAGTGCAGAAAAAAGAAATCACCGGCCGGGTCGAGGAGCTTCTCGCAATCGTCGGGCTCGAAGGACGGGGCGACGCTCCGATCAGCACGCTTTCCGGCGGACAGAAGCAGCGAGTGGCCATTGCGCGCGCGCTCGTGGTACAACCGGACATCCTTTTCTGCGACGAAGCGACGAGCGCGCTCGATCCCCAGACTACGCGTTCCATCCTGGAGCTTCTGAAAAAACTGCAGCGCGAAATGAATCTGAGCATTGTCATGATTACCCACCAGATGGAAGTCGTGCGGGACGCCTGCGATTTCGTCGCGGTGCTCGACAACGGCAAGGTGGTTGAACAGGGAGCGGTCACCGATATTTTCGCGAATCCGCAAACCGCAGTCACCCGCGATTTTCTGTCGCATCTCAATCCGATGGACGGACTGCGCGACGCTGCGCCGGCTGCGAAATCGGCGGCCGCTGAATCAGCGGGCGCTACAGCGGCAGGAGACCTCGTGCGCTGGTCCAAGGAAGGCGGAGCGTACACGCTCCGCTTCCGGGGGAACCTGACGGGAGAACCGGTGCTGAGCAGGCTTTCGCGGCTCTTCAACATCGAGTTCAACATCAGGGCGGGCGGAGTGCAGGACGTGCACGGCACCGCAGTCGGAACGCTGATCGTCGATCTCGTTGGCGAGGGCGATGAAGTCCGCAAGGCCCTCGCCCATCTTGAAGCGGAAGGCATCATCGTGGAGGAGAACAAATGAACAACTTCGACGCATTCGTCAGCCTCGTCGGGAACGCTACCGTCGAAACGCTTGTAATGGTCGCGCTTTCAACCGTTTTTTCGCTCGCGCTCGGCTTTCCGCTCGGCATCGTGCTGTGCGTCACCGATCCTGCAGGGATCACGCCGAAGCCGGTTTTGAATCAGGTCATAAGCCGGATCGTGAACGTGCTCCGTTCCTTTCCGTTCATAATTCTGATGATCCTGCTGTTTCCGCTTTCGAGAATCATCGTCGGAACCAGTATCGGCACGGTCGCGACGATCGTCCCGCTGTCGATTGCGGCGGCGCCCTTCGTCGCGCGGATCATCGAGTCGGCTTTAAAGGAGGTGGATCCGGGGGTCGTTCAGGCCGCCCGTGCCATGGGAAGCCGCAACTCGCAGATCATCTTCAAGGTGATGCTTCCCGAAGCCCTGCCCGCGCTCGTATCCGGTGTAACACTCACGGTTATAAACCTGATCGGCTACTCCGCGATGGCGGGAGCGATCGGCGGCGGAGGCCTGGGAGACCTTGCCATCCGCTACGGCTACCAGCGGTTCAGAAGCGACATCATGATCGCCGCGGTAGTCATCATCCTGATCCTCGTTGAGGCAATCCAGTTCGTCGGAACGAGGCTCAGCAACCGGCTCATCGCGCGCCGGTAACACAAAGCTTTACCGCGGGAGTTTCATCCCGCGCAAAAAAGGAGTTATATATGAAGAAAACAATTTCGATCGCCGTGCTCGCCGCGGCAACCGTCTGCGCCCTTGCCGTTCTCGGTGGGTGCAAGAAAAAAGATCCGGCCGTACTGACTGTCGGAGCAACCCCCGAACCGCACGCGGCGATGCTCAGCCTCGTGGTCGAGGATCTTGCGAAGGAAGGGATCACCCTGAAAG
>SHOL01000203.1 GCA_004294945.1 Treponema sp.
TCCCGACGCATCGATTATCGACACGCCCGGAGTCCGGCGCTTTGTGCTCCACGACATTCCGGCCAAAGACCTTGCCTTGTATTTTCGCGAGATGGAACCCCTGGTGGGCACCTGCTCCTGGGGACTTTCCTGCTCGCATGAACACGAACCCGGCTGCAAGATACTGGAAGCGGTATACGCCGGGGTGATCCACGAACAGCGGTATGAGAGCTGGCAGCGAATCCGGGAAGAAATCGAAACCGGCAGCTGGGCGGATTGAATCAGGAACACACGTACCGACATGAACGAACGAACCCTTGAAATTCTCGAATACTCCCGCGTACGGGAAACCATAGCGGGCTACTGCATGAGCGAGGAGGGCAAAGCCGCCCTTCTTCTGCGCGTTCCCGCAACCGATCCGGACGCCGTCATAGCTGCCAAAAAACTGTCGCGCGCCTGGGCTGCCGCACTGATTTCCGAATCTCCGCCTGACTTCCGCGCCTGGCAGCCGGCCGGACATTTTTTGTCGCGCCTGAAGGTGGAAGGCGCCTCGCTCGTGCTTGACGAGTTCTATGCCCTTGCACAGCTTTCCGACTCGGTCGGACGCATGCGTGCCTGGGCGGAGAACCGCTCCCGTTCTCTGGCATCGGGAAAACGCGACTCCCTCTCGTCTGCCGAACCGAACTCTGCAACTGAACCGAATTCTGCGGACTGGCCTCTTGTTTCCCGCGCGCTCTCGCTCCCCGATCTGTCGATCCCCCATGCCGAGATTTCGCGCATCGTCGATACATCGGGCGAACTGCGCGATCTTCCGGAACTGAAGGAAATAAAGGCCGGAATCAAAAGCATCAGGAATGATATCGAACGTCTTGTCAGCCGTTATTTGAGCGACGACACGTACAAAAACATGCTCCAATCTACTCTCCCGACGATCCGGGACGGGCGTCAGGTTATCTCCGTTCGCGCCAATTTCCGCGGCCGCATCCGGGGCATTGTCCACGAAGTTTCGCAGTCCGGGCAGACAATGTACCTCGAGCCTGAAGACGTGGTGGACCGGAACAACGACCTCGTCGCAGAAGAGCACCGGCTGTCCCGCGAAGTCGCCCGTATTCTCCGCGAGCTTACCGCGAAACTTTCACCGTTTTATGAAGACTTTTCCACCGCGCTCGATCTGATGGTTTCGCTCGACTGCGCAGGCGCAGGCGCCCGGTGGGGAGCGGCCCACCGCTGCGTGTTCGCCGAGGACCGCGACCCGGTGCGGGATGCAGACCGGAGCGCGCTGGAGCTTCGCCAGGCGCGCCACCCCCTGCTCGGCTCCAAAGCGGTGCCGATCGATCTTGTGCTGACACCCTCGGGCCGCATGGTGATTATCACCGGACCGAACACCGGCGGTAAAACCGTCAGCCTCAAAACCGTGGCGCTGTTCGCCCTTCTGAACCAGTCAGGCTGGCCCGTGCCTGCAACCGAACCGACGGTGTTCCCCGTTTTCGACTCCATCGGCTGCGACATCGGCGACGAGCAGTCGCTCGACCAGTCTCTTTCGACTTTTTCGGGCCACATGAAGAACATCGCGCACATTCTTGATTCGGCAACCGAACGGAGCCTGGTGCTTCTGGACGAACTCGGCAGCGGCACCGACCCCCAGGAAGGCAGCGCCATTGCAATGGCTGTGCTCGACCGGCTTCTGGAAAAGAATGCGCTTGTACTCGTCACGACACATCACGGCATCCTCAAAAACTACGGGTATACGCACAGCGCATGCATCAACGCCTCTGTCGATTTTGACCAGAACACCCTAAGTCCGACCTACCGCATCCTGATGGGCGTCCCCGGCGAAAGCCATGCCCTCGATATTGCCGCAAGGAACGGACTCGATCCTGCCATTGTCGAACAGGCACGCACCTACCTTGTGGAGGAGCGCGCGGACGTGTCGGCCCTGATTCGCGGCCTTACAGACAAACACGAGGAGCTTTCGCGCTTCGAACAGGAGAAAAAAAGCGAGGAGCGGCTGCTGCGCGAAAAAAGGCGGAAAACCGACCTCAAGGAGCTTCAGCTTAAACAGAAGGAGCTGGAACTGCGCGAACAGGGCTTCAGGCGCATGGAAACGCTTCTTTCTGAAAGCAGAAAACAGCTGGAAAATCTGGTGCGCGAAATCCGCGAAGGCGAACTGAACCGCGACAAAACCCTGCAGGTTAAAAACTGGATAGCCGATCTCGGCGCTACTGTCGACGCCGAATATGCCGACCTGTTAGCTGCCCGCTCTGAAACTGCATCCCTTGCGGGTGCCTACCAGGAAGAACAAACAAGTTTGGCCGCCGAGGCCGCACGGGCCGCAGACGCAGACCGTACGGCTTCGGCAGGGAAGGGCGGCCGGCGAAAGGCATCCCCCGGCGCTTCCCGGCCCAATCCCCGCACCGAAATTGTTCCCGAACTCGCGCCCGGTGTCGAAGTATACGTCGGCCCGTCCCGCAGACGGGGAACCATTGTCCGGGCGGCGAAAAAGGATTCCTGGATAGTGCTGGTGGACAGTCTCCGGATAACCTGCGCCGCAGACAGCCTGCAGGCCGTTCCGGTTTCCGGCGGGGAGCGGAAGGTAACAGTCGAGATCCGCACCGACTTGAGCGGCGACGACCGGCCCGCGTTCGAGCTCCGGTTGCTTGGAATGCGGCACGACGAAGCGGTAAAAGCGCTCGAACGTCAGCTCGATCTTGCGGCGATGAAGGGTCTCAAGGAATTTTCGGTTGTGCACGGCAAAGGCCACGGAATTCTGCAGGAAGCCGTGGCATCGATTCTCAAGCGTTCCCCTGTGGTGAAATCCTGGGCTTTTGCGCGTCCCGAAGAGGGCGGAACCGGCAAGACCCTGGTAACGCTTGAATAGGGACAGGGCACTGAGCCGATTTCAAAAGTCGGTTGAGCTTCTTGCAAAAGTCGGTTACTTTTGCAAGAAGCTCTTGGAGTTCAACAACAAGTCTTTATAATATAATGACTTGTTGTTAAACTCCACATACATTATTTGTAGCAATTGCAAAAATCACTGATTTTTGCAATTACCTCGGTTACTTTTGAAATCGGTTTTTCTCCAAGTACATCTATGGTTGCTCTTTCAATATTTTCCGAGTTTTGAAAGAGTTTCCACTAACCGAAGGGGCTGGCAAAAACTGACGTATCCTTCGGTGTTCGAATGCCGCGTGCGCCCCGGCTGGGGCTTTCTGTCCGGAAGCTCCGGTCTTGCCTCGTGCGCCCCGGCTTAGTCGTTCTGCTTCTTCCAGGGTTCGGTAATGATTACGCCCCGACTTTTGTCGAGCTTGAATACTACCTGCTTCATGGCTTTTACCACCTTGTAGGGAACATGGCAAATCTCGATTTCGGTTCCCGGGAAGATGGTGCCGCGGACTTCTATAAAGGCGTTGTCGTTTGTATCGATGCGGGGCAGATAGGTTGGAATGCGGCTGGTGATTTCGAGTTTTTTTGCCCGCGCTTCTTCTATAAACTGGCCGATGTCCGGCAGCGGTTCGATTTTATATATTTCTTCCGCCTGTTTCAGTTTCAGGGTCAGGTGTTTGAGCTGCTCGTTTGCAATGTCGAGTTCCTGCTGTACGGTAAAGTCTGTTCCGCAGCGGATATAGGTGCTCGGGCCATGCGGACTTCCGATGTTGAAGGCTTTGATATTACCGATTACGATGCATTTGCTGGAAACCAGTTTTCCGGAATCGCCCATTATGATCGAGCCCATGGTGTAGATGCGGGACTGCATAATGCTGCCGGTTACGGTTACGTCTCCGCGGACTGCGACCCTGCAATTCTGGATATAGCGTGCGTTCAGGTTGCCGCCGATACGGATAGCGCCTTTGGTGCCGCCTTCGATGCCGGACTGGGCGATAAGGTCTTTTTTGCAGACTATTTCGG
>SHOL01000204.1 GCA_004294945.1 Treponema sp.
GTATTGGTTGGTACGGTATCAATCGAAAAATCGGAAAAGATTTCCAGCCTGCTCACCCGCAAGGGAGTCAGGCATGAAGTACTGAACGCAAAAAACCATGCCCGCGAAGCGCTGATAATCGCAGAAGCCGGTGCGAAAGGCTCGATTACGATCGCAACCAACATGGCCGGACGCGGTACGGATATCAAGCTCGGCGGGAATCCGGAGTACCGTGCGCGCAAACGGGCGGGTACAGAAGCGACTCCCGAACAGTACGCTGCAGCCTATGCGGAAGAATACCGGAAATGGCAAGCCGATTACGAAGAAGTAAAAGCTCTCGGGGGGCTGTACGTAATCGGTACTGAACGGCATGAAAGCCGCCGTATTGACAATCAGCTGCGTGGCCGGTCGGGACGCCAGGGAGACCCCGGGCGATCGCGTTTTTTCCTTTCTTTGGACGACGACCTGATGCGCCTGTTCGGAGGAGAAAACCTGAAAAAGCTGATGTCGCGCATCGGAATGGAACCGGGAGAACCGATTTTTCATCCCTGGCTTAATAAAAGCATCGAAAAAGCCCAATCGAAAGTTGAAGAGAGAAACTTCGATATTCGAAAGCACCTTCTCGAATACGATGATGTGCTGAATGAGCAAAGAACGTTTATCTATAAACAGCGCGACAGCATTCTTGAAGACAGTGATCTGAAACAGAGGATTCTTGATACAGCTGAAGAATACATTGAAATCTATGTTGATGATTTCTGTACAGCCGCAAAAAAAGACCGCGAAGCGGCACAATCGCAGATCGTTCAGGAATTCAAGAACCGTTTTGGCTATCCGGTTACAGAAGACGATCTTGATTCGTTCCTGAAAAAAACGGACGAGGCGAAAACAACCATACTTGAGCGGTTCAAAAAGGATCTTTCCGAAAAGGAAGCGCTGGCCGGCAGGGAAAATCTGAACATGTTTATCAGGTTTCAGTATCTGCAGGCAATCGACAAGAAATGGCTGGACCATCTGGAAAATCTCGAATCGCTGCGCGAAGCGGTATATCTGCGCTCCTACGGCCAGAAGAATCCGCTGACCGAATACAAGCTGGAAGGTTTCGATATTTTTTATCAGATGCTCGACGACATCAGACTGGAGATAGCGTCCCGTGTCATGCTCGTTAAAGTCAGAACCGAAGGGGAATCGGCTCCCGTACGCCAGGCGCGGCGGGTAATGGGAAACGCTCAACACTCCGCAGTCAATACCTTCTCAGGATCGGCTGCCGGTTCCGGCGGTGCTTCTGCCGGTACATCTGCCGCGGCAGGCAAGGCAGGTCCTATGAGCGTCAGCAATCCCCAGAATGTTCAGGTTGTCAGATCGATTCCGAAGGTTGGTCGAAACGACCCCTGCCCTTGCGGTAGCGGAAAAAAATACAAATTCTGCCACGGAGCTTAAGGACATTAAGAAAAAGGCTGCGAGGTGTCGACCGCGCAGCCTTGAGCCGATTTCAAAAATCGCTTGCTTTTGGAACAGGCTTTCGAAGAATTGTTATGAACGGTTCTGTTCGTTCCATAACCAGAGGAAAGCAGGTCTGGTCAAGTTCGTGCGATTCGCCGTCGAGTTGCACCAGTATCCTTCCGGAATAGTTGATTTCTGCGCGATCTGCGGTATACAGCAAAGCTTCGGGAAATACCGTATGAGTTCCTGCTTTTACATGCTTTTTGAGAAAAAGCTTTTTTCCCAGAGACATTTCTTTCATTCCGCAGACATTTCGTTCATCGGGAAGAATTTTCTGGTTCGATCCGTAGGTGCGCCCTCCGGAAACGCCCATCAAGAAAAGCAACAGCTTTGAGTCTATTGACGCAACCGGCGAGCCGTCGCTCGCAGACAATGAAATTTTAATGGGCTCGACTTTATATACGCGCTCGTAGAAAAGGCAGGCGATATCAAGCCAGAGCTTGTAGGAATCTCCGGGGAACCGGTGTTTGAGCTTGTTGGTCATGTGCGTTACGAAAGCATCAAGCCCGATGCTGGCAATGTTAAAGGAATACCAGCTTACAGGAGAAGTACCGGAGGTTGTTACCTTAACTGCGGACTGAAGGATAAAAGCAGAGTCTTCTACAAGCAAGGACAGCGACTCTTGCATTGTCCGACCGTCGGAACCATCATTTCCGGTTCCGAATGGAAGACGAATAAAGCAGATTTTACCTACAAGATTCCAATGTCCGTTTTCCAGAACCGCGCGGGCGTATTCCGATTGAACATCAAAACTAGTCCCATCGCCCCCGGCGGTTATCATACAGTACAAGGCATCGGGATCAGTATCCCGTTCGGCTTGGCCGATTATGCCGGCAGCAATCGCCCCGGCATGCCCTGCGGCCGTTGTATAATGGATGCGGGAGTCGCAGGATTTTACCACCGAAGCCCGGTCGGCAACTGCTTCAAGAGCTGCTTCTATGGCAGCGCGATGCGCAAGAACACGTTTGGGTATGGTAAACCCGCCCGCTACCGGATTGGCTATGATGTGTATGTGCAAATTTCTGCCGGCAAAAACTGACGCACGTTCGGCAAGACACTGTATTTCTTTTTCGGACAGCATCAGGGAACCTTTCTTGCAAACGCGTCACGGAATCCGAGCAGCCGGAACCGTTCAAGTACGGCTCCATATTCATCTTTGTTAACCGGACCGACATACACTTTCAGGACAAACCCATTCTTGCCGTCTGTTTTCTGTACCGCAAGAGGATAGACTGAGCCATAATTGTCGACAATAGTCCGCACGTTTTTTTCTTCGCTGTAGCTGGCGATTTGAATATAGTAGCTACCCTTTTCAAGTTGGTCCGCGAATGGAATCTCTTGTTTTCCGCCGAAATCTGTGGAGACAACAGTCGATGGATCACGTGCAGTTTCAGGGATGTCAGAGGCACCAGCGGGGACTGGAGCTTCATTGTTTTGTGAAGGCGGGACAATTGAACCGACTACCGGAATGGATGCCGGAACGGGCTCGGACGGTACCGTTGCGGGCTCTTTCCGAGTGTCCGATATCGGAGGAACAACAGGAACCGGAGCAATTTCCGGGACGGTCGCCCGGGGTATGATCTGTTCAGCCGGTTCCAGCGAGATTTCTGCAACTACAGAAACCGGCTCTTCGGCAGGGAGTTCGGGAGCAGAAGGCTCCTGAACAGATGCAACTTCGGGGACGGACGGCGGAGTATCGGGAGACGCGGCAATTTCAGGACTTTCCGGAACAGCAGCTTCAGGCAAGGGATCTGCTTCGGTACGTTCTGTAGCATCCCCGATTTCGGAATCGGCAGTTGCCAGCGTATCTGTTCCATTTGAGGGAATAACCAGCTCCGGTTCGTTTGAATATGAAGAAGCAAAGCTGGATACAGCAGGAGCTGAGGGGGCTTCGTCTGAAGCGAACGCAACCACGGGCTCTTCTGCGTCCGGAACGACAGGAGGTTCCGCAACCACAATCGGTTCCGGTATTTCGGCTATTTCGGCTATTTCGGCAATTTCTGGGCTTGAATCGATTTCAGAGCCGGTTGTTGCAACAAATTCTTCCCGGGAAACCGGTGCATCGGGAACAACTGTTTCGATTGTTTCTGCGTTGACTTCCGGTAGTGTTTCCCGAACAGCAAGATTGGCTGTGCGTGCAGCAGCTTCCGGATTGGAATCAGGATCGTTGTTCTTTAACGCTGATCCGGAAGAAACAGTTCCCAGGGCGGGTTTTTCGGCAACAGCAGAAGGTACTGAAATTCGGACGCGCGTAAGAGTGCCCGGCTTGATATTCAGAGCTGTCGCAGCTTCCGGCGAAACAAGCACAACGAGACCAGGAACTCCTGCAGAACCGGTGATCACCATGCGTTCTTTTTTCCCGGTTTCAAGATTTTGGATCTCGACCAGGGTGTTTCTGGG
>SHOL01000022.1 GCA_004294945.1 Treponema sp.
CTGGCCTGGTTGGATTTCAAACTGGCCGGTAGTGCTTTCGATAAAGTGATACTTGGGAATACGCGCATCGAGCAGCGATACAGTCCAGGTTCCGGGCTGTACGTGGGAAAACTTGAATTTTCCGCTTTTGTCGGTGAAGACTCGTTTGAGTGTTTCACCGTTGGAAAGTTCCAGGAGAACATTTTCAAGACCACTCCCCTTTTTCAGCGTTCCCTCCGGTTCAGGGCCTTTTTCGCGGGTATAGAGATTCACATATCCTTCAATTACGGATTCGGGGATCACGGCAAAATTGAGTGTTTTAACCTTTCCGCGTTTCAGCTGTACCTGATACGGAGTGACGATATCGGTCATCGTGCCCGGTGGAAGACGGGTCTGGTCGACGGTTACATAGAAATCGCCGTCTTTCGCAATATAGAACGAGTAGATACCCTGCTTGTTCGTGGTAGTCGCAAGACCGTCGCACCGCAGAATGAGCCCTGCTACCGGAGCGCCGGTGATGCCGTTCACAACCCGGCCCCGGACAAGAGCAACACTCTGTTTGCGCGAAACCGGTACGCTGAACGGCATGGAATACCGGAGCTCCACCTTGAAATTGTGGCCGATTTTCTCCGGTTCGATCGTACTGAGCGCAGACAGCGATGCGGAAAAATCCTGTTGATTGATAAACTTGTGTACAAACCGCCCGGTGGCGGAAATGCTTGTTGACCAGGGATTTGTAGAACCGATAAACCAGCTGTTGCCCAATCCAAACGAGAAGGTATCTGAGCGGAACGCGCGCGCGACGCCCGCATCTCCCCCGAAACGCCAGGTTGAACCGTCGGCGGTAAAATGTGATCCATTCAGAAAAAGCGTCGAATTGAGGGTAGAGCCCGGACTTTGGTTCCACAGAAAAGTAGCGCGGGTTTTATGGCCGATCGAAAAAGAGTCGGACAGCGCCGAACCCGTCAGATCAAAATCCGCAAGCAGTCCCAGCTTGATGTCGCCGAGCGGCTGCAGGGCGCGGATCAGCAGCGTATGAGTCATTGTATCGTAGAACATGCTGCTATGCGCATCCCCGCTTGTCCGATTGGAATACCCTGCGGTCACTGCGGTTCCAAACGGGGCAAATTCATGCGCTCCGGTAAACTCGGCAACCAGAGTGTGACTGGCAGAACGGCTTGAATCACGGGCAAGATTGTTGTCCGACCAGGAAAGAAACGACCGCAGGTCGACCATAAAATCGACAAGCGTATACAGAACCGATGCATTAACCTGGAATAGATCGGTGTACAAGCCTTTAAATCCCGGATCGGCATACACGCCTTTGAATGCAATATGCCACAAATCAAAAATTGCTTCACCGTCGAACAGGGCTGCCTTGTGGAAATTCTGTTCCGGGTCGAGCATACCGGCAAGATCGAGAGACGCATCAATGTTTTTCGGCGGGGATTGAAACGTTTGGGCCAGACTGAAATGAACGGTATCCGCAAGATCGGTCTTTGCGCTCGCCGCAGCCTGATACGCGTACCCGTTACGGTAATCGCGAAGTCGCCGCTCATACAGTGCATAGCCTCCGGCGGTTTCACCTCCCTCTGCAGCGAACACATTGGAATAATAATACCCGCCAACCTGTACAAACGGAAGCTTTGCTGCAGCGCCGATACCCCGCCCGAAGTCCGAAGATCCGAGCAGCGGAGATAATGACCAATTCCGGTCGCCTACCAAAAGCGAGGCAAAAGGATTACTGAATTCCATCAGATACCGGTCGACCGGATCAGCGACGAGCAGATTGCCGGCCTGGATATGCTTGCGCATTTCGATCCGGATTTTCTGCTTTCCGTATTCATCAAAAGACCCTGCACTCTTCAGTGAAAGGTCCCCCGTATTCTGAAAATTCAGGGCACCGGTATTAAAAAATACCGGCGATTCGCCGTCGGGTATCGCAGTTTCCGGTTCTTTCCCGGGAGCTTTCATGTTTGACGACGCAGAAAGCGAAAGGGTAAACGGCAGACGATGCAAAATGGAAGGATCGACACCAGAGACGCGAACGATTTCCACCGTGGAACGCGCGCGAGCCGTTACAGGGTTTTCCCCGGATTCCGGATCCAGCTCGACCGCCTTCAATTCGAGCGTATGCAGAAAACCGGAGCCAACGAGCGATGCAGTATCGACGCGAACCAGAACAGGAAGCGATGTGCCTGCAGGAATCGTTACCTCGGAAGCCGGTTCGCCGGTCTCTCCGTTAATCAGGGAATACGGAAGCCGGTTTCCGGAGAATACCGAAAGACCGTACCTTATTTCTATGTTGCCCGAATTGATCACCGAGTACGTCGCATCGTATGACTCGCCCTGCAATATATAATCGGGCCGGGAAACGAGGGACACCTGCACACCCTTTTCGGGAAGAACCAGAACCGTAAAGGGAATAGAGTCGCTCTGTCCGGCAGAATCGGTCAAAGTCAGAGAAATACGGTATTCTCCAGCCCCGGCGCTCATTGGTACGAACACATGAACAAGCACCAGCTCGGTTCCCCGAGCCGGCACCGTGATCGACGAGCCGGATGTTGCCGACTGCCAGAACTCCGGCAGTTCTGTTGAAGACACTATTTCCTGATCGATACGGGAAGAATTGGAAACAAAAAAGGGAACCGTGATGTTGGAACGGGGACCAGCTTCAACAACCGCAGGCCCCTTGTATTGCATGGTAAAATACGCAGACTTTGCAGCAATCGGAAGAGAACAAAAGCATATACATAAAAAGCAGGCTGCTCGCCTCATTCAATCACCAGAGTGATATTCGCACCGAACAATTCTGAGCCGCCGCCGTCTACAAGAATAAAAGCCTTGTACGTCCGGTTCGGCACAGAACTCAGATCGATCTTGAAGCGGCCCGAAGTACCCGGATACAGGCGCAGGGGATCGGCTTCAAACTTGCCTACAGAAGATCCGGAAGAATCATACAGTTCAGCCGTCACTGCCGCGCGAATCCACCGGGTGCCCGTATTCTCCAGATCCAGCACCAAATCACGCGCGTTTTCGCCTTTAACCAGACGCGATGAAGCAAATCGAATTTTGGGAGCTCCGGTGTTACCGACATTGGTAATCACCTGGATACCATACCTGAACACCTGACGGACCCCGAGTCCAATCATCCCCTCCCCGCCCTGTGTGGATTCGGGGGAATCATGGGCAACCCCTTCCACCATGATCATGCTCCAGTACGATCCTTCCAGCGTGTTGTCCTGCGGCATCTGCACCGTATAGCGCACCTTGACCGATTCTCGCGGCGGGATCACCACTGTCGGCGGGGTGAGACTTATCCATCGTGCATTTGAACGTTCCAGAAGACCGGGGTCGCTGTACAGGACACGGCCGTCGGCATAGAAAAAGTAGTCAGTTTGATACAGTTTGACTTCCTGGGCTTCAGCGTCGGTATTGAACAGCTCAAAGACGCCTTCAGCCGTCTGGCCGGGTGCAAGCGTATGCTCGTAGGTTAAACCGCCTCTGACGGTGACGGCTGCAGACAGGGGAAAGACACACAGTAACACGCACAGGGCGACGAATCCAGACTTGTAGTTCACACGTACTCCTGATCAGGTGAGCTTTTTGCAAAAGTCGGCTGCGTTTGCAAGAGCCTCAGTTTATCAATGTATAGATAACGGTCGTTGCATAGTGTCCCGCGGTGATTTTCGATGCGGAATGGCCTGTTATCTGGTATTGCAGTTTTATATCGTTCCAGAGACGGGATCCGGTAAGAAAGGTTTTTGCGCCGGCTGTGGTGAGCGGCGAAAAATACCCCAGGCTGAATTTCGGTGTGCAAAAGGCTCCGGCGGCACCGGCAGTTCCTGTCGACGTAATCGCTACCGAAAGAACCAGATCCGTATCCCAAAACCCTGAATCGGTATGCTGAATCGTAATCGTCCAAGGATTTTGTTCGAGCATTACCACATCAAGATCGACAAGTGCGGCATCGCTTTGCACGACAGAAGGGAAATCGGCTCCGGGCGCGCTGATATCTGCAGCTCCGAGCGAAGGCGCCCAGGCAACCGTCGAATCGGGCGAAAGCACGAGTTGCACCTCTGCGCCGGAGCACGCCAGCGCAAAAAACAGATACGAGAACACAGTAGTGAACCAAACCAATCGCTTTCCGGTCACGGTGACAGATCTCCCTTAGCCGGCAGCTTCTGCTTTTATAAGCCCCCGGGACGAAAAAAAAGGGAGGCATTCGCCTCCCTCAGAGTATCGGAACCTTACGAAGCTTCCGTGAGCGTAAACGTGATAGTTGTCGGCGTGTCCGACTCTGTATCAAGCAGCGTCGGATCTGTTACCTCGAATTCGTACAGAAGGTTTGCGCCGTCGGTGCCGGCTGTACCGGTATTACCGCTCTTGATTGCGGTAATGATGTTCTGCGCGACATTGCTGACAACAACAGCAGAGGTTTTTGTGCCGAGTCCGGTCCCGAGGTCATTGGTCACCGAGCACAGCAATTGTGTTCCCGGAGGCGCATTCGCAAGATCCCACTCTACGGTTATTGCCCTGGTCTTCGTCATATCGATCAGCGACGTATAATGCAGATATTTTGTACTGTCGGTCTGGCCGACGGGCGGCAAACCGGCAGTGGCGGGAGCCGTGATCGCAAGCGTTATAGCACTGGCATCGGCAAGACCGATCATGGCGACCTCGTCCACATTCAGCGTAATGTCATGTGTCACCGAATCGGTAAGCGCAAACAAACTGACGGAAATCAGCAGCATACCTAAAACCAATCCAAATCTCTTCATTATGAACCTCCTGGTTCTGTAGTCTTGCAGCCTTCTGCGGTTCGGTTGTAGCGTCAGGATACCGGATACATCCGTGTGTCCGGTTTCAGGGAAAAGCCCCACTGTTCCTAAGAGTGCCTTAAACATAATCTCCATTTACTCCAATGTCAAATTTCTTGCTGCGAATTTACAATCGATCCCGTTTGCTCGTCTTCCAGATTGCCGAGCGAGCGGATATCGAAGTCCGTCAGGTAACGGAGTTCGACTTCCGGCATAAAACCGGAAAGAGAAAACACAAAAGCAAGACATTCGTCGAGCAGCGCTTGCCCGGCAAGATTTCTCCGGGGAATAATGCCGGAATCGGGAGCGGTAATCCCGCCGTTGGTCAGACAGCGGATAACAGTGGTAATATCCCGCACTTCGCGGGTGCACTTTTTCAGGCTGAGAAAATGCAGGGCTCCGTACGTCCGGACATCGCGCGTGTAGCGTTCGAATACAGGATCGTATGTACGCGGATCGAAATCGAAAGCTGCTCCGTAGATTTCAAGCAGAGCGTTGATTTGCTCCAAAAGTCGCGCGAGATATTCAGTTTCATTCTTGTATTGAAGATATTTCAGGGCAAAAAGATTGGCGCAATACTCTTCTGTAGCACCTGCGCGGGGAGCATCGCCCCGGAACAGGTCGATGAGTAGATGCCCGACTTTGTGCAAAATATCGAAGCGGTCAAAATACAGGGTGCAGAATTCTGCCGCACGGCGCACATCCAGCCTGAGAAGCGACAACATTTCGAGTCTGGTTCGTTCGGAAAGCGAATTCCACTGACAGGTCGTAATAGAAAACGGCCCGGCCGCGGTGATATCCGGCATGCTACCCCCCAAAAATCTGCGGCCGCAAGGCGGACCGTTTTTTTACGTGCGTACTTTTTGTTGAGGGAGTACTTTTTCCTGTTCAGTATACCATCAAAGTGCAGAGGTCACAAGCATACACAATGCGATACCTGGCCGAAGACATGGGTCTGGCAGATTACTTTTGAAATTTGAACCGGGTCAGCGTATAGTGTATGTGGAGGTTTCCCGCAATGAAAGACGTTCTGCGCCAGTCCCCGTTCGGCTTTGCGTATCATCGGATGATATATGACGAACGCGGAACGCCCTGCGATTATGAATTTCTGGACGCCAATGAAGCCTTCGGGGAGCTGACCGGGCTCGATTCCGCCACCTGAAAGGCAAAACCGTCATGCAGGTTGCTCCGGATTTGCTCAAAGACGAAGCCGGGTGGATCGAACGCTATGCACGGATCGCCGAAACGGGCGGAAACGAAATTGTAATTCAATATGTGCCCCTGTTCCGCCGCTGGTTCAAGATTTACGCCTATTCCACTGAAGTCGGCTTTTTTGCAACTGTTTTTATAGATGTTTCAGAGCAGTATACCAAAGCCCAAGAACTCGAAGAGTTTTTTACAGTCAACCTTGATTTACTGTGTATTGCCGACACCGAAGGCAATTTTATAAAGGTAAACCGCGAATGGGAAAACACCCTCGGGTATCCGGCAGAAGAGCTGCAGCAACGGAAGTTTCTCGAGTTTGTGCATCCGGATGATCTTGAAGCAACGATGCAGGCAATCGGCACACTCTCGGATCAGCATGATGTGGTCAACTTTATCAACCGGTTCAGAAAAAAAGACGGCACATACCGATACATCGAATGGAAATCGCGTCCGGCGGGAACAACTATTTATGCGGCTGCCCGGGATATTACCGAACGAATTGAACATGAACGGGTTATCCATAACTATTCTGAAATACAGACAATTCTGCTGCGTATTTCGGCCTTGTTTATCACTATTTCCGGCGATCAGCTGCAGGAAATTATCGGCGAATCCCTGAAAGACCTCGGTAATTTCCTGAATACAGACCGGTCCTACGTGTTCGAATACGACGCTTCTACCCAGGAATGCGTCAATACGCATGAATGGTGCCGGGAGGGAATTGTCCCGTTTATCGGCCAGCGGGTGCCTGTCAGGGACGACCATCTTATGTCGTTTGTCTCAGAGTACAGCGAACGCGGATGCATCACCCTGTACGGGACGGAAGCGCTCCCCGATCACGACATTCTGAAAACGCTCCTGAAAGACCGCGGTGTAAAAAGCTTGCTGACCATTCCGCTAACCGACAGCGGAACGTGCAAGGGATTTCTCGGCTTCGATACGGTGAGAACCGTTCATACCTTTACCGATAAAGAAAAGTCGCTATTAAAGCTGTTTGCGGATATGCTGTACAACCTGAAACGGCGAATAACGCTGGAGCAGAATCTGATCGATGCCCGGAACGAGGCAGAGCGTGCAAGCCAGGCAAAATCCGAATTTCTGGCGAACATGAGCCACGAAATACGCACGCCGATGAATGCAGTCATCGGTTTGAGCCGGCTTGCTCTGGAAACCAGTCTAACTGCCGAACAGAGCGATCTGATCACAAAAATAGAAAGCTCTTCCCGCATTTTGCTTGGGATTCTCAATGATGTCCTGGACTATGCAAAAATCGAAGCGGGCAAGCTGGTTGCAGAACGAATCCGGTTCCGGATGGAAGAGTTGTTCGATCAGCAGAGAACCTTGTTCTCGCAGGCTGTCCATTCCAAGGGGATAGACCTGTATATGGACATCGATCCTTCAGTACCGCAGGAAGTGCTCGGCGACCCGCTCAGGACAGGGCAGATACTGACAAACCTGCTGAGCAATGCGGTAAAATTTACCGCCCAGGGCTGGATACGGCTGTCCGTTGCGGTTTTAAGCGGTGCGGACGGGCAAAATATGATCCGTTTCAGCGTTCGGGACACCGGGATCGGTATTCCGGCAGATAAACAGGAACTGTTGTTCAAGCCGTTTTCTCAGGCGGATTCATCCACCACCCGCGAGCATGGAGGCACCGGACTGGGACTGGTGATCAGCGCACGGCTTGCCGGGGCGATGGGCGGAACGCTTTCCTTCGAGTCCGGGGAAGGTCTCGGCAGCTGTTTTAACCTGGATATTCCCTTGCAGACCGCAGCAGACAGCCGGCCTGCAGGTTTTTTGCATGCACGGCAGATACGAACGCTGATCGTCGACCGGAACCGGGATGCGCGTACATTGCTCAGGGACTATCTTGAACGGCAAGGACTTTCCGTCATCGAATCGGACGATTCCGGCGCTGTGTTCGCTCTTTCGGAAAAGGCCTGGTCTGAGGACAAACCCTTCGATCTGGCCATTGTCGATTGGCCTGAAGACGCTCCGGAAGATTTGTGTTTGCAGCCGGACCACCATGAACCGGGCGAGGAAATTCATGTACCCCTGATGATCGAATGCGGCTACAAGCGGGAACGCATCACGCTGTGCGGCGTGGAATACGCGGGATTTCTGCAAAAGCCGGTAACTCCCGGGAATGTGCGCAAGGCAATCGAAGAAATTTTGTACGCAAACCGGATGAGGGAATCGTCCAGGCTCCATATTCCGGCGTTTACGGGCAAACAGGTGCTGATTGTTGACGACAACGAGCTCAATCTGGAAGTTGCCAGCAGGTGGATCACCATGACCGGGGCCAGTGCGGTTTTGGCCCGGAGCGGCAGGGAAGCGCTCGAAAAGGCGGAAACCCGGCAGTTCGATCTTGTTCTGATGGATATCAGGATGCCCGGGATGGACGGATTCCGGGCTTCGGCAGAATTGCGGAAAAAACGACCGGAGCTGCCGATTCTTGCGCTTTCGGCGGCAGGAACAGACGATGACCGGAAGGCGGTCGCTGCGTCGGCTATGAATGGCTATATTGCAAAACCGCTTGAAGAAGCAGAGCTATTCGAAAAAATGAACGCTTTTTTGAATCCGCTGCCCGGGGCGAGCTGCGTTTCGGCACATGCGGGGGGTCTTGGCGATGCGGACGGTCAGGACAGCACAGGTTCTGCGGACGGGCTTGGCGATGCGGACGGTCTGCCAGCGATGCTTCCCGGCTTTAACATAGCCCACGGCATGAAGTATGCCCTTCAGGATAAGGATTTCTACGTAGATTTGCTGCTGCAGTTCAGGGACGAGCTTCAAGGAAAATACTCAAGACTGTGCAACATGATCCGCTCCGGAAATCATGCTGCGGCCCGGGAGCTTGCGCATACGCTCAAGAGCACCGGAGCTATTACCGGTGCCGAACGCATAACGGAACTTGCCGTCCAGATTGATCAGTTATATAAAGAAGGAAAAACACCTGATTCGTTCACGGTGTCCTCGATGGAACAGGCGTTCCTGGACGCGCGCGCGCACCTTGCAAAACTGGGCATGCGAGCAGGGCCGCAAAACGACGCCGTGCACGCTTCTGACACACCTGAAGCATACGATGCCGACAAGGCAGAGGCGGGACGCATCCTGATTGTTGACGACCAGCCCATAAATATACAGGCGCTTTCAAAACTGCTCGAATCCGAGTATTCAATACAGGTCGCAAGAACCGGAGAACAATGCCTGGAAATTGCCGGAGGACCGGTTCCACCGGACCTGATTCTGCTCGACATCAATCTGCCGGGCATGGACGGGTACGAGGTATGCCGGAAACTGAAGGAAAACGACAAAACCCGAAATATCGGCATTATCTTTCTGACGGGCAGGAGCGATGCGTCGGATGAAGAAAAAGGCTTCAGGCTTGGAGCAAGCGACTATATTATCAAGCCGTTCCGCCCGATGGTTGTAACGGCAAGGATTCGCAACCAGATCAATCTGAAAACCCGTACAGACCGCCTGGAAGAATACGCCCATACCGACGGCCTGACCGGGGTTGCAAACCGCAGAACCTATGATGAACAGCTGCAGAAATTATGGAACCACTGTGCGCGGGGAAACCAGCCGCTCAGCATTATCATGGCGGATATAGATCATTTTAAGGCGTACAACGACCACTACGGACACGGAGCAGGAGACGAATGCCTGAGGCTGATCGCCCAGACGCTCAAAAAAACTGCACAGCGGTCGCTGGAAATCGTTGCTCGGTACGGAGGTGAAGAATTTGCGCTGATACTCCCGGATACCGACGCAGAAGCTGCATCGCATCTTGCAGAAAGAATCCAGACTGCAATTGCAAATCTGGCACTCATTCACGGAGCTTCTCCAACGTCGAAGACTGTGACGCTCTCGCTCGGCGTCGCAACGGCAACAGCGCTGCGGGACGGCGATCCGGTTTCGCTTGCCAAGCGCGCAGACGAAGCGCTGTATAAGGCAAAGGAAAGCGGGCGGAACAAGGCGGTTTGCGCAGAACTCTGAGCACGGGCAGCAATCAGCCAATTCGCGCCGCATGACGCAGGATTCGCGCCGCATTTTGCTTTCGCGACTGAACTGACCTATTATTGAATCATGGGAAATGCCTATTCGGACATTGCCTCCTTGTGTATTTCAGTTCTTACCTTGTACATTTTTTATTCACGAGGCAGGATCAGCGCACGGCAGACACGGGTATTTCAAATCCTCCTCTATGCGACACTCGGCGCGTCGCTGCTAAGCCTTTTCAGACTTGCCGTATATTATACTGCGTCGGAAACCGTCCCGACTGCCGTGATGTACCTTGTGAACATCGTCTATTTTTCGGCACTGAATTGTCTCCCGCCCCTCCTGACCTGGTTTATTATCAATACCGCAGCACAGGGGCAGCACAACACCATGTTGATCCGAGGCATGTTTTCAATTCCCTGGACTCTCCTCTTTTGCGCAATAGCATCCAGTCCATGGACCGGATTCATGTTTTCCCTGTCCGGAGACGGGGTGTATCGGACAGGTCCGGGCTATCCGCTGTTCTATGCGATGGCCCTGTTTTACATTGCCTTCGTTCTGTACTTTCTGGTAGTGAACAAACACCTGTTCGACATCCAGATCAGAAAATCGGTTTTATTGTTCTTGCCCTTTTCGCTGGTGCCGGCTTTTCTACACATTGCCGATCAGACCATTCGGCTGCAAATCCTGGGAATGGCATTCAGCGAACTCATCATTATAATGACATTTCTCGACACCAGTCCGCTGCTTGACGGCGAAAGCGGCCTGTTGAACCGGGAAGGGTTTATCAGCCAGAGTGCCTTGTTTACCAACAGGCACTCTTCGTTTACTGCACTACTTGTATACATCGACACTATCGACTTTATCCGCCAGGGACTCGGTACAGAAGAATTCTCCAAATTCCAGACCGAACTGTGCTACGCCATGTTCGGCTTTCCGGGGGAAAACCGGTTTGCCGCTCGAATCGGAACGGGCTCCTATATCCAGGTGCAGTCCGGCCGAAATACTACGGCTGCGCTCACCGAAAAACTGCACGCCCTGTTTGCTTCGCCCTGGAAAACACGGGGAGCGGAACTGAGCCTGTCTGCCCGTTTTTGCATAATACGGTATCCCGAAGACACCGGTGACACCAATACTATAATCGGCTGCATGTACCGGCTTTCGCGGCGCTGGCAGCACTTCCCCGCTCAGACAGTACTTTCGTTTTCCGATCTCATGGAAATAAATCACGGCCGGTACCTGGACATCCAGCAAGCCCTCCGCAGAGGTTTTTTAAACAACGGATTCGAACTGTACTTCCAGCCGATCGTCTCCGCCAACAGCGGAAAAACAGTGTCTGCCGAGGCGCTGATACGGCTGCGGGATTCCGCCCTTGGATGGATTTCTCCGGCAGAATTCATACCGGCTGCCGAAGAGTCCGGCAGCATTCACCGAATCGGAGACTGGGTAATAGAAACCGCATGCCTTTTTCTTGCTCGCCTCGATTCTGAACAGATCCCCCTTCAGGATCTGGAAATCAATCTTTCGTCTCTGCAGTGCATACAGTCCAAGCTGGCTCCCAAACTGCGGACAATCACGGAACAGTACGGCATCGCGCCGGCCCGCCTGTGCCTGGAAATCACGGAGACAGCCTCGGGCTATTCGCGGAGCCGGCTCAGAAAAAACATGGAAGAACTGGCAGCAGCCGGCTATCCCGTTGCAATAGACGATTTCGGAACCGGTTTTGCGAATCTATCAAATCTGCTGACGATCAGTTTCAGCAGAATCAAATTCGACAAATCGCTTATCGATACACTGACGGATGCGAGTACAAAAAATCTGGGACTGGAATATCTTGTCCACCTGTTCAAGACGATCGGCACAACAATGATCGCCGAGGGGGTCGAAACGGAAGAAGAAGTCAGCCGCGTACGGGCAATGGGAATTGATCTGATCCAGGGGTACTACTATTCCCGTCCGCTTGCCCCCGCCGACTTTATTGCTTACATGCGTGCGGAGAACGCCGTATGTATGTAGTGTTTTTCGATGCGACCGCACTACTTCTTTCGCTGATAACGCTCGCAGCGTACCGGAAAAAAACCCTCAGAGCTCTTTCCGGAGGACGCATATTCCCCGTACTGATCATAGTCGTACTGTGCTCGTCCCTGTTCAGCCTGCTCAGCTCGATCGCAACCAATCAGCTGCCCCGATCCGGCCGGATGCCGGTACTGATTCTGACAAGCCTGTATTATCTGGCCAATTTCTCCATACTGCCGCTCGTTGTCTACTACCTGTTCAACGAATCGCAGTCAGCTAAAAGAACCGGAATCTTTCAACTTGTGTGGGGCCTGCCGTATAGTGCCGGCTTGCTGCTCATAGCCGTGAACCCCGCAACCCGCCTGCTTTTTTATATAGACCCAAGAGGAATATACCGCCACGGGCCCGCGTTTGCTGCCCTGTACGCAATTGTCGGCGGCTATCTGCTGCTGACCGCGCTGCTGCTGTTCCGGGGAGGACCGTTTCTGACCCGGGCGCGAAAAGTTGCCGGTATGATGTTTCTGCTATTCTGCGTCACCGGTATTGCGGTACAACATCTTATCCCGGGTATCATGCTTGAAGCGTTCTGCGCATCATTAGGCGTACTATTTATGTTCGTAACCCTCCAGCACCCGAAAAGCGCAACCGATTCGCAAACCGGAGCGGTAACCAGAACCATGTTCGAACAGGCATTCTCGCGTCTGATCGTCGCGAAAACTCCATTTTCTGTCGTTGTTGTCTACAGCCCTGACTTTCGCGAATTGCTTGAGCTTCTCGAAGTTATTGTCTATAGAAAGCTTGCACAATCATTTTACGAATGGATCGCAGCGAAAGTACCTCCGGCCGCCGTAATAGCCCGGCTCGACGAAGGCGCGTATGCAGTTATGCTCAAGGGCAGCCGCGACTCGACAGCTGCACAGTATTTGGCCCTGGACATGTTGGAACGCGCGTATGCAGTGTGGGACCTCGATCCTGTGCAGGTCGAACTGTCGGTCCAAGTCGGCGTTCTCTCGTTTCCCGAGCATTTTCTGACATTCTCCGACGCAATGGACAGAATTTCCGGAATACTCAAAGTATCCGACCTGATCGGGGATCGCCATGTTTTTTATGCTTCAGACATTGTCCCCGGCGCATGGACCATAAAAGCCGGCATCGCGGCAGCGCTGAAAAACGTGCTGGCAACCGGCACACTGGAACTGGGAATTCAAGGGATTTTCGATGTAACAAAATCGGAAACCCGCACCGCGGAAATCACGTCGATGTTGACGCTGCCTTCCGGAGAGCGCATTCCCCACCGGGAACTGTTCGATATTGCGGGCGAGGTGGGACTTTCGGCAAAGACCGGCACCATGCTCCTTGAGAACGCATGCCACTGGTTTGTTGCAACGAACGGAATGGGAAACCGGCTTCAAACCATACAGGTATCGCTGTCCGCCGCCCAGTGCGTCAGCGTCGGATGGCACCGCGACGTGTGGGCAGTTATCTCCGGCACCGGAATCAGACCCGACGCCCTGTACCTCGGCATCGGCGAAACAGCAATTACCACAGCCGGAGAACAGCTAAAGGAAGGCATGCAGTTTCTGATCGAAGCAGGCGTACGCCTCTTTATCGACGACTACGGAACCGGTTTCACCGACCTCGGCCTTCTGCCCCACCTTCCGTTCAACCTTATCAAATTCGACGAGATAATTTTGAGCGACGGAATCGCGAATAAAAGAACACGGACAATCCTTGCAGGAACAATCAGCTATCTGACCCGGCTCGGATTCAGTATCGCTTCACGCGGCATCGACACTCCTGAACAGGCCGAGCTGATGACCTGGGTGGGATGCCAATTTCTGCAGGGCGGTCAGTTCGGTGGAATCGAACCGGTCCGGAGCGAGTGCGAACGCGCAGGTACGTTCAGCGCACACATCATTCAAGGCGAAAGCGAATCCTCCATGTCGGGCTGTGGTAATCGCTGGAAATAATTTTAAATCGTCCAGGAATTTCGGATGTACAAGAAACATGCGAGCCAATGCAGGCGCAGATATCGTAATCACCTACCTGAATAATCCGCAGGGTTTGGGAAACTGATTCGGGAAGCTTTCGCAGATCAACCACAGCAGCGGCGTCTGCGCGGCTCATGAACGATTCAGTTACCGGCAGATCCGATTCGATTACCCGGTTCACTTCGGCTTCGATTTCTGCAATCTGCGCATCAGTCGGCGCGGCGGAGAGTACGTAATCGCATTTGCTTTTTTTCCGTTCGATATGCGTGTTCAACGACCGGGGGCATCCGAACAGGCGGATCATAGCCTGATTCAGGATGTGCTCCACCGTATGCATCGGCGGATATTCCTGCTTGTTGTGAGCATTTAGTTCTACAGTCTGTTCCATACCTGATTTTCCCGGGTCGAGCCGCTTCCGTCAAGACTGCAAATACGCTACCCTGTATTCACGTATGATCGAAACCATTCACACAGAAGCCGAATCGGCACTCAGAGAACTGCTGCGCATCGCAAAACCCGAGCCGGGAGAAATTCTTGTTGTGGGCTGCAGCACCAGCGAAATCGCCGGTGAAAAAATCGGTACGGCGGGAAGCCTCGAAATAGCGGAAACGCTTCTGCGGGCTTTTGTGCCGGTCTGCGCGGAATACCGCATTCATCTTGCAGCCCAGTGCTGCGAACACCTCAACCGTGCGCTCGTCATCGAAAAAGCGGTGCAGAAAGAGCACCGGCTTGTCCGGGTTAATGCCATTCCCCAGATGCGGGCCGGAGGCGCTTTTGCGGCTGCAGCACTGAAGTCGATCAAGGATGCAGTGCTCGTTCAGTCGGTATGCGCCGGGCTCGGGGTGGACATAGGTGGCACGCTGATCGGCATGCATCTGAGGCCCGTCGCAGTTCCCGTCAGAACCGGAGTCAGGAGCATAGGGAACGCAAACCTGATCCTAGCCCGAAGCAGGTGTCCGTATATCGGCGGAGAACGGGCAGTCTACGACCCGAATCTCGGCTGAGCGTCTACCAGGTCGCGCAGCAAATATTCCAGCCCGTTCGTCTTTATTTCTTCGATGGCCCGAAGCTGGTTTCCCAGCTTTCCTTCCGGATATCCCTTGTTCTTGAACCACAGTACATAGGTTTCCGGCAGTTCGAACAGACGCATGCCCGCATACTTCCCGAACGGCATGCGCGCCTGTGCCAGGTCCAACAAAGATTGTTGCTCTTCGGTCAGTCCGCCGTTTACAGAATTGTGATCGCTGGTTCCGCTCATTTGGTCCGCTTGTTGTAGCGTTCGGCGTTGCGCTCGACCCAGTCCGAAAAGGCCTCTGCCGCATCTCCGGCGGCAACTATCAGCGCCTTCAGTACGTCTTCTCCGAACTTGCCGGCTTTCGCCGCAGTCAGCATGGCAGGGTTCACGCAGTTCGCCGCACCTTTTTCTACCGCATACTCAAAGCGCTCGGCATCCCATTCCGATTTCCATTTCTGGTTGTACCAGAGCCAGGTTGCCTCGGCTATCGCCCGCTCGTATTCGTCCAGTTTGTGCCCGAGCTCGCGCCCAAGAGTTTTTGCGTAAGACTCCGGGGTGTACCGTGCGGATTCGGATACACCGATCCCGAAAAACGGAGCCGCACACAAGAGGCACAGAATCAATGCCGAAAACCTTCGTTTCATGTATAACCTTCCTTTTAAAAAATCCCGAACATCAACAGAATACCGGCCGTCGTAATCAGCGCCCCGCCAACCTCCCCCGCAGTTATCCGCCGCTTGTCCAGAAAACGGGACGGAAGGAGGATCAGGACCGGAGACAGAGAACTGAGCGCAGCGGCGATTCCTGCATTCGAATGCTGGATTGCATACAGAAGCAGCGCAACACCGATAAACGGGCCAAAAATCGAAGCAACGGCAATTACGGTTATGCCTCGCGCATCACGCACCGCCGCCGCTACTTCCGGAAGCTTGCGGGTTGCAAGCGCAAACAGGGTAAAACCGGCGAACGCGCTTCCAATCCGGATTTGGGTAGCTGTTACTGTCCCGACTCCGGCCGAGCCGGCCTTGGTCATAAAGGTAGCGCACACGGTAAACAGCGCCGAAAGAAAACCGTACACAACACCCGTGCGATACCGGGCAGACAATTCCCTGCTTGCCGAATCGACACCTGGAACCGCCGGTGTGTCGGTTTGGCTGCCCGGCAGTGTGCCGGTTGGCGGGGTCGCTGGTGCTTTTTGCGCGTTTTTTTTGCCCGACTGCACCGTATACATGACACCGACAGTACACAGCGCGATTCCGGCCGAACCGTTCAATCCCGGATGTTCGCCGAGAAATACAAACGCAGCAATCGCGGTCATGGGCACCGACAGCGACGAAAGCAGAACCGATAGGCGTGCGCCGATCAGGCTGTAGGCGTGCAGCAGGAAATAATCGCCGGCAACGAAACCGATGATTCCGGACGATGCAAGCAGAGCAAAAGAGGTCGGTGCAATGCGCGCATCGAACAGCGAACCGTTGAGCATCCAGGCCAGGAGGGCAAGGTAGATCGTGGCGAATAGTACTTTAAGGGTGTTTACCGCCATAACACCCGATCGCCTCACCGCCCGTTCCATAAGAAGCGGACCAATTGTCCATGCAACAGAAGTACCAAAAGCGGCGATTTCGCCCGAATGTTCAATCATACTATTGATGGAACAACTCGCGCTCACTTTTGTCAACACCGTCCAGCCCATCCCGCCTGCCATGGCCGGCAAGCGACGACCGCACGGCGCTTGCCGGTTCGCGCTGGGCGATTCGCGCTGGGCGATTCGCGCTGGGCGCGCGGCACTGATTTTTCTGCATCTTTGAACGATAGTTCGTGAAAAACTACAGGATATAGCATATCCTACTTATATGAGGCTCTTTCAAAACTCGGAAAGTTTTGAAAGAGCCTCACATGAGCAAAAACAAAATCCGTCAGGAGAAATTATGAAAATAGCCTTTCGATCATTGCGAAACAAGCTGATGCTTATCACCGGAATCATCATGTCAATCATTTCTGTGGCAAGCGGTGCGACGACTATCCTCAGGATGTCCCGGAACACAGAAGAACGAACAATTGATTACATGGCAGCCATTTCGGGCGAGTACGCCAATCTTGCCAAGACCATACTCGAACAGCCCCTCAACGTTGCACGGGCTACAGCACTGATGCTGGGGAACTATGAAAGCTTTTCTCCGGAAATTCGCCGGAACGTGTTTTTAACCTTCCTTGGAAATATTCTCACCGAAAACAACACTTTTTATGCAGTCTGGGCTCAGTTGGAACCGGATGCCCTAGAAGGGAACGACGCTCCCTGGAAAGGAAAAACCGACATGGGCGCAGACTCGGAAGGTATCTTCAATCCCTATTTTTATCGGGACGGAAAAAGGGCTCTTTTCGAGGTGCCCGAAGCATCGGGAGAATACGGAGAGGATTTTTACCGGATTCCGAAGGAGACAGGCACTGAATTCATCACAGAACCGTATCTATATGAAGTCGACGGAAGCGAAGTGCTCATGCTTTCACTTGTTGTACCTGCGACACGTCCCGACGGTACATTCATCGGCGTTATCGGCATCGATATTCTTCCATCGCTGTTGCAGGACACCCTCGGAGACCTTGCACTCTATTCCACAGGTTTCGGCAGGCTCATTTCCACCGAGGGGATTATTGTGACACATCCCGATCCGGACAGGATCGGCACGCTCGCCCCCGAATGGGAAAACGGCTTACCTGGTATCATTCTGGAAAAACTCGGAACAGGCAAGGCCAGTTCCATCCGGGAAACATCTCCGGAATCGGGTGCGGAATCCATACGCTGTTTTCTGCCAGTGCGATTCGGAACAAACGAGAACTGGTGGGTATTCTGCACCGAAGCTCCGGTTTCCGAGGTACTCGAAACAACCTATAAATCGATAACCTTCAGCGTTATTGTCCTGATTGCAGGTCTGGCACTTTTTATCATCGTCAATACCCTGCTCGTCAACTGGTTTTTGGCTCCTTTGCGTCGGGCAAAAGATGCGCTCAAGGAAATATCCTCAGGCGGCGGAGACTTGACCAAAAGCCTGCCGATCACCTCCGGCGACGAATGCGGAGAGCTCGGACAGTACTTCAATACATTCAGGGAAAATCTAGCGTCAATAATCCGCACCATACGGGATTCGGTCGAAGTTCTCAAAAAGGATGCAGAAAGTCTTTCGTCAAACATGGAAGAAACCTCAGCTGCAATCAGTCAGATCGATGCAAATATCGGCTCGATACAGACTAAAACAGGACAACAGTCCGCAGGGGTTTCGCAAATCTCCTCAACAGTGGAGGAAATAACCCGGAACATTGAATCACTCAACCGCCAGATAGAGGATCAGACCGACACGCTGGCAGAAAGCTCGTCCGCAATCGAGCAGATGATCGCGAATATTCAAACCGTTACGCGCACTATCGATACCGGGATGACCAGCATAACGGCATTGCAGCAAACGTCGATAGACGGCTACATGCAGATCGGCGAAGTGACGGCTATCGTTCAGGAAATTGCAAAAGCGTCGGAATATGTGCTCGAAGCCAACGAGGTTATCAATGCAATTGCAGCCCAGACAAATCTGCTGGCTATGAATGCGGCGATAGAAGCAGCCCATGCCGGAGAATCAGGAAAGGGATTTGCAGTTGTCGCAGATGAAATACGAAAACTGGCCGAGAACTCGTCTGAGCAATCAAAGTCGATAGCCGCGTCGCTCGGTTCGCTTCGTTCGCTGGTGTCCCGTATTGTCGAAGGAATCGATAAAACCAACGGAAACTTTGAGGCTATCCGTTCCTCTGTTGCAAGTGTTGCCGATCAGCAGAACGAGATACGCAACGCAATGGATGAACAGAGCACCGGAAGCAAAACGGTTCTTGAGTCGCTTGAAAAGCTCAAGCAGATCACCTGGGAAGTCGAATCAGGATCGAAGGAAATGAATACCGGAAGCCGGAACATCGTCAGAGAAATGCAGAATCTGGTATCTGTGACAAAGGAAATCCTCGACAACATCGATGAGATGAAGCAGGGAACTTCGGAAATTGCTCATGCGGTTTCCAGTGTGCTTGAGCTTTCGCAGCAGAATTCGGAGGGGATACATCAGGTCGAACGCGGCACTGCGCGTTTTATCATTTGAAGTCAAGCACTTCGCTGCCGTCCCATGCTTCCGGGGGATTCTCGGCGTATTGCCTGCAGCGTTCCAGAAGCACTCTGGACGAGTGATCCTCGGGCCGAGCGGCCAGTGCCCTTGACAGATACTCTCCCGCAGTCGACCAGTTCCCGAGCCGGCACATTGATAAACCTTTTGAATACAGATCGTTGAAAATGACGTTTCCGGACTCTTCAGCGGTCATCACGGTATACAAACGCGTTGCAGAGGCCTTTCCCTTCACCCGCACCGAGTCTATTTCCCTCAGCGGATATCCCGGTCCGAGTTCGGCAGCAATGCAGTCGCTGACGATTATTTTACGGCGGTAGTGCTTGGTCAGTCCTTCGATCCTCGATGCCAGATTGACGGTATCCCCTATCACCGTATACTCGGATTTTTCCTGCGAACCGATATTCCCGACAATTACTTCTCCAGCATGAATTCCGATACCAATATCGAAGCCCGAATCGGGCATCCATAGATCGTCAGTATTCAGATGGGGCAGCGCTTCAACCATTTCGATCGCAGACTTCACTGCGCGGACCGTATTGTCCGGGTAGCTGGTCGGCGCACCGAAAACAGCCAGAATAGCGTCCCCGATAAATTTGTCGATCGTACCGCCGTGCTTTTTAATAATCGAGACCATCATATTAAAGTACTTGTTCAAAAGCTCGACCACTGAATCGGCGGTATTCTCTTCGGAAATACGGGTGAAATTGCGAATATCGGAAAAAAGTACGGTAACAGTCCGTTTTTCGCCAGCCAGCACACCGTCTGTTGGATTGCGGGAAATAAGAGTATCGATTACCTCGCCCGGAACATATTTAGCAAAGGCATTTTTAATGCGAATCTGCATTTCATTCGTATGATTGAACAATATTGCATTATCAAGCACCATGCCCGCATTCAGTGCAAACTGCTCCAGATTGAGCCTGACCTGTTCCGAGAAATAGTTGTTCGTACAGTTTCCGACATGCAAGGTTCCGATAACCGAATCGCCCCGACCGGGAAGCTGAACCGAGGTGTACGAGCTGATAGTGCCGCCCTCTATTCGGTTGCAGGGGCAGGGATACGTGTCTTCGAATATGTGCTTATGGACAGATACTAAATCCAGATCCGGGAAAAAATGATAAAAATCGCTGAGGCATACACTGACAAAATCATGAATTTCCTTTGCAGGGATATTTTTTGCGGCAAGAACATAGGCTACAGCCTTGCGATCGTATCGGGTCAACAAAACCGAGATATGCGGTTCGCACACCCGATATACGAGAGACAGAAGATCGTGTGCGGTTTCGGGCAGAGAAGTCATATACTTTCCGATTTTCGCAAGGCTGTCAGTCAAACTTGCAGAAAAAAGCTGACGGTCCAAAACTGAACCGAGCATCTCAAAAAGACGGTCCCGGGTTAAAGATGCCCCGTCGCGCGCAATGACATCGGTGTCGATAGACCCCGGAACAACCAGTCGGGTTATCGCAGCTGAAAGGGTATGCAGACTGTCGAAATTCTTTGGAACAAAATCATCCGCGCCGGAAGCCATTGCCCAATACTTGTCCTTGTCTTCGGAATGTCCGGTATGCATGATTATGGGGATATCGCGAACGCCACGCTGGTTCTTGAGCAGCCGGCTTGCCAGGTAGCCCTGCATCAAGGGCATCTCAGCGTCCATCACGATCACATCAGGAACGCACGAATAGGCAAGTTCGACACCCTCTGCTCCGTTCGAGCCTCTGACTACTTTCATTCCAAGCTGCTCAAGAAACTCTGTAACTACACACGCTACCAGATCCGAATCGTCCACCAGCAGAACAGTAAGCTGTCTTGCATTATCCATATCGACTACCCCTGTGTACCGGCAGTGCGGGACAGCAGATACCTGACTTCCTGCACCAGATTTCCCCGATCAAAATCGGCCTTCAAAATAAATCCGTCAGCACCGGAATCGAGAAGCTCACGCCTCTTATCGGTATCGCTTTCGGACGAAACGACTAAAACCGGTATCGAAGCGAATTTATCATCCCGTCTCATATTGCCTATCAGAGTGGCTCCGTCCATGCGCGGCATGTTGAGATCAGTGACAACCAGATCGAAGTGCTGCCGGCGGAGAATCTCCAGAGCTTCGATTCCATCCACTGCAGTTTCAATATTGTAGCCTTCAAGGGAAAGTATAGCTTTTTCGATTTCTCGGGTGGAAAAAGAATCGTCCACCACCAAAATTCGCTTGAACTCGGACATTTCAGGAGAAAAGCGGCGTTTAGCTTCGATATTTCGGCTACGCCTGAACCGCTGAATAATCTCCGGAACAACCAGAACATAGACCATATCGAAATTCTCGTCATACACGAAGCCCTGCACAGGCCGCAGCGACGACATCGATTTCGGAAGCGGCTTATAGATTTGTGAGACATGCTGGACGATTTCATCGACTATGATACCGACAGTTTCTCCCAGATAGTCGACTACCAGAATGTGTTTGCTTTCAGTCTCGTCAGATTCTGTCGCACCGAATAATATCCCGAGGTAAAAAACGGGTATTATTTTTCCCCTTGTACGTAAGGATCTTCGGTTTGCGAAGGTCAGTTCTGCCTCTTTACGGTATGAAATGACTTCCTGTAT